>NZ_CP095062.1 GCF_022921055.1 Hymenobacter volaticus
GCGAAGTAGCGTTTGATGCCGACCTGGCTGGCTACTTGAGCTGCTGTCTGGGGGTTGTCGCCAGTCATCATCACCACTTCAATCCCCAAGGATTGCAGTTTGCGGATGGCAACGGCCGACGTATCACGCACAGTGTCGGCCACGCCAATTAACCCTACGGCTTCGCCGTATAGGGCCACGTAGAGCACCGTTTTCGCTTGGTTAAGTAAGTGCTCGGCTTGCGTGATGAGTTCTGGTGAAAGCGTAACATGCTCATCAGCCAGCAGCCGACGGTTGCCGATGAGCACAGCCTGGCCAGCTACCGTCGCCGCCGCCCCTTTGCCTTCCATGGCCCGAAAGGCCGTAGCTGATAGCTTATCAAGGCTATGCGCGTCGACGTAGCGCACCACTGCTTCAGCCAGCGGATGCTCGGATTGTCGCTCTACGGCGGCTACGAGTTGCAACAGCTGGGGAACATCCTGGCCGGGCGCTACAAAATCCGTGACGGCGGGCTGACCGTTCGTGATGGTACCGGTTTTGTCGAGCAGCACTGTGTTTACCTGGTAAGCCTTTTCCAGTGCCTCGGCATTGCGAATCAATACCCCGTGCTCGGCCCCTTTACCAGTGCTGACCATGATGGCCGTGGGGGTGGCCAAGCCGAGCGCGCACGGGCAAGCAATGATAAGGACCGCCACAAAATTAACCAGTGCCAGGGGCAAACGGGTAGCCACCGGCGCCAAATCAAACCACAACACAAACGTCAGGATGGCAATGACTACCACTGTCGGCACAAAGATGGCGCTGACCTTATCAGCTAGGCGCTGGATGGGCGCGCGGCTGCCTTGGGCATCTTCCACCAGCTTCACAATCTGCGAGAGCATGGTATCGGCCCCAACTTTGGTGACACGGAAGCGGAACGAACCCGTTTTGTTTAGCGTGGCACCAAACACCGCGTCGCCCGCCTTTTTCTCCACCGGCAGACTTTCGCCGGTGAGCATGGCTTCGTCGAGCGAGGAATAGCCTTCTAGTATCACACCGTCGGTGGCTACCTTTTCGCCGGGCCGCACTACCACCGTGTCACCGAGTTGCACCTGCTCGATGGGCACATCCAGCTCTTGGCCATTTAGCCGTACCACCCGAGCTGTCTTGACCTGTAAGCCTAGCAGGGCTTTCATGGCGGCTGAGGTCTGCGTTTTGGCGCGCATTTCCATAACCTTGCCTAGCAAAATCAGCGCGATGATGGTGGCCGTAGTATCATAATAAACCTCAGGCATGATGCCGCGGCTTGTAAAGAAACTCGGCACTACCGTGGCGGCTAGACTGTACAGAAACGCCGCGCCAGTGCCCACCGCTACCAGCGTATCCATGTTGGCGGCCCGATGCTTGAAGCCGTTCCAGGCCGATACATAAAACTCACGCCCACTGTACAGCAACACCGGTAGTGTCAGCAAGAGCAAGACGTAGTTCAGCGCTTGCATGTTCATGCGCTGCATCAGGGCAGGCCACAGCATAAGCATGCTCAGCGGCATAATGACAACAGCCAAGCCCAAGGCCACCCAAAAACGACGCTTCAGCTTTTGGTAGGCCACGGCTTTCTGTTGGTCGAGTTCCGCGCTGCGCTCGGCGGCACTGGTGTCCGGAGCGCGCTCAATGACGCCGTAACCAGCCTTCACAACAGCTTCTTTGAGCGAGGCGGGCGAGGCTTGGTCGGGCAGGTATTGAACAGTGGCCTTTTCAGTCGCAAAATTAACCATGGCGTTCTGCACGCCGGGCGTGCGGCTCAGCGACTTCTCCACGAAGGAAGCGCATGAAGCGCAGGTCATTCCTTCTATATCAAGAGTTGTGGTTTCAGGTTCGGGAGACATAACAAATCAGCTAAATATGCGGTGCCACTGCTCGTAAACAGGCAAGTGCTATACCTAAGCAACGCTGCAAAGGAACTACTGGCAGTTGCACTACGCCGTATGTAATCTTGAACAAGAGTTACACAATTTGTAGTGCCCTTGGCCCCGCTGAAACGCATATATAATTGTGCTTCGCTTATGCATAATTTTGCTTGCGAAAAGTCGGGCAATACAGGTTCAATTCGTTGAAAGAACGCCTTGTATCATCTGGAGGCAGGATTTTAGACTGATTGAGCCTTCTTTCTCCCGGCGTAGAAACTTGATCCGTCATTCCAGGGTTAAGAGGCAGTACTACCCTTCTACTGGAAGTGCGCTACTTTCGCAGTTGAATTCTGCCTGTTATGTTCCGTAGCCTGTTCCTGTTCCGACGCTTGCTGGCGACGACCTTACTGGTCGTCTTCGTCAACGTGTTTGTGGGGCAGTGCTGGTGCGCAGCTACAACTTCGGCAGCTTCTGGCAAGGCACTTATGGCTGATTGCCATACGAAGCCGGCTAAGCCCATGCCTGCTAGCTGCAAGATGCACGGCCTGGCAAAAGAGGGTGCCGCCAAAGGGAAAACCGATACTTCACGTAAGTCTTCGGGCAAGCACGACTGCTGCAAAGACAAGTCGACCTCTTTGCTTTCGTCGCTGATTACACCAGCTGAAAAGCAGGTAGTCGTTCCCGCGCCGGCTCTATTGCCAACGGCCGTGGAGTTTCATTTCCGCCCCATGGCCGGCTCTTGGGACCGGACGGCTAGCGTTAAGCTAGTGCCCCCACGGCTATTAAAGCCCAAAATTCCGGATATCCGCATTTTCATTCAGTCTCTAACTGTCTGATTGCTTCGACGCGCCAAGGTTCGCGCCGGCCTAGCTATGCTACGTCCGGGGCAGGCCTTGGCTTTTATATGTCTGCCGGTTATCCAGCGCTGTAATGGCGACGCTATGCTCCCAATACCTTTCTTCTTGCCGTTTGCTGGCTTCGCCCAACTAGAAGTTGCTTCCGAAAACGAAGCCTGTTGAGCAGCTCAGTAAGTGCCTACCTGCCTGCTGAATTGCCTGCTATCCTATAGCAGTAGCCGCCGTGCTAAGCGCCACCCTCTACTAGCGGTGGCAGATACAGGCTCCCTTTTTTCTGATTTTCAATCACTGTTTTATGAACCGTATTCTCGTTCACGCGCTGGCCGTAGCCAGCCTATTTGCTGCTGCTAGTTGCTCGTCCGATACCTCTAGCAGTCCCACTAACACCGTAGCCGATGCTACCGAAGCTGGCGCCGAAAGCTCCGCTGAGCACGCGGGTGCTCATACGTATGCTTGCCCTATGCACCCGGAAGTCACCAGCACGAAGCCGGGCCAGAAGTGCCCGAAGTGCGGCATGGAACTGGTGCACAACGACGAGGTTTCCAATGGGAAAGCATACCAAATAAAGTATGAATCAACGCCAGCGCAGGTGGTGGCTGGGCAGCCCGTGATGCTGGCTTTCACGCCGCAGGAAGTAGGCAATGAGAAAGCGCCGGTGCCGCTAGCCGTGGTGCACGAAAAGAAAATCCACCTCATTATCGTCAGCAAAGACCTCTCGCAGTTTCACCACGAGCACCCCGAATTCACTGCCGACGGCAACTACAAAGCGCCTTTCACCTTCAGCAAGGGCGGCGACTACGTGCTGTTTCAGGATTACACGCCGTCCGGCAGCGGGCATCAGCTCGGCCGCCAGCCCATCACAGTGCAGGGGCCGAAATACACTCCCGTCAAGTTCACGAAAGAACAGATGCAGTGGCAGAAAGACGGTTATCAGGCCACCCTTTCCTTTGATAAGGAGCTGAAAGTAGGTCAACTACTTGGTATGAAAATCAACATCACCAAAGGCGGCCAACCCGTTACGGACCTCGACAACTACCTCGGCGCCCTCGGCCACGTGGTGGTTATCAGCGAAGACACCGAGAAATACCTGCACGTGCACCCGAATGACCAGGCCGATAAAGGCCCTAACATCGGCTTCAACACCAACTTCGAGGCTCCTGGCCTATACCGCGTCTTCCTGCAGTTCAACCACGGCGGCCAGATCCATACGGCCGATTTCACTATCCGCGTCAGCGCTTGATGGCGTGCTCCGTTGGGTGTCGATTAAAGCAAGCAATTGTTGGTCAATGAGTTCGAAAGTAAGACTAGCTATGCAACAGGTCTTTGCTCTCTTGGCTTCTTCTCTTTTCAGGAAAAGAGGATGGGGGAGCCTGTGCCTGGCGTGGGTACTACTGCTACTGGCCGGTCCGGTGCTGGCACAGCGAATAGTAGTGCGCCTGGACAGCGCCGAAATGCAGGCGCTGCGGTTGCATCCGCGCCTGCGTCAGTCAACGCAAGAAATCGAGGAGCAGCGGGCGTTGAAGCGCGGCAGCTTCGCCCCGGCCAACCCCGACTTCTTGTGGTCGGCGCCCACGGGTGAGCGGTGGGCGCCCGGCGTGGTACAAACTATTGATTTGCCGAACGTGTACCGCAACCAGGCGCGGGCCGCGAATGCGGGCATTGTACTGGCTGAGCGGGGACTGGACGTGAACCGCGCCACCGTGCGCCGCGACGTGCGCCTAGCTTACCTAACGCTGCAATTCACTGAGGCCCAAGTACGGCAGCTCATCTACCAAGACAGCTTGTTCCAGGCGTTGCAGCAAGCCACCAACCGCCTGTATGCGGCTGGCGAGGTTACGGCTTTGCAGCGGGTGAGCACCGAAGCCGAAGCCCGGCAAGTGCGCAACCAGCTCGAACAGGCTACCGTGGATCAGCGCTCGGCGCAGCGGCGGCTCGGCTTACTACTCGGCCAACCCAACGCCGACCTCACAGCGGAAACCAACCTGCGCGAAACGGGCCCCGAGTTAGCCCGCACCGGAGCCGAACTGCTCGGCACGCTCTCTGGCCAAGACAGTGTTGCTGTGGCCCTAAGTCCCACGCTGGCTTACTACAGCCAGAACGTGACGCTCAGCCAGTCGGGTATTAGCCTAGTGCGGGCCCGCCGGACGCCAGCTCTGACGGTAGGTTACCAGAATCAGGCGTTTGAAAATTCGCCGTTTAAGTACCGTTTGCAGTTTGGCGTATCGTTGCCGGTCTGGTTTTGGACCTACCGCTCGCAGTTGCAGGCCGCTACGGCCCGCAGCAAGGCAGCGCAAGCGCAGTTGCAAGTGCAGCGCCTCGAGTTAGGAACTCAGTACCAACAGGCGCTGGCCGACACGCGCAAATTTGCTTCCTCGCTCACCTATTACGAGCAAACTGGCCTGCCCCAATCCAGTGCCATCATCAGCCAGTCGCAGCGCCTGTTTCGAGCCGGCGAAATCAGCTACTTGGTGTTGATCCAGAGCCTGAACCAGGCCTTTACCATCCAGAATACTTACCTGACCACCATTCGGGATTACCGTCAGGCCATCGTTGAACTTAACTACTTGCGCGGACAATAATGAAGAATTTGCTCCTGCTGCTTGCGTGGCTGCTAGCCATGGACGCCTACGCCCACGGCGGCGAAGACCACGGCGATGCCGCTCAGCCCTCGGCCGGGCCAGTGGCTACCACCTTTTCGGTTGCGGCCCTATCCGAAAAGTTCGAGCTGTTGCTCCGCTTTGAACCCCTGACGAAGGGCCAGGACGCCGACATGCGCCTATTCGTGTCGGATTACGCCACCAATGCCCCGATCAAAGGCGCTAAAATCACCATAACCAGCCCGGAAGATGCGAGCCTGAAATTTGCGGTTACGGAAAAGTCGGCAGGTTCTTACTTGGTGGAGGGGGCCTTTCCAGTCAACCAGAAATACAGTATGGCTGTGCAAGTTGTGGCCAGCGACCAAGCGGACTTGATGCTGCTGTCCGGTTTGGAAGTAGGCAAGAAGCTGCCTGTAGGCGCTGTGCCCGTGGCGGCATCGTCTTCGCTGTTTTCATCTTGGAAAAACGTCTTACTGCTGTTCGGGGCCTTTCTTCTCGGGGTTGGCTTAACGGCGCTGTTTCTGCGCCGCCGCGTTGCTGCGCCAGTGTCCACCACCTCATCTGTTGCGTATGAAAACCAAGCATAAGCTACTTGCCGGCACGGCCGCTCTCGGCTTGGCCTTGACTGTGCTGTTGCCTCCACCCGCGCCCCTATGGGCCCACGACGGCGAAGACCACGGCGCCACCGCCCAACCCAACACCGGCGCCGCTCTGACCGATGCCGTAGCGTTGCCCAAGGAAAGTCAATTTTTATTTGGCGTGCGGACAGCCTTGGCCAGTTATTCAACTACTTATAACCGCTTGACTTTGTATGGCACAATATCCGCCGCCGCTGGGGGAGAGGGCCGGGTAGTGGTGCCTCAAACGGGGCGCATTGTGAGTTTGGTTGCGCGGGTAGGTCAAACGGTACGGGCCGGCCAGGTGCTGGCCGTTGTCGATCAGACGTTGGATGCCACGCAGCAAATCGGCCTTGCTACCGAGCGGGCTAATGCCCAAGCCGAGCTGCGGGCTGCCCAACAAGACTACGCCCGCCTGCAAACCATCGCCGACATTGCGGCCCGTAAAGACGTAGTAGCCGCCGAACTGCGTTTGCGCCAGGCCCGGCAGAATGCGGCTATTTTCAACGGTCAGGCCCGCACCCGGCGCGTTAATATCACTTCCCCCATCAGCGGCACCGTGGATGTATTTACCCTGGCCGTCGGGCAGCAAGTCAACCAAGGTGACGAGCTGTTACGGGTGCTGAATCCCGGCAAACTGCGGGTAGAAGCGCAGGTGTTTGCGCAGGACTTAGAGAAGCTTCCTGCCAATGCGCAATTCATGGTCGAGGGCCTCCAAGGCCAGCAGGGCAGTGCGCCGGCGCGGTTGGTAGTGTTCAGCAACGCCGTCAACCCCGTAAACCAGGCGCGCCAACTGATTCTGGAGCTGGATAACGCGGGTAGCAACCTATTTCGGTCCGGACAGGCCGTGAACGTGCAGGTGATAGGTGCTGGCACCAGCAACAAAAAGGAACTGGTGGTACCCACCTCGGCTCTCACCGACCTCAACGGCAAGCCGGTAGTGTTTGTGCACACCGAGCCTGAAACCTTTAAAATCCGCTATGTGCAGCCGGGCTCAGCCAACGGGCAGCAAACTGTGTTGCTGGCGGGCGAAGTCAATGAAAACGACCGGGTGGTGAGTGTGGGTACTTACCAACTCAAGTCCATCTATCTGAATCAATAGTAGTTGGGGTGTCGTCTGCCTACTGCTAGTGCGCTGTAGAGACACGAACCGAAAATTAGCGAAGCCAATAACTGCGTCTCTACACCCTGGGTACACCAACCAACCCCTAACAGCTAGTAGCTAACAGCTAAAAGCTCATCCATATGCTCGATAAGATCATTCGCTTTGCCTTGCAAAACCGCTTGCTTATGCTGGCACTAGCTATCGGCTTGTTGGTTGCTGGCTCCTACACGGCCCGTCAGTTGCCCGTGGACGTGCTGCCGGACCTCGACCGGCCCCGGGTAACCGTGTTTCTGGAGTCGGCGGGCATGGCACCCGAGGAAGTGGAGGCGCTGGTGACGTTGCCCGTTGAAACGGCGCTAAACGGCGCCACGGGCGTATCGGCGGTGCGCTCTAATTCTGCCATCGGGCTGGGGATGGTGTTCGTGGAGTTCGACTACGGCACCGACATTTTCACCGCCCGCCAGATTGTGGCGGAAAAGCTGCAAACGGTTGGTGAGCAGCTTCCTCCCGGCATTACCCCGGTGCTAGGGCCAATTTCCTCGGTGATGGGACAGATTATGCTGGTAGGCCTGTCGACAAGCAACGGTCAACAGTTAACAGCTAACGATCCGTCTGGCACCTCCTCGCATTTAGATAAAGGGCCTGTCGGTGAGGCGAACCGCCAGAACGGCCCGCAGGTTAGCACCTCTGCGGCCGACTTGCGCACACTCGCTAACTACACCGTACGCCAGCGTTTGCTTAGCATTCCCGGCGTGGCCCAGGTGATTCCCATCGGCGGCGACAACCTACAGTACCAAGTGCTGCTGGACATGCCCCGCCTGAACGCGGTGGGTCTGACTATCACGCAGGTAGAAGAAGCGCTACGCCGTTCCAACCTCAATACCACTGGTAACTTTTTCGACCGCAACGGCTCGGAGGTTTTGATCCGCAACCTGGGCCGCCTGCGCTCAGTCACGGATATCGAAAACATCATTGTTGGTTACCGTGAAGGCTCGCCTGTCACGGTTAGGCAGGTAGCTAATGTGGAGTTTGGTGCCCGCTTCAAGCGGGGTGACGGTAGTGTAAACGGAAAGCCGGCTGTCATTCTTAGCATCGAAAAACAGCCCGGCACCGCCACGGTAGGCTTGACGGAAGCCGTGGATAAAGCGCTGGTGGAGCTAAAGCCTTCATTGCCGAAAGACGTGCAAATCAATACGCGCTTGTTTAAGCAGGCCGACTTCATCGAGTCGTCGATCAGCAACGTGGAAGATGCCTTGCGCGACGGGGCCATTCTGGTGGTGATTGTGCTGTTTGCTTTCCTGCTGAACGTGCGCACCACCTTTATTTCACTGGTAGCCATTCCGCTGTCGTTGCTCGTGACGGCGCTGGTGTTCCGGGCCGCTGGCATCAGCATCAACACTATGACTCTAGGCGGACTGGCCATTGCCATTGGCGAATTGGTGGACGACGCCATTGTGGACGTGGAAAACGTGTTTCGGCGGCTGCGCGAAAACCAGCAGTTACCTGTTCCCAAGCCGGCGTTGCAAGTGATTTATGCGGCCTCGTCGGAGGTGCGCAACTCTATCGTATACGCCACCATTATTGTGGTACTGGTGTTCTTGCCGCTGTTCGCCCTCGAAGGTATGGAAGGCCGCATTTTCGCTCCGCTGGGCATTGCGTATATCACCAGTATTGTGGCCTCGCTGTTCGTTTCCCTGACCGTGACGCCGGTACTATGCTACTACTTGCTGCCCAAGATCAAGCAGATTCGGCAGGCCGAGCAGGAGGGAAGCTTGGTGCGCTGGCTGAAGCGCTGGGATACTAGCCTGCTGAATTGGGGGCTAACTCACCCGAAGGTGGTACTGACCGTTACAGGCGTGCTGTTTGCGCTGGCCGCGGCGTTGGTGCCCTTCTTCGGTACCGAATTCCTGCCCCCATTCAACGAAGGCTCCCTAACCGTCAATTTCTCGGCGCCGGCCGGCACCTCGCTCACGGAGTCCAACAAGCTCGGCACGCTCGGTGAGGAGCAGATTCTACAGCTGCCGGAAGTGGCGTACACTGCCCGTCGCACCGGCCGCGCCGAACTCGACGAGCATGCCGAATCGGTGAACAACTCGGAAATTGAAGTGGCCTTCAAAACCGAAGACGAGTTGAAGAGGGAAGGCAAAACGATGCGCAGCCGCGACGACATCCTGACCGACTTGCGTCAGCGCCTGGCCTTGATAACAGGCGTGAACGTGAACATCGGGCAGCCTATTTCCCACCGCCTCGACCACTTGCTTAGTGGGGTGCGGGCCCAAGTTGCCATCAAAGTATTTGGCAACGACTTACTGGAGCTGCGCCGCTACGCCAATGAAGTACGCGCCGCGGCCAGCACCGTACCCGGCGTGGTGGACTTGCAAGTGGAAAAGCAAGTGCAGATTCCGCAGCTACTAGTACGTCCCCGCGACGCAGCTTTGCGTGCCTACGGCTTGGAGCGCGGCCAAGTGGTAGCTACCTTAGAAACCCTATTCCAGGGCGACGTGGTGTCGCAGATGCTCGACGGGCAGAAGCGCTTCGACCTAGTAGTGAAGCTGCCCGAAAACCAGCGCAACGATGTGACGACCATTGCCAACACCCGCATCGAAACGCCATCTGGTGCCCTGATTCCGGTGAGTGAGGTGGCCGATGTGAGCTATGAGCCTGGGCCGAATACCGTCAACCACGAAAACACGCAGCGCCGCATCACCGTCTCGCTGAACGTGGCTGGCCGCGACTTAGGCTCCACGGTGCAGGAAGTCCAGACCCGCATAGCGCAACAAGTGAAACTGCCCCCCGGCTACTACCTCACCTACGGCGGACAGTTTGAAAGCCAGCAATCAGCTTCCAGCAAGATTCTTTGGCTCAGCTTGTTTTCCCTGGCGGGTATCTTTCTGGTGCTGTTCTCGCACTTCAAGTCGCCGCTGATGGTGGGCCAGATTATGCTCAACATTCCGCTGGCGCTGATTGGCTCGGTGGTGGCCGTATTGCTTACGGGCGGCACCTTTAGCATTGCCTCGTTGGTAGGTTTTATCACGCTCACCGGCATTGCCTCGCGCAACGGTATCATGATGATTTCACACTACATCCACCTTGTAGAGCATGAAGGGGAGAAGTTCGGTAAGGAGTTGATAGTTCGAGGCTCTTTGGAGCGTCTGGTGCCGGTCCTGATGACGGCCTTAGTGGCGGCCTTAGCGCTAGTGCCCCTCACGCTGGCCAAAGATGCGCCCGGCAAAGAAATCCTTTATCCGGTGGCTACCGTGATTCTGGGCGGTTTGCTCTCGTCCACTTTCCTCGACATTATCGTCACGCCAGTAGTATTCTGGCTGTTCGGCGAAAAAGCCCTTGCCCAGTATCAGCGCGGCCACCATGAAGTAAGCTTGGATCCGCACCCTCAGGAGCTGAACCCCCAACCTTCAATGCCCCCACGGCCGGCGGTTTAAAAGGCGACTTCTGGCTGGCGGGTTCATTTTAGCAGCGTAGAGTGGGCCGGGGCTAACTGAGTGTTGCAGTATGTTAAACCTGTCCTGTAGGATGTCAGCCCATGATTTCTGTATTTCAGGTACCTCAACAAGACGATTTTATCTCTGATGATTCCTGCGCCTGCTTTTGCCGCTGCCGCCCGCACCTTACTAACCCACACGCTACGTAATGTTCCGTATCTGCCGCCCACCGAAATGGCAGACTTCGTAGCGTGCTGGATTAAAGAGTTGGTTGTGCCGCGCAACGGCTATCTGGTGGCACCCGGCCAAACCGAGCAGTATTTGTATTTCACTTACCGCGGCACGCTGCGCATTATCTACCCGACCCCGGACGAGGAAATATGCGTAGGCTTCGTGCACCCGGGCGACATGGTTTGTTCTTTCCCTTCGTTTGCCATGGGCAAGCCGTCGGAATATGCCATTCAGGCACTACAGCCGAGTGAGTTGATTGCCATCAGCCGTAGCGAGTTTCAAGCTTGTCTCGATAAAAGTCCGGCCCTATCCCGGCTTTGGCGTGATGAATTGGAAAAGGCGCTAGTTGGCCGCATGGAACACGAAATAGATCTGCTGTTGCCCGAGCCCGCCCAGCGCCTCGAGCGCCTGCGCAAGCGTAGTCCGCACATCTTCCAGACCGTTCCTAAAAAGTACTTGGCTTCTTATCTCCGGATGACCCCCGAGACGCTAAGCCGACTGAAATAAATCTTGATTTCAATCAAGGTAAAAGAGGTGCATGGCCCGGACCTTTGGCAAAAATCAAACGTCATGACTACCAACGCCTTCCTCGCCCAGTTAACTGAAACTACCCGTCAGCTAATCAGTACTGTACAAACCGAGCTGGAGCCTCTCGAACTCTCGCAACTCAACCAACAGCCCGCCCCAAATGCTTGGAGCGTGCTCGAATGCCTGGAGCACCTAAACCGCTACAGCCGCTACTACAATCCCCGGCTCGCCCAGGCCCTCACGCACGCAAGTACCGCCACCCAAACGGAGGTAGGCTACAGCTGGCTTGGTCGCAAGTTCGTTGCCATGATGGCCCCCAGTAACAACAAGAAAGCCAAGACGCTAAAGCGGATGAACCCGATTGGTAGCTGCCTTGGCCGTGAGGTTCTACTAGAATTTCAGCAACACCAACAGCACGTGCTAGAATTGCTAGCCCAAGCGCAGCATGCCAATCTCAACCACAAAGTTGTCCCCGTTGAATTCTTCCCCTTACTGAAAATGCGCTTAGGTGAGGCACTTGAGTTTGTGCTAGTACACGAGCAGCGCCACATGCAACAAGCGTTGCGCGTGAAAGCGAGTTTGCTAGCAGTTGAAGCATCGAAAAAATCGATACCAACCTCACCGGTTCAAATCAACCAGACAGCAATAGCAGTGAACTAGAGTGTCTAAGCTCCAGGAGCCGTGAGCTTGGAAAAGCGAGCTACAAACCGGTTGAAAGCTGGACTTCTAGCGAGTAGCAGCTGCATCAGCCCCATCCCCAACAAGGCAGTGCAGACGCCGGCCACAACATCGAGCACATAATGATGGCTGGTGTAAACGGCTGCAAACCAGATGCCGACCATGATAACTCCGAAGATCTGCACGAAGATGCCGGAGTTGTTGCGAATGGCGTAGTACAGCACGATTACCGGATAAGCGGAGTGCAGCGAAGGCATGGCCGCGAAGATGTTGGAGTTCTTGGCGTAGATGGAAGCAAATACGTTGGCGCCGAAAAAGGCATCAAATCTTGCTAGGCCGGCAGTACTACCCATTGTCAGGGGCTGAAACGCAAACCCATGCTGCTGCACATACCACGGCGGCGCGGCCGGATGTAGGTAGTACACCACAAAGCCGAGCAGGTTTACCAGCAGAAACGTCAAGGAGAATTCAAAAAACAAGGGACGGTTCTTGAAGAACAAATATCCGGCAAAAGCCAGCGGCACCGGAACCCAGCACAAGTAGAAAATACCGCACACCACATCCAGCAGCGCGTTGTGGTTGATCAGCCAAAATTCGTTAGGCGTGAGCGACTTGCCTTGAAAAGGAATGCCAAATAAAAGCTTTTCCGCATGGTAGAGCGGGGCAATGTCCACCGCCCGGTAGTTGTAGTTCGGGAAGGCCTTCATGTAGTCGTACAGAATCCAGAAGACCACGAAAATGGAAAAGCCAGTGATAAAGCGCCGCGTGGTATCCGACAAGAAATAGCACGTATTGCACAGCCCGACTAACACCAATTGCTCGGGCCGAAAGCCAATCAACACGTACGATAACAAGAGGTAGGCAGCCGACAAAAGCAGAACGAGCAGGCCACCTTTTCGGCTGGTGTTCAAGGTTTCAATTCCTATCAAAGGAGCGGGCATTGAGATAAGCTAGAAACGTCAAATTTGCGTGGTACTACTGCCATCCAGTTGGTGAGCAGCTACACGTTGAACCGCCGCACTACCGGCTCGCGCGTCGCGGGATTCCAGCCAGTCAATTCCACGTACTTCACGTTGGGCACCCAAAACGTACCGCCTTCGATGCGCAGGAAAATACGGTCGAGTACCATTTGCTGGTTGGCCACGGTGGTGTACACATGAAACGCTTTGTCGGTGCTCGACCGCATCAGGTAGAAGCGGATCTTGCCATAAGCGAAAAACTTCAGCTCGTACTTTTCGGGGGCCAGCTTCTTGGCATTTACGCCGTAGGCAAATTTGCGCTGAATGAAATCCAAATCTTGGCGCTGACCCTGCTCGGCGTAGCGTATCCAGAAAATACGGATGGGCTCGTCTTCATTGAGCTTGCCTGCCCCGTTCACGTTGAGTTGGTAAATGACGGTATTGGTATTAGGGTCGCGCTGCAAGTAAAAGAGCTGGTTGGCAATACCCTTGGGCGTTGGGAAAGAAGGGTCCGGCAAAGGTGTAGCACCCACCCCAACGGAGTGCGTGAACAGTGTGCTCCCTACTAGCAGCAGCGTGGCCGCCACCTTTTTGCCCGCCGACGAAGTAGGGGGCGGCGTAGTAGCGGCTTTCAGCGCCAACCCTCTTTTGGCTTGTAACAGCCGCGAAACGGCCGTGATATTCGAGAGCACCGCCAGTACTGTAATGGGCAGCGTGAAAATCGACATCGTCTCAAAGATGTGGAACGGCAAGCCCGGCACGAATAGCTTGTAGTTGTCGCCTAAGTATGCTGAACTAATACCGCAAGCCAGCGCGCTTACGCCGAGCAGTACCACCCGTTCGGGCGCTGCATCAGGCCACCACTGCATTCTATGCCTAGTCCTTCGGCTCGGGCCCGGGTGTAGCTGACCATCATCGACCCAATTAGCGCAATGAAGGCAAACAGAGAACTAAGGAAATAATCGTGTGCCACTAAGTAATAGCAGATGCCCAGGAACGTGAACAGCTCACTGTAGCGATCCAGCACCGAATCAAAAAGGGCGCCGTAATCACTCTTCATATTGCCTAAGCGTGCTACTTGCCCGTCTAGCATGTCGAAGAGGCCCGCAAACAAGATGAGGGCCCCACCCCACCCCACGTAGCGCAAGTCGCCACGGTTTCCTTCTTCGGCTCCCACAATGAAAAGTACCGCCACCCCAATATTCAGCCCTAAGCCCGTGAGCGTAACAGCGTTGGGAGTGAAGCCAATCTTGATTAGCAGCCGGACGAAGGGATTGATAACCTTGTAAATCCCTTGCTGAAGAACAGTGCGTAGGGCGTCAAATTTCATGCGGTCAGGGAGCGAATACTCGTTAAAAATCTAGCTTGAAGCGGCCTCGCAGGCCCCATTCCGCCACGTTAGGATGGTCCAGGTAATTCAAGCGCTTCACTACATCGAGCCGAAAGAGCTTAAAGATATTAGACACGCCCACACTGGCTTCGGCGTACGGCTGCTTGCCCAAAGCAAACGTAGTAGGCCGACCCTGTTGATCCTGCAAAAACTGATACAGTTCCGGCTGAACGTTCGGGTTGTTTTCAGGGCGCAACCCGCCGTAGAGCAGCTTCAAAGAGGCTACTTCGCGCAATTTTAAGTGCTTAATTAGCGGCAGCTTGTTGAAGAAGAAGCCGTTGAAATTATGGTCTACAAAGAGGCTGGCATACCGGTCGCTCGAAAATTCCAGGAAGTTCATCAGGTTGTACGAGTTCAACTGATACGAATACGTTTGGTTGGCCCGATGGATAGTCAACAGTGGAAATGGCGCTTGCCCAAACGTGTAGCCCCCTTCCAGCGTGACGGCCGCAATACCGAACGGTGCCATATAAAACCGTTTGGTGACGTTTAGCGTCACATTTCGGTAAGAATACTGGCTGGCTAGCAACCCTTTGAGGCTGGTAGTGAAGCGCGCCGTGAAGACAGGAAACGGCCCCACAATCGGTACGCGGTAAAGCTTGCCCTGATAAAATGCTTCCTGCGGTGCCCAGCGTAGACCCAGCTGCAACTCCGTGGTATTCAGCGCCGCTATATCGGTACTATTATCAGGAGCGCCTGTGCGGAAGTAAAGCCCTCCGGCTGGCGACTGTTGCCACTTCTTGAATCCCAACGTGTAGGAAAAGTGGTTGCTGAACTCGTGCACGTAGTCGAGGCGGTAGATGTCGTTGTAGAGCCACTTGTCGTTGACGCCCCGCTTGAAAGACAGCAGGAAGTTGTCTTCCTGCACAAATTCGAGGTCCTGCCCCGGAATCTTGGTGTCGCGCTGGAAGCTGGCGCGCACGAAGTTCTGCGGGAAAGTGTACACCGATTTGTTGTTGAGCGAGTACGTGGAGCTGAGGTAATACTTCCACTTTTCGTCTTTGAACCCGTAGGCCGCATACGTTTCAAAGTATAGGCGCTTGCTGAACTCCGGGGTGGTGCGGCCACCTAGCCGCAGGCGGAAACCTTCCACCGGGTTGAAGCTATAGAACGTATTGGCTGGCCCCACCTCGAACGGACCGAAGGACTTGTAACCCGCTAGCAGGAACGTGAACAGCTCCAGCGTCCGCCGAAACGACGGGATAGTTTGCAAAGTGTCCACATTCTTATAAACGGCGCTTTCCCGCTCGTTCAGGCTGTCGGGGCGTTGTTGCTGCCAAAACGCGGCACTCCGAGTGGTGGTGGTATCCTCAGTTGGTGCAGGTGTTGCGTAGAAGCTCTCCGGCCGTGGCTGGTTGACTTGGTATTGTTGGTATACCACCGTCCGCTCGCCATAAAAGCCGGAGCCTTTGTTGGAAGACACCCCGAAATCAATTGCTAGCTCGCTTTTGCTGAGGTGATAACGTCGGTCGGGGTTCTCCGTGAATTGTAAGCGGGCATCTAGGCTTTTGATGAAATTGAGGTTGATGCGCTTATCCACCGACAAGTCGGCTTGCTGGACGGCATAGTTCCCGTCCAGCGTCACGTACAGCTTGCCCTGAAACAGCAGATCTTCCCGGTTGCGCGGCCCAAAGCTCAGCTCGATGAGCGGTGGCGTATTTTCCGTTAGCGTATCCGTGATAAAGTACTGATAGAACGTGGGAGCCGTATTGGCCAGCGGACTCAAAAGCTGATTACCAAGCAGCGTAATGCGGTTGTCGTACACATCAATGTCCTGGTACATTCTATTGAAGTACGAACTCAGTCCCCCATTATCAATAAAACTCTTGTCGAACTGGGCCTGCTTGGTACCGAGCGCCACCACTTTGCGCTTCTCGGGGCTTTTGCGGTAATACTCGTGGGTGAGCTTTTCTTCCAAGTAAAGCGGCAAAATATTCACCCCGCCCGCGGCGGCAGAATCTTGTTGCTGAAATAAGAATTGGTAATTGCGAAAGAATTTCCGGGCCTTAAACTTCTCAGATAAGTTGCTGAGCGAGAACGACATTTTCTCGTACTTGTCGTACTCCACGTAATCGTAGTGCTCGGGACGGTTCTGCTCCTTGTGCTCGATTACTTGGCGGATGAGTGCCACGGCCGGGTTCTCTTTGTTGCGGTATCGGGGTGCCTTGCTGCCTTGCACCACCACTTCCTTTAGCGCCGTAGCCGTAGTAGCAAGCTGCACGTTAAGTTCTTGCGCGCGGCCCGCTACCACCGTTTTTGTGACGGTGCCGTACCCCACCGATGTAAATACCACCGACGTGTATTGCGCAGGAATCACAAGTCTGTAGCCGCCGTTTTCGTCGGTATTGGTACCTATGCCGGCGCCCGGCACAGCCACGCTCACGAAGGGCAGTTTTTCTTTGGTCGTAGCATCCGTTACGACTCCAGTAATAGTGGTTTGGGCAAGTGCTACAGCTGGGCAACCCAACAGTAGCAGTGCATACACCACCGCGAGGTAGTGACACCTAACCAACAGATTGATCATGACTTTGGGAATACAAAGTGGCGCTGCAACACATAGTTGAAGCCAATGCCAACTAATAAGGAAACCACTATTTTGCTGACCACATAGTTGGTGTGCAGCACTTGGGTACAGAAATAAACGCCAGTTGCATTCAACAGCATGCTACCTAGCCATACACCTAGGTACCGGCCGCTCTGCGCCCGAACGTTTTGCTGAGTAGCTTCAAAAACAAAGTAGCGCCCGAGGCAAAAGTTGGTGATGCCCCCGGCAATATTGCCTAAGATGGTTGCGGCTAAGTACCAACTGTGCAGTACTTCCACGCAGCCGATAGTAACCAGAAAATCGACGGCAGTGGACGCCAGCGAAGCGGCCTGAGCCTTTATAAATCGAGGATAGTACACTTAGAAAAAGCGGAAGTAAATCCCGGCTTGTAGTAGCACGTTGGCATAGACGCCGGCCAATACGTCATCCATCATTACTCCCACGCCGCCCGGTAGCTTTTCCATCCTTCTGATAAACAGAGGTTTGGTTATGTCAAAAAACCGAAACAACACCAGGCCCGCCAGCAGGCGGGGGCCAGTGAGTGGCACAAAAAGCACGCTGATCCACATGCCCGCCACTTCGTCTATCACCACGCGGTAATTGTCTTTGCCCCATAGCGGCTCAACCTGATGAGCCGCCCAGGTACCTAACACCAGCAACCCCACCGTGAGCAATGCCACCGGCAGAAAATGCTGCGTCAAACACCAAGTGCGCATTGGGTACAAAAGGAGGCAGCAGGCTATAGCTGCTACCGTGCCGCCTCCCTTCACGTACCCGATGCCAAGCACCGAGGCAATTACTTTGCACGCACTACGCTCCGTTTTACTACCAGACGCCAAGCGCATTCTGGTATTCCTCTGGGGCCATGTCCGTTACAGGTTCTTCGCCCATCAGGCGGCGCAGCGTGTTGTGCAGCGTCGTGAGTTGCTTGAAGATGTCGTGCTCCGGGCGGTGGTAAGGCAAGGTTTGCGGCGCTTTCAAGTAGAACGACAGCCAGTCTTGAATACCACTCAGGTTAGACCGTTTGGCCAGATCGATAAACAAAGCCAGATCGAGCACCAACGGAGCCGCCAAGATGGAGTCGCGGCACAAGAAGTTGATCTTGATTTGCATCTGATAGCCTAGCCATCCGAAGATGTCGATGTTGTCCCAGCTTTCCTTGTTGTCGCCGGCGGGCGGGTAGTAGTTGATACGCACCTTGTGGTACATATCACCGTACAGATCGGGGTTGGCTTCAGGGTCGAGAATGTCCTCTAGCACGCTCAGTTTCGATACTTCTTTGGTTTTGAAGTTGTCGGGGTCATCGAGTACCAGTCCGTCGCGGTTGCCGAGAATGTTGCTGGAAAACCAGCCTTTCACGCCCAATGCGCGAGCCGCCAAACCTGGCGCCACAATGGTTTTCATTAAGGTCTGGCCAGTCTTGAAGTCTTTGCCTGCCACGGGCGTACTCGTAGCGTGAGCCAGTTCCAGCAAAGCGGGCACATCTACCGTCAAGTTGGGTGCGCCGTTCACGAACGGTATGCCTTCCTTAATGGCGGCGTAAGCGTAAATCATGCTCGGCGCAATATTGGGCGAGTTGGTGTGCAAACCTTCCTCGAAGCTAGCCAGCGTTTGATGCACTGCCGACAGCTCGTGGTAGATTTCCGTCGAACCGCACCATACCACCACCAGCCGGCTACAGTTGCGCGTAGCCTTGAACGTGCGAATATCGTCGATAAGCTGCTCGGCTAGGTCGTACTTGGTAGTGAAAGTCTTTACGTGCGTGCCGTCCAGGTTTTTCACGTAGTACTGGTCAAACGCCGCCTTCATCGGCTTAATAGCCTCTAGTTCCGGCCGAATGGTTTCCAATAGTCGAGCATCCAGCACCTCGGCTTTTAGCGCGGCTTGGTATACGTTGTCGTCATACACATCCCATCCCCAAACTCTATGTCGTCGAGTGGTGCCAACGGCACAAAATCTTTGATTTTCGGATAGTTGTTTTCGCTGCGGTTACCGATGCGGATGTTGCCCATCTGCGTAAGCGAACCAATAGGCTGAGGCCCTCCTTTGCGTACGGCTAATACCCCGCAATTAGGGTGGTCGCAACGGCGCCCATACCGGGTAGTAAGATCCCTAATTTGCCTTCTGCAGGAGCAATATTGCCTTTTTGCTGTGTCATGTGGTGGAGTTTGCGATGCCCTCGTAAGATGGATTGTTGCCCTTGGGCCTCGGGTAAGGCAGCTAATCCGGAGTGAATAAAGAAGTTGAATCGGCCTACAGATAGGGAAGAGACGCCTCCTCCTCTGCAGTAGTGGCTAATTCAGGAAAAGACTGGTGTGCTTGTTCAACGGGCAATTCGGCTCTCACTCGGAAAAGCGTTGCCGGATACCGGTGTCCTGGCAAGTCGAAGCCCACGTGCAGTTCGTAATGGTACGGCAAGGTTTGGTCGAGACGGTGGTACAACGCGGCGGAAATCAAGAGGTCGTGGCCTAATTGCTGATTTTCGCGCAGCATGCCAGCCACTTGTTTCACTACCTCCCCCTGGTAATCAAGTCGCGTTCTTTTATGGCGCGCTGTTACCCATCCTAGGCTAGCTGCTGCAAATAATTTCGGTTGGCGCGCCCGACGATACACCCGCTCTCGCAATTGAAAGTACATTGGCACTACCTGAAGCGCACCTAATTCTGCTGGCCAACTCAGCAGCAAACTATTGCCTTGGTTGCTAACAACTTGGCCACCGCTGGCTCGGATGGTGGTTAAACACTCACTGAGTGCCTCGGTAAGTGGTGTCGTGCTGGAGGTGTTGGCCGTATTCAAGGCATCCGGCAACGTCAAACGCAAAAATACTCGTTCCTCCTGTCCAGCTTGGGCAGCTACGGACGTTTTTTGAAACCATGTTTCCAACCCCACACTACGCAAAAGCCACTTCCACAAACTTGGCCCACTGGGGCGAGTTGGGGGTGTCGCAGTAGATAACATATCCATACTCAAGGCTCGTTTTATTGTTCTCTTCACCAAGCATCGTTCTCACGCCCCGGTTGAAAATCTAAAGGGAAATGCAGCTATCAACCCTGCAAGCTCAGGTCAACTCGTGTTTGGTATCTGCAGTCGTAATCACGACCTGTTTGCTTTAAAAATTTGAAGAATTTAAAAGCTCTGTAGGTATTGCACTCCGGATCAAGCGCCCATCATGCGCAGACTAAGAGCTACTTAAAGCATATACACCGGGGCTTATCGTACTTTTTTAAAAACTTGTATTGCGTACTCAGTCACTATGACAGCAGACAAGAGCATTGGCTAGAAAAGCTACACGTGGATCTATGCCAATCAGTTAGCTAGACAAGTAATTGAGCTGAGCCAAGACAACAGAGAAATTCGAGTACAGTAGAAGATTGAGTCATCCAAAGTCAAGTTACAAATTGAATCCTAACTTATCTTGATTACCTACTATCTATCAAGAATAAGTAGGATTAATGGGTTTTCATAATTCTGAGTTTGAGTTTAGACCAAAACGGATATTGGGTCGAAAATCGAATCGAAAGCTGTTACATACAAAGACGTGCTAGTATTGTTTCAAGATAATGGTTGAAAAAGACAAACCAGTCTACAAATACTAGAAGTTTTTCTGCGTAAAGCACATGCTGTCTTTACAATACAACTGTTTCGATAAGAACAGTTGATGAAATTGCTAGCAATACTGAAAACTAACATGAGGCTCTAACACAGCTTTTGGTAAGCTGTACCTCTCGTCAGCAAGTAGCAGGACTAATAAGCCTGTATTAAAGCATGAAATGGCTTTTGATGCGCTCAAAAACACTAATCAAGATAAAGCCTGTGGCGGTGGGGAGCCCGTTACGGCGGGTCGGGTCTTGTCTTCCGGTAGAGGCACAAATTCGGTGTTGTCATTAGGTGGCAGCGCAATACGGCCCGCCTTCCAATCAGCCTTGGCCTGTTCTATTCGTTCTCTGCGCGACGATACGAAGTTCCACCAGATATACCGCTCGCCCAGCGGTTCGCCCCCTAATAGCATTAGTGTACTTGGCTCACGAGCTACTAGTATTGGGTCAATGCCAGGCGTAAAAACCAATAATTGCCCCATACCATAGGTCCGCCCACCTATTTCCACACTTCCTTTGGCCACGTAAGCACCGCGTTCCGGAAATCCGCGGGGTAAGCCAAAACGAGCGCCAGTTTCAAGCACAACATGCAGATAGAAGAGAGGCGAATGAGTTTTTACATCGTTGCGTAAGCCAAAGGCATCACCCGCAATTAAGCGCATCCATACACCTTGATCAGTGAAGACAGGTAACTCGTGCGGTTGATAGTTAGTGAATGTGGGAGCCATTTCCTCAACTGCCTCGGGCAGCGCTACCCAGGTTTGCAGCATTTCCAGCGCGCCACCTGCCAATGCTACCGGGTCTTCAAAACGCTCTGAATGCGCAATACCGCTGCCAGCCGTCATCCAGTTCACTTCACCCGGCCGAATGATTTGCTCAACACCCAAACTGTCGCGGTGGGTTACTTGGCCCCAAATAGGTAGCTGACCGTGGATAGCCCAATGTGCGGATGGGGCAGCACATCCAGCGCCGACTGTTTCTCGGGTACAGCGTTTACCGGGCCAGCATGGTCCATAAAAATGAACGGCCCCAGCATGCGCCGCAGTCGATAGGGCAATATCCGACGGACTTCAAACGGGCCAATGGAAGTAAGCCGAGCGCCAATAACCAAGTCAAGCATAAGGCAAAGGGAGTAAGCGTTAAACCTGATGCTAGAAAAGCTTCCTAGCGATCTGTAGGCTAGCGATGCCCAACGTGCCGCATCCTCCACTGCGTTTGCGTGTGGTCAGTGCAAACAGGTCGCTATGGCTTTCAACACCAAGACTTTAGTTTTTTCAAAACTGAAGCGCATGTACCTGGATAGGAGTACCTGCTTCCAGCGGTTCCGGGCTGGAAGTTCGCAGGCGTAAATCCAACGTAAGCAATTCGTCTTCCAAGGTGCTAGCCACAACAGAAGCAGTCATTCCTTGGTTAGGTTGGTCGCGGCTTTGTACCTGCACCAGTTGCCCGGGGTGTAAAGCTGAGGCGTGGTTGTCTGTTGCCAGTTGCAACCGTACAGACGACAGCTCTACGAAACTAGCAACGGCTACACCGCCTTGCAGGTACTCACCGGTTTCTACCAAGCGTTGGGTTACTATTCCGTGGGCTGGTGCTACCAAGAAGCTTTGGTCAGCGAATTTTACCAAAATATCACCTTTGCGTACCTGCTGACCTGCCTGAAAGAAAACGTCGTTGATGCGTCCCTTCGTTGAAGTCAACAGCTTGTAGGAGCGGCTACGCATAACAGTACCTGTTCCTAGTGAGGCGCCTAAGAATCCAGCAGCTTGCCAGTTTGCTCGCCGAACATCCGATTCTAAGCCAACTAGTTCTGGTAGTAATTGGTCATCTGACTTGCTGCTTATCAAGTCTGTATCAGCACCTGTTGACACAGCCAACAAGGCCACGACCATTTTTTTTAAATAAAACATTGTGTTGATGTCAGTTGCATCACAGACTGAATAGGACGGGCCCTAATCGAGTGCAAGCAAATTGAGGTTGTGTTGTTAGCAAGAGCAGCTTGGGTGGTAAGAGCACCCCAACTATTGCTGCCAGATGACTCCCGTGTAGAATCACCATGGATTTGGCAGTGCATATGTAATCATTAGACACTTAAATCATCGGTACAAATGTACATACATTGTATGTATGTACACAAATTAATAAATAGTTTTATTATATAGGGAATGAAGAAAGAGGCATGCTAATAGTTTAGCAGATTATGTAAGCCAATCTGTTCTACAAGCTTGTCATTATAGCGAAAGCATAAATACGAAGCGCTGGCTGCGGTCAGCAAGCATGCAGCAAATGTCGGGGAGAGCTTTATGAATATCAAGTACCTACCTTTTGGTAAGGTGCTTACCTCTAAGTTAGCATCACTGATAATCAATCATAAAGCATATTGCTTTCCGAAGATTTTCTTGTCCACTCAGGCGTTAGGCCACACAAACAATTAGTAGCAGGAAAAAATGGTATTAGAAAACTCGAGCTACTTCCCCAATGCTATCAAGAATTTAAAAGGCTGATATCTACCTTCAGCGAGACGATGGTAATTCATATGCCTTATAAATAGGTGGCACCAAAGCTATATGACAGCAGGCCTATCGTAAAATTCCTCCGCACACAGAATATACTCTTCCAATTGAGCTTTGTATCTCTGTCTAACTTAGACAGCAGAGTAGTCAAAGCAGATTGTAAAAAGTCAGACTGGAGCATAATCATTTATTGCTTATTATGAAGTGACGCTATAAGAGGGATAACTAATACTTGCTTTATTTACCTTCTTGAAATCCTGAAGCATATGAAATTAACTATCCCCATTCTGCTACTTGCTGTCTTGTCCTTATCAGCTGTGCCTGTGCCTAAAGAAAAGCCAGGCCGCAGCAATGCTGTGAAAGAGCAAGTCCTTAAGAATATAGAAGCAGACTATCAGGCCTACAGCAAAATTGCCTTGCAGATCTGGAAGTATGCAGAAGTTGGGTACAAGGAAACTCAAAGCTCGGCTTTGTTACAGCAAACATTGCGTGAACAAGGATTTGATGTGCAAGTGGGCGTTGCAGACATCCCTACTGCTTTCGTTGCGACATATGGAAGCGGTAAACCAGTTATCGGACTTCTCGCCGAGTATGATGCCTTACCAGGGTTATCGCAACAAGCTACGCCAGAAAAAAGCCCAATTGCTGGCCAAGATGCGGGCCACGGGTGTGGGCACAACCTGTTTGGCACTGCTAGTGTGGCGGCTGGTATTGAATTAAAAAAACTATTGGCCGCCAGTAAAATCAAGGGTACTGTAAGAGTATATGGTACTCCGGCGGAAGAAGGCGGTAGTGGTAAAGTATATATGGTGCGGGCAGGGTTGTTCAAGGATGTTGATGCCGTTGTACACTGGCACCCAGGAAGCGAGAACCGCGCGATGATGAACAACTATCTAGCAAATTCTTCTGCCAAATTTCGTTTTCACGGCATATCAGCGCACGCAGCTATGGCACCAGAGCGTGGTCGAAGTGCTTTAGACGCCGTGGAAGCCATGAATCACATGGTGAACCTAATGCGTGAACACATACCGCAAGAAACCCGCATTCACTATGTGATTACCAGTGGTGGCAAAGCCCCCAATGTCGTGCCCGATTTTGCAGAAGTGTATTACTATGTGCGGCACCCCAAGAAAGACGATGTCAAACAGATTTTCGAGCGAGTAGTAAAAGCAGCCGAAGGTGCCGCGCTAGGCACCGGAACAACCATGGACTACGAAGTTATTGGAGGCACGCATGATTTGTTACTCAATGAAACGCTAGCCCGAGCCTTACAACGCAACCTCGACCAAGTTGGCGGAGTGACATACAACGCACAGGAAACGGAGTTTGGGCGCAAAATTCAAACTTCACTAGGCTTCACAGTGCCACCCCTAACCGCAGCAGCAACTGTTGGAAAATTTGAAACTCGCGAGGGAGGAGGAAGTACCGATGTAGGTGATGTGAGTTATGTAGTGCCCACTGTTGGTATGGAGGCGGCTACTTGGGTACCAGGAACACCTGCTCACAGTTGGCAAGCCGTGGCATGCGACGGCACCGAAATAGGTACTAAGGGCATGGCAGTAGCAGCCAAAACAATGGCGTTAACTGCTATTGACCTATTTACCACACCCAATTTGTTGCAGCAGGCGAAAACCGAGTTCAAGAATGACGTTGGATCCTATACCTATAAGCCTTTACTAGGGGATCGTAAACCAGCCCTCAATTATCGAGACTAGGTTACAAATCATCTATTAGTAACTATCAGGAGTATTAAAGCCAGTAAATGCTTCGTAAGGATTGGCTAGAAGTTCATAGTATGGTTGCCTTTGACGTTCACAAGGTCCTTACGAGAAGCCAACAGTCACTACAAGCACAAATTAATATCCAAGCGCTGTATACTCCTCTATACATATAAAGGAGTATGAGGTATGCATGAATAGCCTAAAATTGGACTCTAGAAAAAGTTTAGTGCTGTAGGAATCTTTTCGGTTAGCGGCTTTTCAGATCTCTCGCGTCCCAGGCGTGAGTAGAGGCGTTAAAATATTTTCAGAAAAAGTAGTGAGAGGATTTGGTAACAACGAAAGCTTTCCTACTTTTGCACCCCGCTTCGCTAGCAAGCTACAACCGGTAGCATCGTACGAAGACACAGACACGAGCCGTTGCAGAAAACAAAAAATAATTTTTTGCCCGGTGCTTGCAAAACTAAAATCGGGTGTTACCTTTGCACCCCGCTTCGCTTACACGGTGGTCAGGCCACTGGAAAAAAGAGAGGTTAGAGTGAACGAAACGCTTGCTCGCAGGTGTTTATTGAAAGGCGACCCGCTCGGGGTTGCTACCTACAACGGAGCTGGTTTACCTGCTCGCTGAGTTTGTCCGATTGGGACGAGCGCACGTTCTTTGAATGTTTGGAAAAGACAAATTGGTAAGGCTTCGTTTTCGCCGCACGTGAAGACGAAGCAACAGACGCGTAAGACAACGAGGCAACTCGTTAACACGAGTCGGATCAGCACTCGACATCCACTCATGTTCGCATGGGTGTAGCATATTTTATACAATGGAGAGTTTGATCCTGGCTCAGGATGAACGCTAGCGGCAGGCCTAATACATGCAAGTCGAACGGGTGGTAGCAATACCACTAGTGGCGCACGGGTGCGTAACGCGTAACCAACCTGCCCTTGACTGGGGGATAGCCCGCCGAAAGGCGGATTAATACCGCATACCTCCCGGGCCTGGCATCAGGCGCGGGGAAAGATTTATTGGTCAAGGATGGGGTTGCGTAGCATTAGCTAGATGGCGGGGTAACGGCCCACCATGGCGACGATGCTTAGGGGACCTGAGAGGGTGATCCCCCACACTGGCACTGAGATACGGGCCAGACTCCTACGGGAGGCAGCAGTAGGGAATATTGGGCAATGGGCGAGAGCCTGACCCAGCCATGCCGCGTGCCGGATGAAGGCCTTCTGGGTTGTAAACGGCTTTTCTCAGGGAAGAAAACGACCATGCGTGGTACACTGACGGTACCTGAGGAATAAGCACCGGCTAACTCCGTGCCAGCAGCCGCGGTAATACGGAGGGTGCAAGCGTTGTCCGGATTTATTGGGTTTAAAGGGTGCGTAGGTGGCTTGTTAAGTCCGGGGTGAAAGCCCACAGCTCAACTGTGGAACTGCCCTGGATACTGGCGAGCTTGAGTCCAGACGAGGTTGGCGGAATGGATGCTGTAGCGGTGAAATGCATAGATAGCATCCAGAACCCCGATTGCGTAGGCAGCTGACTAGGCTGGTACTGACACTGAGGCACGAAAGCGTGGGGAGCGAACAGGATTAGATACCCTGGTAGTCCACGCCGTAAACGATGGATACTCGCTGGTGGCGATACAGTGTCACTGGCTTAGCGAAAGCGGTAAGTATCCCACCTGGGGAGTACGCTCGCAAGAGTGAAACTCAAAGGAATTGACGGGGGCCCGCACAAGTGGTGGAGCATGTGGTTTAATTCGATGATACGCGAGGAACCTTACCTAGGCTAGAATGCGCGTGACCGGTTCAGAGATGAGCCTTTCCTTCGGGACACAAAGCAAGGTGCTGCATGGCCGTCGTCAGCTCGTGCCGTGAGGTGTTGGGTTAAGTCCCGCAACGAGCGCAACCCCTACATTTAGTTGCCAGCGGATTATGCCGGGGACTCTAGATGGACTGCCTGCGCAAGCAGTGAGGAAGGCGGGGACGACGTCAGGTCATCATGGCCCTTACGCCTAGGGCTACACACGTGCTACAATGGACGGTACAGAGGGTCGCTACACAGTGATGTGATGCCAATCTCAGAAAGCCGTTCTCAGTTCGGATCGAAGTCTGCAACTCGACTTCGTGAAGCTGGAATCACTAGTAATCGCGTATCAGCAATGACGCGGTGAATACGTTCCCGGGCCTTGTACACACCGCCCGTCAAGCCATGGAAGTCTGGTAGACCTGAAGCTGGTGCTCGTCACAGAAGCCAGTTAGGGTAGAACAGGTAACTGGGGCTAAGTCGTAACAAGGTAGCCGTACCGGAAGGTGCGGCTGGATCACCTCCTTTCTGGAGCAATCCGACTCGGAGTTGCCCGTAGGCTTACCCGCTCGGCTTATCAAGCTGTCTTTTCCTTCATTCAGATTTACAGAAGCAGTGCGGGCAACCCACTGCTTCTACATTGACCTCATCGGAGGTCAGATGTTCTTTGACGTAAGGTAACAAGAGAGAAAACAAAGTATACTTGATTGCTTGCTTTCGAGCGAGTGGTCAGGAGTCGCTTCCTTCCTTCGGGAAGGGAGCACACCAGAAGTAGATAAGGGCACACGGGGGATGCCTAGGCTCTCAGAGGCGACGAAGGACGCGATAAGCTGCGATAAGGCGTGGGGAAGGGCACATACCTGGTGATCCACGCATTTCCGAATGGGGCAACCCCTCTAGTTGAAGACTAGAGACCACCTTCCTTGTGAAGGATGGGGCAAACGCAGGGAACTGAAACATCTAAGTACCTGCAGGAACAGAAAATAACAATGATTCCCCAAGTAGTGGCGAGCGAACGGGGACAAGCCCAAACCGGGTTGGTTACGGCCAGCGCGGGGTTGTAGGACCTCAACATCTGATTATTTGATCTTAGCTGAATGACGTGGGAAAGTCAACCAGAGACGGTGAGAGTCCGGTAAGCGAACTGATCAAGTACGGTAGAGGATTCCTGAGTAAGGCGGGACCAGCGAAATCCCGTCTGAATCCGGCGGTACCATCCGCCAAGGCTACATACTCCTGAGAGACCGATAGTGAACTAGTACCGTGAGGGAAAGGTGAAAAGAACCGGGAATACCGGAGTGAAAAGAACCTGAAACCGTGTGCTTACAAGCGGTCAGAGGCCTTACGTGGGCTGATGGCGTGCCTTTTGCATAATGAGCCTACGAGTTACTCCTCTCTGGCAAGGTTAAAAGTCTGAAGACTTGGAGCCGCAGCGAAAGCGAGTCTGAATAGGGCGCAGAGTCAGGGGGGGTAGACGCGAAACTTTGTGATCTACCCATGAGCAGGCTGAAGGTTGGGTAACACCACCTGGAGGGCCGAACCAGTTTCCGTTGAAAAGGATTTGGATGACTTGTGGGTAGGGGTGAAAGGCCAATCAAACTGAGAAATAGCTCGTACTCCCCGAAATGTATTTAGGTACAGCGTCGGCGTTGAGTTACGTGGAGGTAGAGCTACCAATAGGACTAGGGGGTGTCACAGCCTACCGAATCCTGATGAACTCCGAATGCCACGTAATATAGCCGGCAGTGAGGCTTGGGGTGCTAAGGTCCCAGGCCGAGAGGGAAAGAACCCAGACCATCCGCTAAGGTCCCTAAATTCGGACTAAGTTGAACAAAGGAGGTCCACTTGCTTTGACAGCCAGGAGGTTGGCTTGGAAGCAGCCATTCCTTTAAAGAGTGCGTAACAGCTCACTGGTCGAGCGAGAGGGCATCGATAATACGCGGGCATCAAGTCCGGTACCGAAGCGATGGATTTAGTCTTTAGACTAAGTGGTAGGGGAGCATTCTCGTCAGCGGTGAAGGTGACCTGTCAGGGTTGCTGGAGCGGCGAGAAAAGCAAATGTAGGCATGAGTAACGATAAAGGGGGTGAGAAACCCCCTCCCCGATAGACTAAGGTTTCCTGCTCAACGCTAATCGGAGCAGGGTTAGTCGGGACCTAAGGCTAGGCCGAGAGGCTACGTCGATGGACAGCGGGTTGATATTCCCGCACTTATTCTTTGGAGTGATGCAGTGACGCAGGAGTGAAAGTACCGCGAGCGGACGGAAGTGCTCGTTAAAGGGCGTAGGTATTGGTTGAGTAGTTAAGTACGCTCGACTAGCTGAAACCTGATAGTACCTGGCGGCTTCGGCCAACGGGATAGTGTACCTAATCAGACTGTCAAGAAAACCTGCTAAGCGTTTACTGAAGAATAACCCGTACCGCAAACCGACACAGGTAGTCAAGGAGAGCATCCTGAGGGGCTCGAGTGAATCACCGCTAAGGAACTCGGCAAAATGGTCCTGTAACTTCGGGAGAAGGGACGCTTCCTCCTAGCAATAGGAGAAGCCGCAGTGAAAAGGCCCAGGCGACTGTTTAACAAAAACACATGACTTTGCGAACGCGCAAGCGGAAGTATAAGGTCTGACACCTGCCCGGTGCCGGAAGGTTAAGAGGGGAACTTAGTCGCAAGGCGAAGGTTTGAATCGAAGCCCCGGTAAACGGCGGCCGTAACTATAACGGTCCTAAGGTAGCGAAATTCCTTGTCGGGTAAGTTCCGACCTGCACGAATGGTGTAACGATCTGGGCGCTGTCTCAGCGGTGAGCTCGGTGAAATTGTAGTCTCGGTGAAGATGCCGAGTACCCGCCACGGGACGGAAAGACCCCGTGCACCTTTACTATAGGTTGACATTGACGCTGGACAACACATGTGTAGCATAGGTGGGAGACGTTGAGCCAGGGCCGCTAGGTCTTGGGGAGTCGCCGTTGAAATACCACCCTTGTGTTGTTTGGTGCCTAATCTGGAATACGGAAACAGTGTCTGCTGGGTAGTTTGACTGGGGTGGTCGCCTCCAAAAGCGTATCGGAGGCTTTCAAAGGTCCGCTCAGTCCGCTTGGTAACCGGACGTAGAGCGCAATAGCAGAAGCGGGCTTGACTGTGAGGCCCACAAGCCGAGCAGGGTCGAAAGACGGATATAGTGATCCGGTGGTTCCGCATGGAAGGGCCATCGCTCAAAGGATAAAAGGTACGCCGGGGATAACAGGCTGATCTCCCCCAAGAGCTCATATCGACGGGGAGGTTTGGCACCTCGATGTCGGCTCGTCACGTCCTGGGGCTGGAGAAGGTCCCAAGGGTTCGGCTGTTCGCCGATTAAAGTGGCACGCGAGCTGGGTTCAGAACGTCGTGAGACAGTTCGGTCCCTATCTGTGGTGGGCGTTGGAGATTTGACAGGACCTGACTTTAGTACGAGAGGACCGAGTTGGACGAGCCGCTCGTGTACCGGTTGTGGCGCCAGCTGCAGCGCCGGGTAGCGACGCTCGGATGAGATAAGCGCTGAAAGCATCTAAGTGCGAAACTCACCTGAAGATGAGATCTCCGATATAGGAAGAGTCGTGGGAGATGACCACGTGGATAGGCGGGAAGTGTAGAGGCCGGAATGCCACAGCTGACCCGTACTAATGACTCGAACGCTTCTAGCAGTACAGACTCCTTACATGGGGTACTTTTTTTCTCTCTTGTCCTTGTGTCAATGATATAGGCCGGTTGTCGAGTTTCGTAAGGGACGACCGGTTGCCAGTAATGGTGGCTTTAGCCCGGGTGTTCACCTCTTCCCATTCCGAACAGAGTCGTTAAGCCCCGGAGCGCCTATGGTACTGCCTTCATCGGTGGGAGAGTCGGTCGCCGCCAACCTTACTTAGTAGAGTGCTTGTCCGCCCCTCCGGCCCCTGCCGTCGAGGGGCGGTTTGCGTTTTACCCTTGCGTGGTAAATATTTATTGTATTGTTGGTATACCTTCAATTCACGTTAAGGACTATATTCGTTTACTCAAAGCTCTAACACACTATTACAGAAGTTAATACTATAAGTTGTATTCGTGGATGACGAAAACCGAGTTCGAGAATTACTCTAGCTTACGAGACATGAACGTGAAGTATAACCAGTATTCTGCTCTGTTCTATTTGCCTCATGTCAGGCAGAAAATAGAGAATGCTTTTTGGGATTGGCAACAATTCAATGTCAGACCGACTTACGACAGCGTTCCAATAATGAGCTATGATTCTAAGTTTCTGACAGTTACGGGATTCTTTAGAAAAACAACCATAAGTAATTTTGCGGATGCTAAACAACCGTTTCGTCCTGAACAACGATATAGGCGCCGTTGACGTCTGCCGACTCAGACAAGAAAAAAGTACGTTGCCCTAACTACATGGTTAGGGCAACGTGCTTTTTTCTTGTTTGAGTCAGCAGGCTTTATTTTATATCGGTTAGTTCTACATCAAAGCGTAGAGGAGTATCCGGAGGAATAGTGTTCTGTGCACCAGTTGGACCGTAAGCTAAAGCTGAAGGAATTAATAGAATAGCTTTTTGCCCTTTGTGCATCAATCCAATGCCTTCATCCCAACCGGCAATGACTTGGCCTCTGCCTAAAAAGAAAGTGAATGGGGCAATCTTCCCATCAGTGCCTGGTTTTGATTGGTCGAATATGCGGTTATTTAGAAAAGTGCCTTTGTATATAACAGACGCTTGCTGACCAGGCTGTGGTATAGCACCAGTACCGGCTTTCTTGGTGACGATATACAAACCTGATGGTTGCCGCTGCACATTGGTGAAGCTACTATCGGCTATATACTTAGTGATTGCCAAAGAATCGGTTGTTCGTACTTGCTTTTGACGCAACAAAGCTTGCGCATTGAGTTCATCGATATCGATGTCGTTGCCATTGCAAGCAGCGAAAAGCAAGGGAGCCGCAAACACGGCTAATCCGTAAGCCAAGACACGGCTAAGGCGTAGAAAGGGAATTTGATGTGTAGACATTGGGAGCGACAAAAGAGCGTTGTAAAATGCTTATCTAAAACAGTTTGCAGATGAATGCAGGAGCACAGATCAGGCCAAGACTTGGGCTAATAAAAATTAATTATTTACAGTATAGTTTTCCTTTAAGCAGTATTGATAGAATTGACTCTTAGAAATGAGCGATGCTTCAGCTGTACAGGCAAAGTAACGATTATCATTAAAATTAGTACTAATATAACATATTTGCACTTTTCAGTATCCGGCTTATATACGTTTAAAGGTTAACCTTTTGTTTTATTATATTGAATATTTAAATTTTTATTTGTTATCTGTGGACCAATAGTTGTATACATATGCAGAATTAATCATAGTTTGTACCAGAGAGGACAGCTTCAGCTTGCTTGTTTTTCCAATGGGTACCATGTATATCCAGTACTTTCCTAACGATTCGATGGAATAGGGGAAATATATTCTCTGCTTCAACTTGTTTCTAGCCGTCCTAGATTGCCTACTTCTCTTTCTAACCCACTCATCATGACAACTCGTAGATCGTTCTTAACCTCTGCTGCACTGCTCTCGACAGGCTTGCTGATTTCACCCTCATTGCTAGCCTATAATAAACGCTATGTGGGTCTACAACTTTACACCGTGCGTGAGGCCATGGAAAAAGATCCAGCAGGAACCTTGGCTAGGTTAGCAAAGATAGGGTATAACTCGGTGGAAGGGGCTACCTATACTGGCTCCCAGAAATTCTATGGGATGACGCCTAAAGCCTTTGCTGCTCTACTTAAGCAAAATGGGTTAATCATGCCAAGCAGCCATTATCGGCTAGGTGAAGAGCAAATGAAAGGGGCACCGGTACAGGGAACAATGCTACATGGATGGGACCAAGCTGTAGACGATGCTGCTGCTGCCGGTGTGAAATACATGGTGTGTTCTTACCTGTCGGAAGCGGAGCGTGGGAATCTAGACCACTATAAGTATGTAGCCGAGCAGCTAAATAAGGCCGGAGAACGGTGCAAAAAAGCAGGCATACAGCTTTGCTATCACAACCACGATTTCGAGTTTAAAGCGCAGGACGGGCAGTTGCCATTCAATCTGCTGCTTACTGGAACTGATAAGCAGTTAGTGAAAATGGAACTTGATCTGTATTGGGTGAGCAAAGCCGGCCAGGATCCACTCGCTCTATTTAAGCAGCATCCTGGCCGTTTCCCGCTTTGGCATGTGAAAGACATGGACAAGACGCCTCAACAAGCGTTTACGGAGGTTGGCAACGGCAGCATTGACTTCAAAAAAATATTTGCGCAAGCTGATTTGGCAGGCTTACAATACTTCTTTGTAGAACAAGATGCTACTCCTGGTTCGCCTTTCGATAGCGTCACCAAGAGCATTACATACATCAAGAAGAATTTGGTGTAATCTTACTTTTTCAGCAGCTTATTGGGCTACTACTGGGAGCTCTCGTATCCAGATGTTACGGAAGCTTAGTGGTTCGCTTTTATCGCCGTGCGATTGAAGCTTGATTGGCGCCGCTCCGTGATTTTGGTAAGTAGGTTTGCCGATGTACACTGTAGGTCCTAGTAGACTTACATTATTTTGAACGAGCACACCGTTGAAGAGGACAGTTACTCGGGCAGGAGTTTGGACGGCGCCACCAGCAGCAAAGGTAGGTGCCGTCCAAATTACGTCGTAGGTCTGCCATTCACCGGGCTTGCGTGTAGGGTTTGCTAGCGGGATTATTTGCTTGTAAATACTGCCCGCCATGCCGTTGACGTAGGTCTTATTGTTGTAGGAGTCTAGGATTTGGAGCTCGTAGCCTGCGTCACCTTTGCCTATAGAGGCTAAAAATAAGCCGCTGTTCCCACGAGCTTGCCCTGTACCGCTAATGTTAGCAGGTACACGCCATTCCAAGTGCAATTGGTAGTTGGTGAAAGAACGCTTAGTTTCGATGTTGCCTGCCGTCTTATTCACCGTCATTATGCCACCAGCCACTGTCCACTTAGCAGGGGCATTTCGGTCGTCGGTAGACACCCATTGATCGAGGTTTTTGCCATCGAAAAGGATGAGCGCATCAGAAGGAGCCGCGGTGCTGCTAACACCGGGAGCTACCACTTTTGGTACAGGTTCCCAAACTTCAGTGTCTTCCGGCTTGCCAGCTTGCTGGGCTTTCAATGTTTGAGCACCGCTGATGAGCAATGCGGCAGCAACAAGGAGAGATACTTTCATGTGAAAAGCAGTTGGAACGGGTGGGTTTTTTAAGACAGGGTAAGCTGTAGGCGCAGGAATACCAAATCAAAAGACACAGATTAGACTGCTTGCACGCACTGAGTGCAAGTCCTACCAAGCAGACTTAGTGGTGGTACTGATATAGCTGCCTTTTACCAATGTTGCATTTTGGCAAAAGAGCAGCTATTCAGGACTTAAGACAGCAGGTTCTTTTTGATATAGGCAGCACTTTGGCTGATGCTTTGGAAGGCGTCTATGGCAAAGTATTCCTGCTCCATGAATATGTGCTTCAGCCCGGAAGACGAAGGGCTCTGGAATATCTTTTTGAAGTCAATAGTACCTGCGCCTACTTCGGTGTTGTGCTCGGGCTGCGCTTTGTCCATGTCTTTGACATGCCACATAGAGAAACGCTTAGGATTCGATGCCATCAGCTTGACAGGGTCGAGGCCTGCGCGCACCACCCAATATAAATCAAGCTCGAAATCTACTAACGCCGGGTCTGTTTCCTTGAGCAATACATCGAACAGCGTGACGCCGCCTATTGCTTTGTATTCGAAATCGTGATTGTGATAGGCTACACGCAGGCCCGCAGCCTTGCATAGCTGGCCCGCTTTGTTGACCTTCTCGGCAATGGCTTTAAAGTCGGCTACCGACGTGCGAAGCTTGTCGTCGAGGTGAGGAACCACTATGTACTTCTGGCCGCAAATTTTGGCAGCTTCGATATAGGAGTTCAGCGCTTCCGGGTTGCCATCCCGCACGAAACCATTCATTTCGTAGTGCCCGCTGGAAGTAGTTAGGCCGTTAGCGGTTAAGACAGCCTTGAATTCAGATGGACTCAAGCCCCAAAATCCGTTTTCTTTGCTATAGCCATAGGTTTCCACTTCCTGATAGCCAGCCTTGGCTACTTTAGCTAGTACGCCCTTTACGTCCTTGCCAATGTAGTCGCGCAAGGTATACAGCTGCAGGCCAAGTTTCAGGGAAGATGGGGCTGCCAGCAAACTGCTAGGTGCTACCAAGGAAACTGCTGACAGTAAGCCAGCTTGCTTAAGGAAGGATCTTCTTTTCATCATAACTTGGAAAGAAAAGGAAATGGGCGGAAAGAGTAGTTTGGCTTTCTAAACGTCACATAACTGAACAGCTTTCCTTAGAGAAGCTAGCTTGTCGGCTTGCTTAGGAATAAATTCCTGCGCCACATAGCCTTTGAATCCAGTAGCCTTAATGGCCCGCATGATGGCGGGATAATAAAGCTCCTGCGTGTCGTCGATTTCATTGCGGCCCGGCACGCCAGCCGTATGATAATGGGCTATATAAGCGTGGTTGTCGGTAATGTTGCGAATCACATCACCCTCATCAATCTGCATATGGTAGATGTCGTAAAGCAGCTTGAAATTCTCCGAGCCTAGCTTTTTAGCAAGCGCAACTCCCCACGACGTACGGTCGCACTGATAGTCTTTGTGGTTGACTTTACTATTGAGCAGCTCCATCACCAGCACGACTTTGTGCTTGGCTGCTAGATCTACCAATGGTTTGAGACCTTTTACGCTGTTGTTTAGGCCGGTTTCGTCGTCCATACCCCGGCGGTTGCCACTGAAGCATATCAGATTCTTATATCCCGCTTTGGCCACTAGCGGAATCATCTCTGAATAGTTTTTCAGCAAGGCAGCGTGGTACTGCGGATCATTGAAGCCGTCCGTCAGATTTATTTCCGCGCCATTACACATAGGCGAGTCCAAACCGTACTTTTTCAGAGTGGGCCAATCTTTGGGCCCTACTAGATCGATACCTTTGATGCCCATTCCCTTGGCAGCCGCACATAGCTGCTCGAGCGGCATGTCGTTGAAACACCACCGGCACACCGAATGATTGATATTGTTCTTTAGGTCGGGAGCTTCCGCAGGTTGGGTTTTGGGCATAAGCGCACTTAATCCGCCCGTGGTTCCGGCTACGGCCGTACTGGCCAGGATGTTCTTGAGCACCGTGCGGCGGTTAGGGAGCGGGGCCATAGCGAATTTACAGTAGGGTTGTTCAACTTGTAGGACAGGCTACTTGCCCGTGGTCACTGCCTATTTCAGGCTCAGAATATACTTGGCCATCTCCTTGGCATCGGCAACTGCTAAATCTGGATGCGGAGTCATCGGAATCTCGCCCCAATTGCCTTTCCCACCCTGGATGATCTTATTGGCCAGCATAGTAATGTTGGCATCAGTGGAGGGGTATTTTTCGGCAACAGCCGTGTATGCAGGCCCAACCAGTCTGTCGCGCTCTTTGTGGCAGCTCGTGCAGTCCGATGAGGTAATGAGCTTGGCACCCTTGGCCACGATGCCGCCAGCATGCTCGGTGCCAATCTTGGTAACGTTGGTGTCAACTTGTGGCTGGTGGGCCACGGCCGAGAGGTTGGTAGCCGAAGCGCTGTCACTTTTCAATTCGTCGGACGACGCGGCCTGCATGCTGGGTTCGTTGGCGCTATTGCTTTTGGACTCCGATCCGCAAGCAGCGAGCACGACACCTACAGCAAAAAACAGAATGGACTTTTTCATATTAGGATGGATTATAGCCCTAGCAGGGTTTTGTTGAAATTGGCATCGGTGCCCGTACCCGCAAAATCGTCGAAGGCTTTGTCAGTGACACGGATGATGTGGTCTTTGATGAACGGAGCGCCTTCGCGCGCACCGTCTTCAGGGTGCTTTATGGCGCACTCCCATTCTAGTACTGCCCAACCAGGGAAGTCGTAGGCGGCGAGCTTGCTGAAGATGGCTTTGAAATCTACTTGTCCATCGCCAAGGGAGCGGAAGCGACCAGCACGGTCGAGCCAGCTCTGGTAACCTCCATACACGCCTTGTCGGCCGCTTGGGTTGAATTCGGCATCCTTGACGTGAAACATCTTGATGCGCTCGTGGTAGAGGTCGATGTACTCTAGGTAGTCAAGGCACTGAAGTATGAAGTGCGAGGGGTCGTAGAGCAGGCACGCACGCGGGTGGTGGTTGACTTTGTCGAGAAACATCTCGTAGGTCACACCGTCGTGCAAGTCTTCGCCGGCGTGCACTTCATAGCACAAATCCACGCCGCACTCGTCGAAAGCATTAAGAATAGGCGTCCAGCGGCGTGCAAGCTCCGTGAAACCCGTGTCCACCAACCCAGCCGGGCGCTGGGGCCAAGGGTATACCATGGGCCAGAGCAGAGCTCCACTAAACGTAGCGTGCGCATTAAGACCTAGATTCTGCGAGGCTTTAGCGGCGTAGTGCAACTGCTGCACGGCCCATTGCTGCCTAGCAGAAGGATTGTTGCGGTAGGTTTCTGGCGCGAAGCCATCAAATAGCTGATCGTAAGCGGGATTCACGGCCACAAGCTGACCTTGCAAGTGCGTGGAAAGCTCGGTGATTTGCAGCCCTGCTGCCTGCACAATGCCAGAGATTTCGTCGGCGTAGGTTTTGCTTTCAGCAGCCTTTTGCAGATCGATGAAGCGCGCGTCGGTGGTAGGTATTTGAACCCCTTTGTAGCCAAGGCTAGCGGCCCAGGCGCAGATTGATTCCAGGCTATTGAAGGGCGGCTCGTCGCCGATGAATTGAGCCAGGAAAATGGCGGGTCCCTGAATGGTTTTCATAGGCAGATTAGACGAGGAAATCAGTCCACTTTTTATCGGATTTACCCGAGGCAATTACACTTTCGATGAAAGCCATACCCCGCACGCCTTCAGCAATACTTGGGTAATCTAAGGCTTCGGGCGAGGCAGGTTCGCCGCTTAATTCGGCTTGCAAAGTAAGAGCAAAATTGCGGTAGAGATTGGCAAACGCTTCGAGGTAGCCTTCTGGGTGCCCGGCCGGTGTGCGACTATTATGCTGCGCAAACGAGCTAACGTAGCCGGTGCCAGTCCGCCGAATTTCGGTTGGCTTATCCAGCCATTTCACTTGCAAGGTGTTAGCATCAGCTTGCTGCCATTCTAGGCCTCCTAGCTCGCCATACACCCGGATGCGGATGTTGTTTTCTTCACCCGCAGCAATCTGCGAAGCCGTAAGTACGGCACTGGCTCCATTAGAAAGCTTCAGCAGCACGGACCCATCATCGTCGAGTTGGCGGCCGGCTACCACAATGTTGATGTCAGCGCAGAGCTGAGTGACTTGCAGACCCGTTACGTACTCCAACAAATTGAAGGCGTGCGTGCCGATGTCGCCCATGGAGCCGGCTATACCGCTGCGGGCAGGGTCGGTGCGCCAAGCGGCTTGCTTGTTGTCGCCACCTTCCTCGAAGTTGCTCAGCCAGCCTTGCGGATACTCTACGTACGCCTTCCGGACCTTGCCAATAGTAGCGTTGGCAACTAATTGACGGGCCTCCTTCACCATGGGGTAGCCGGAGTAGGTATGGGTCAAACAAAGCTTTTTGCTGCTGGTGGCGGCTACTTGCTCGAGCTGTTTCGCCTCGGCAAGTGAGAACGTCATCGGCTTGTCGAGGACGACGTGGAAGCCGTTTTCGAGGGCCATTCGGGCGGGCTCGAAGTGCAGGTGGTTGGGCGTCACGATGGTGATGACCTGGACGCGGTCAGCTTCGGGACGCTGCTTTTCTTGTTCAATCAGTTCCTGGTAAGAGGCATATACTCGGTCGGCAGAAAGGCCTAAGCTTACGCCGGTAGCCCGAGATTTTTCGGCGTCGCTGCTAAAGGCGCCGGCCGTTAATTCATACATGCCGTCGAGGGCGGCGGCTAAACGGTGCACGGCTCCAATAAAGGCGCCTTGCCCGCCGCCTATCATGCCCAATCGTAATTTCATGTGTTGAGTTTGTGGTTGATACTCTTATACCTCGAGGCGGGCATTGGCCTCGGCGTAGCTGATTTCTTCGGCGGGTACGGGGGCGTTTTTATCGCGGAACAGTAGCAGGAATACTACCAATACTCCCGCCGCTATAGCTGCTGGAATCAGCCAAATGGTTTGCCAGTCGTGCAGGGTGTCGCTGGTTTTGTGTGCATCCACAATTTGCCCCGAGAGCAACGAGCCGAGCAGCATGCCCACGCCATAGGTGGCAAGGGTGATAAAACCTTGGGCAGCGCTTTTTGACTGCTCGCCCGCTAGGTTGTCGGTGTAAATCTGGCCCGTTACGAAGAAGAAGTCATAGCAGATGCCGTGCAACACGATGCCTACAACCAGCATCCAATACGAGGATTCGCCGTTGCCATAGGCAAAGAACAAGTAGCGAATCACCCACGCCAACATACCGATGGCCAGCATCTTCTTGACGCCCAAGCGAACGAAGAACACGGGAATTAGCAGCATAAACAACACTTCTGATACTTGCCCCAAGCTTTGAATACCAGCTGCTGATTTCATGCCGGACTCATTGAGAAAGGGATTGGTGAAGCCGTAGTAAAAAGAGAGAGGCACACAGATAGCTACCGAAGCCAGAAAGAAAATCAGATACGAGCGGTTTTTTAACAGCCCAATGGCTTCTAGGCCTAGCATGTCGCCGATGCTGCTTTTGCCTTCTTTCTTGATTGGCGGCGTGGGAGGCAAGGTGAAGCTGAATACACCAAGTATTGCCGAGGCAACAGCGGCCATTTTAAACGTAAGCCCCAAAGAGGTTAGGCCGCTAGCGTCTTTTTGCTCCCAATGCAGCCAACCAATAGTAAGGCCGGCGATAATCCAGCCCAGGGTACCTAGTACCCGGATCATAGCAAATTCCTTCTGCGGGTTCTGCATCTGCCGGAAGGAAATGGAATTCACCAAAGCTAGCGTAGGCATGTACAGAATCATGTAAGTAAGGATGCTGGGGTAGAAACTGCTGAAATCAGCGGCCATTGAAGCCCGCCAGAGCAGGGCCGCTCCAGCCAGGTGCAGTACCCCTAAGATCTTTTGAGCCGAGAAGAACCGGTCGGCAATCAGCCCGATAATGAAAGGCGCGACAATAGCCCCAATCGACTGCGTGAGCACCGCCACTCCGACTTGCGTGCCGGTGGTATGCAGGTTTTGCAGCAAGTACGTGCCCAACGTTACAAACCAGGCGCCCCAGATGAAAAACTCCAGGAACATCATCAGGGACAATTTAAAGCGAATGGTAGGACTCATAAGCTAGGATGGGTTGGGCAGTCAGAATGCAGATGATAGAAATGCAGAATGCTTGGTCAGGCGTCTGCTTGCCAGCATCGGTTACGAAGCACAGCAGTGCTAGTATCCGGTGCTGGCAAGCAGACATTAGATCAGGCGCGAAAGGCGAAGCCTTTCATTAGGTTACTATTGAGCTTAAGTAGTAGCCCAAGCGCGGTCGCCTTTTTTGTATGCCACGTCGCCATCGTAGCGGCCAGGAATGGGCAAGTAGCGCAGCGCTTTGGTGGCACCCACCTCGGAGGTGAAATAGCCTAGCAACGTTAGCTCCTTCATCATCCGGAAATACCGGCTTGGGTCGTCTTTACGCTGGTTAGCGGTGAAGGCCCTCTGCTCTTTGTCGCGCGCCGTCAGGAAGGCAGTCCGCTGGGTGGCATCGCACTCCAGGAACGTCTTGCCGTATTGCTTTTTACAATCGTTGTCGAGCTGAGTGAGGCCACTGAGGAACACCTTTTGATCTTCAGGCGTGTAGCAGTCCCGAACCATTACGGCCATGAAGCTGCCTACTTGCGCGGCTTTTGCTCCAGGCGTTTTGGTGGCCGGCAAAATGGTTTCGCCTACCTCATCGAGCAATTGAATCTGTTTTTGATTGAGTATATCCTTAGGTTTCGCGGCTGCTACAGGCTTTTCAGAACCTGTTTGCGCGTCTTTTTTAGCAGGCGAGCTGCAGCTAGTCAGGAAGTAATCGGCACCTATTACGGTGCTGCCCATAATAAGGGCAACTCGAGCGAGGGCGTCTCTGCGGTTCATATCGGTGGGTGCTTAAACGTTCTGTTTTTTCAATTCGCCCACTGCATGATCCACGGCCCGGGCGGTGAGAGCCATATAGGTCAGGGAAGGATTCTGGCAGGCAGCCGACGTCATGGCGGCGCCGTCAGTTACGTACACGTTCGGTGCGTCCCACACTTGGTTGTGTTGGTTGAGCACCGACGTTTTGGGGTCGCGGCCCATGCGAGCAGTACCCATCTCGTGAATGCCACCACCAAGGTTGTAGCCGCCGTTATAGGTCTTCACGTTTTTGAGCCCAGCCTTCTCCAGCATTTCCTGCGCATCATTCATCATGTCGATGCGCATTTTCTGCTCGTTGTCGCGGATGTGGGCATCGATTGCGAGAACTGGGAGGCCCCATTTGTCTTTCTTAGTTTTGTCGAGGGTGACTTGGTTGTCGTGGTAAGGGAGGGTTTCTCCGAAACCAGTCAGGCCCATGCCCCACTGACCGGGCTCGGTCAAAGCATCTTTGAACTCGCCACCAATATTCATTTCGGGGATTTCGCGTGCCCAACCTTCGCGGCCAGCACTGCCTTGGTAACCAAATCCGCGGATATAGTTGCGCTTATCGCCAAACAGGTTGCGGTAGCGCGGCACATAAATGCCGTTGGCCCGGCGCCCGTACACGTATTTGTCTTCGTAGCCTTCTGCTGTGCCACGAGCCCCAGCCCGGAAGTGGTGGTCCATCAGGTTATGACCTAGCTCTCCGCTGCTGCTACCTAAGCCGCCTGGCCAGATGTCAGTAGCCGAGTTCAACAGCACCCAGGCCGAGTTCAGGGCCGAGGCATTCAGAAAAATGACCTTCGCATAATATTCGTAGGTCTGGTTGGTTTCGGCGTCGAGCACCTCTACGCCTTTGGCCCGCTTGGTGTCTTTGTCGTAGAGGATGCGGGTAACAATTGAAAAAGGGCGCAATGTGAGGTTGCCAGTAGCTACCGCTGCCGGCAGAGCCGCCGATTGAGTGCTGTAGTATGCCCCAAACTGGCAGCCGAGCCAGCACTTGTTCCGATACTGGCAGCTTACACGGTTGTTGTGGTTTTGCGTAATGTTGGCGGTGCGGCCAATCACCATGCGCCGATGCTCGTAGTTCTTCTTGATACGAGCCGCCACGTCCTTCTCCACGACGTTCATTTCCATCGGTGGCATGAACTCGCCATCGGGCAGTTGGGGCAGTCCTTCTTTGGATCCGCTAATGCCCACAAACTTCTCAACCTTGCTATACCACGGTGCTAAATCCTTATAGCGTATAGGCCAATCGACAGCAATACCATCTTTTGCATTGGCTTCGAAGTCGTAATCGCTTAGGCGGTACGACTGCCGGCCCCACATCAAGGAGCGGCCTCCTACGTGGTAGCCCCGGAACCAGTCGAAAGGCTTTATCTCCGTGTAGGGGCTTTCCTTTTCGTTGACCCAATAATCGAGGTTGCTTTCGTTGAGGGTGTAGTCGCGGCCGAGCACCGGGTAATCGGCAATCATCTGCTGCGTTTTGCCGCCCCGGTGCGGAAACTCCCACGGGTTTTTGTTGGCGTTTACGTAGTCTTTGATATGCTCGATGTTGCGCCCCCGCTCCAGCATGATAGTTTTCAAGCCTTTCTCGGTTAGCTCTTTAGCAGCCATGCCGCCAGATATACCAGAGCCTATGACAATGGCATCATATGTATTCTTTTCCATGTTATGGAACAGTAAATAAAGGTGGGAATCGGTAATTAGCAAGAAGAGCTGAGCCCGGTTGGCAAGCAGCAAACCAAGGCCACGAAGCCTCGGCGGTTGGTAATGATAATAAATAATTTATCACCCTTAGATTATATTTTTTCTTGGGTTTACCTGGGGCTATGGCACATACGATAAATAAACCTAGCAACTTATTCTGTTCTGCATGTTTTAGCAGTGAGTACTTACTTGTTGATTTCAGACAGTAGTTCTGTTGCTTCCGTGCTATTTCTCTGGTCCTTAGCGGCCTTAGCTAAGGCTTCATTTACCACAAGCAGTGCCTCTTGCTTATTGCCGATTTTGTGCAGCAACTTAGCCCGCGTGCAAAGATTCAAGTAGCTTGGTTCCGCAGCCAAGGCTTGCTTGATTATAGGATCAGCTTGCGCCAAGATCTTTTTGTCTTCCACAAAAGCCGTGACGTACGCTGTTGCTTCATAAAGTGTGAAGTTGTCCTGCGCCGCATATTGCTTTCCGTAGGCCTGAACCGCATTCGTATAAGCCAACCAATCCCGCTGCTGCTTCCCAAGCAAGTACTGAATGTAAGCCAACTCTTTCCACTGAGGAGCGTCTGTTACCTTAGTGCGAGCAATAGCTTGCTGTAGTGACTTAAGAGCCGATAGATCATTTCGCTCACCTATTTCCCCTGCTGCCCTGCCAACGATGTATCGAATTTTCTTGCTCACCTCAGCCTTGCCAAACTTGGGCACAAACGATGATGCGTGAGTTAGAAAGTACTGCGTTGCCGGGGCGTTGAAGCTGGTGTAGGTGCCGAAAATATATTCCTGATTTTTGTCCGAAGTTAGGGTTTCAGGCTTTAAAGTCTGGAAATAGGCCCCGTTCACTTCCTCGAACAACGTATTTTTATCTGTTAAGGCAGGCGCGGTACCAAAGGTGTACAAGAAGTCGGGGCTTCGGTCTCCTTTATCATAGCGCTCCTTAAGCGTGAAAAAGGCCTTTCTCGGGTCGAAAGCATCTTTGCCATCCTGAACAAAGGCAGCCGGCGACTTAAAGCCATTGCTCATGTGCAGCAATTTTCCGTCGGCATCAAAGTACAGATATGAAGGCAATCTCTTGATGTCGTACCGCTTAGCTAGTATAGTTCCCTCCCCTTCATCCACGTTTATTTTGTGGCTTAGAAAGGTGGAAGAGTAATAGCTGCTTACCACTGGCACAGGGAAAACTTCGGTTTCCATGGGCACGCAGTAATGACAACTCGGCGAGCCAGCATACAAGAAAATACTGCGGTGCTCTTTCTTCGCTTGGGCTAATACATCAGCCCAGTTACCACTCACGAAGGCAATCGACCCGTTTTGGGCCTCTGCCAGGACAGTGCTTAATAAAAAAAGGATTCCGAGCCAGTAGCGCATAAGCAAAAGAGAACTGTGCTAAGTAGAGTTAATTGTGCGTTGGTTGACGCTCGACTAACATGACGCTTACCTATTAATTAAAAGCAAAATGGAGGTTGTCAACGCATGTCACTGCTCTACCTCACAAGATGGATGCCTAATATACCAATTCTATATAACATAGAATGGAAATCATTGAGCTTAACTATCATTCATTGAGTGTCTTACCTTGTAATAGTCTAAATAGTCAAGGCGCTATCATTCATGTTATGCAGTCCTAATCGTAGGGGCAACTAACATTAAAAAGGTAGCTAGCGAGTTACTGAATATGTTTTCTGCTGCGTACCAACGCCGGTAATCTTCACCGACTGCCAACCCTTAGGCAAACTGGTTTTGACTTGCCGGATACCGTTGGGTGTAATATCGAGCCCGCCGAAACCCATCAACACGGCTTGCAGTACCCCGCCTGCACCAGTCGCGAAATAAGGATTGGTGCCGCCTTTGGTTTCGGCAATCACCCGGAAGGGTGGCAGCAGGTTGGGTTGATAAGAGTCTTGGAAAAAGTGCCGGGCTTTGTCGCCGTCGCCGAGGCGAGCGTAGAGTAAGGCAAAAATGGCCTGCGTCATGGCGGGGGTGCCTTCGTTGGGGACGCGGGTCTCGTAATAAGTTAGATCTTTTTTGATTTGCGCTGAAGCAGTCACTACGTTCAGCGGGTAAGCCAACAGATTCACGTCTCCTTGCTTAATGCCTTCACCCTTATAGGTAGCGTGTTCCTGAGTTACGCCATCGGGGAAGTGCAGCAGGGGGATGTTCTGAGCCACGTGTTGCCAGTCAGGATTGGCAGGCAAGCCCAAAAGCTTAGCGGCAGCTGTAGCGTTTCGCAGGTTTACTTGAGCAGCCGCGTTGGTGAAGGCATTGTTGTCTACATTCTCGGCCCACTCGTCGGCAGCCACTACATTTTTGATGTCGTAGTGACCGGGACCATTGCGTTCTACCCGGCTCGCCCAAAAATCGGCGGTAGCTGACAGGATGGGCCAGCCTTTCTCCCGCAACCAAGCTTTGTCTTGCGTGACGCAGTAATATTGCCAAGCCGCTAGGGCCACGTCGGCCGTAATGTGGTGCTCAAAGGGGCCGCTCAAGGCCCATACCGGTGTTTCCTCCACGCCCGAATCGGCACTTTCCCAAGGATACATAGCACCTTGGTAGCCGTGGGCAAAAGCATTGTTGCGTGCTGGTGCCAGTCGCCGGAAGCGGTATTCAATTAGTGACTTCGCAATTTCAGGATGCATCACGAGCAGCGCCGGATACATCCACAAGTCGGAATCCCAGAACACGTGCCCGTTGTAGCCCAACCCTGATAAACCCATAGGGGAGGGGGAATAGTCGGTGCCGGCGCAGGAGAAGCTATAGAGGTGATATAGCATGCTGTGTACGTCTTGCTGGGCCTGCGCATCGCCGGTTATTTGTATGTCGCTTTTCCAAAGTTCGTCCCAAGCCTTGGCGTGGAAAGCCAACAGGCGCTGCTTGCCTTCGAGCCGGGCGAAAATGGTTAGGCGCTCGGCTTCATTGAGCGGATCGGCGTGGTGCGCCGAGGTGATGGACGAACCTGCCACCGCGTAGGTGTAACTCTGTCCGGCCTTCAGCGCCTTGCCGAACTTCATTAGGTGCATGTTGCTGTCCCACATTTCGTGAATCACCCGTGGTTCCTGACCGTGCGGCTCGTCGAACAGGAAACTGGTGGAGGCGCATAGTTGCAGCTTGCCGGTTGCGCTCCGGCCCGAGGATGTGAGCAAGCTGAGCGTGGCGTGCGGCCGGTCGATTTCGTTGTAATAGTTCTGTACGTCACGTAGCGCGTCTGGAGCGTCCATTACGCTAGCAGCCGTGAGGCTTACGTCTTTTTTTGCCGTCACCGATACTTCCATCAGCCCAGTGAATGGCAGGTGACGCAACGCATAGTGCGTGTAGGTGATAGTGGCCTTGTCGGCATAGTCGAACGTGGTTGTCAGGGAGGCATGGCGCATGTCCAGCTGTTGCCGGAAGTTGGTAACGTCTTTGCCAGAGAGACGCCTGCCATCCACCTCCAGGTACATGTGCAGTAGGTTGAAACTGTTGAGAAAGTTACTGACCCGCCCCCGCCCGTATTGGTCATAAGCTCCGGCCAGCACCACTGCTTTCACTTGAAACGGCTCCGGCGACGAGACGATACCCAACATACCGTTGGCAACCGTTACGCCGTAATAAGCCGCTGGGTCAACCTTGTCGGCCGTGATACGCCAGGCGTCGGGTGCCTGAGCGGCAGCCGGTTTTGCAGCCGTTAGTAGCAACGCCAAGATGCAGAGGTAAGAGCTTAATCGGGAAAATTTGGTAATTGGCATGGAACGATGAAAGGGTTGATTGTGCCAGCATGGCGGAGGGGCTAGGCGTAAGTTCTTCGCCAGAATAGCTCATTGCAGACTGGGTCGCAGGTAAGCTACTTGCCTTGTTTTCACGGGAGTCACTGAGGTGCTAGGTCATTACACAAACAAGCCGTTGATTGAGTGCTAAAGAGCGGCCAACCAACGGCTTGCTTACTTGCCTACTGAATGTATCTTGGGGTTAGTAGCCCGGATTCTGGGTGATGTTGGAATTGATATCCACTTGCTGCTGCGGCACGGGATAAACTAGGTACTTCGGATTGCTCTCGGGCTTGTCTTTCCGGGCTCGCAAGAAGGTACCGAACCGGATCATATCTTGCCGCCGCCACGACTCACTATAAAGCTCACGGCCTCGCTCATCAAGCAATACGTTGAGGCTAAGTGAGGTCAGGGCGCTAGCTCCGCGTGAGGGATGCGTGCGAAGGGAGTTAACGATGGCAAGCGGCGTAGTTCCATACGTGCCAGCGCTGGTAGCCGTGCCGCCACGCAGAATGGCTTCGGCCTTCATCAGCAGCACATCGGCCAGCCGGAAGGTCACGTGGTCATTGTCGCAGCTGTTGCCGCTATTAAGCTCGCTCGCGTAATCGACGGGGTATTTAATAGGACGGATTCCCTTGGCCTCAAGGTCGGCACCTTTTTCAAAAAGGTTAATGTCTTTGGTAAATACCAGCGGCGCCCCGCCCCGCGTGGTGAGTGGGGCATCGGTGGTAAGATTATACTGTTGACCGACGAGAAAGCCCACATTGATGCGCTTACCGGGATTAGGAGGGCCACCAGCGGTTTCGTAGGCTACCCCGCGGCGCTTGTCGTTGGCCTCGAACAAGTCGTAGAGCTCAGCCGTCGTCGCTGGGCCATTGTAGCCGTTCACGGGTTGCATATTGTAGTGCGACACGAATTTCCACAAGTCGCGCAAAGGCCCGCTGTTACCACGATTATTTTCCTGCGTGAAGATGTTCTCTTTGCCAATCGCTGTGTTATTAGGCGCGAAGTTGTCAAAGTAGTTAGTAGTGAATGAATACTTGCCGCCGTTAATAATCTCGTCGGCCAGCTTAATCACTTGGTTCATGTCGTCCGCCGCGAAGGTTGGGCTCTGGCGGTTGGCGTACACGCCCTTGTTGAGATAGCACTTCATGAGCAGTACCCGGGCCGCATCCTTGTTGGCCTTACCAGCAGGCCCGTCAGGCAGGTCCTTTTGAATTGCGTTAAGCTCACTGACGATAAAGTTCAATGCCTCGGTGCCTTTGCGTACCCTGGCCAGGTTGTTCAGTCGCTCGCCCGGCTCCCGGTACAGCACCTGGTCGTACAGGTCTAGCAGCAGGTACTCAGCCCAGGCCCGCACGAACCGTGACTCCGCCTGCTGTTGCGCCGTAGGATTAAAGCGCAATAGGTCGGTGGAGGCGAATTCGATGCCTTCGAGTTGGTTGAAGGTATCACGCACCCGCTCGTTGTTGCCATCCCAGGTGTGATTGAACAGCTGCCGCCACTTGCCGTTGTCGTCCCAGTCGGGCCCGCGGGTGGGCATGATGCGGGCATCGGTAGATACTTCTTGGAGCGCAAACACGCTCACGTGGCCCTGAATGGGGTCGCGCTGGGCATTGTACACGCCTTGGAGCAGGGCCGCCGGGTCACCCTTCGGAATTTGGTCAGCCGTTAGCTCACCTTGCAGCTTTTCGTCTAGCTCGCAGCCTGTAGTTCCTTGTAGAAGGCCTAACAGGACGAGTGCGTACGCAATCTTATTGTAGTTCATGGTGGGAATGAGTTAGAAATTACAGGCTGAAGTTGACCCCGAGTGTGAAGGTGCGGGCGCTGGGGTAGGCCAAATAGTCAATGCCGACAGAAGGCACTCTGTTGGCCCCTGTTTTTACGGTGTTAACTTCAGGGTCAAATCCATCATAGTCGGTAATAACAAACAGGTTTTGACCCGTTACATACACGCGGGCGCCCTTCATGAAGCCGGCCACGTTGCCTACAGAGTAAGCAAGCGTTAGGTTAGACATCTTCAGGAAGTCACCCTTTTCTAGGTAACGCGAGGAAGCAGACCCCGCGTTACCAACTGCTTCTTTGACCGGATTTTCAAATGTGGAGAGGGCGATGTTTTTGCTGGCACCAATCTGCCCCACGTTGCCTACGGCGTTGAGCGTGTTATTATAAATGTACTGACCAAACGCCCCAGTCAGGTTTGCCACTAAAGAGAGTTTGCTATAGCGAGCGTTTACGCCAAAGCCTAAGAGCGTGCGAGGATTAGGGCTGCCCGCATAGGTTGTCAAATCTCCGTTAGGGTAAATAGATGAACCGCTTTCATCCAAGCCTGCGTATTCCCTCAAAAAGAAAGCGTTGATGGGGTAGCCATTGGTAATAAGCTGCGACGTAGCTCCTGACAACCCCTGCCCATTGATAGCACCCGTGATGATGGCGGGTCCTACCAAATCTTTCACTTCATTGCGAATAAACGTAGCGTTGGCGTTAAAGCTTACTTCGGCTTTCTCGTTGCTCACCAGTGTAGTAGCCAGGGCCATTTCCACGCCCTTATTCACAATTTTGCCGTCGAGATTGTCCCAAAAGATGGCTTGAAACTGAGGTGCAGGCTGGCCTGGAACAGTGGGAAACAGAATATCGGAAGTAGTCTTATTAAAGTAATCGGCCGAGAAGGTGAGGCGATTATTGAATGCCCCGATGTCGATGCCGACGTTGAACTGACGGTCTGACTGCCATTTCAAATTTTCGTTGCGACTGTTAAGGGGACGTTGCTCTCCATTATCGCGTACTTCAAAGCGGTCTTGAGCTGCTCCCGCCGGAAATTCTTGGTTACCGGTTAGGCCATAGCCGGCCCGTAGTTTAAGCTGTGTAAGCTGTTCGGCCGGGAAGAAAGACTCCCGGCTCAAATCCCACGAAGCGGCAAACGAGGGGAAGTAACCCACCCGGTTGTTAGTGCCAAACTTGCTGCTCTCGTCGCGGCGTAGTGTACCAGTCAGTACGTAGCGGTCCTTAAAGTTGAAGATAGCCCGACCGAAATACGACTGCAGCTTATATGTGGGGTCGTTAAACGACCGGATGCTACGGTTGCCGACGGCGGACGTTTGAATGTAGTCGGTGTAGTCAAGACCGAGGCTGCCGAAGCCGCCCGCAGCAGCGTTGCCAAACCCGCTCAGGCTAGAACCCCGATTGATGAAGTTCGTGTACTCGTAGCCTAGCACCGCGTTAAGATTTAGGTCGGTTACAATGGCCTTGTTAAAGTTCAGCGTGTGAGCAATTTGCTGCGTGGACAATTCGCTGTTGCTGATAGCAGCAAAACCCTGGTTTTCGATGCCATTATAGTTAATCAGGCGTTGGTCGATAGATGTGCGCCGCTCACCGCTGTTGTAGTTCACGCTTAACAGCAGGCGGTAATTGAGCCAGTCGGCAAACTTATAAGAGGGTGCTATACTGGCCAGCACGGTGTTGACCCGCGAGTTGTCATCGTAAAGCTCCTGAGCAGCGAGGGGGTTGACCACGTCGCCGGCCTGAATGAAGAGCGAGCCATCGGCGTTACGCAGGGGCTGGGTCGGGTTCCACTGCAAGGCCTGCCCAATAAGGCTGCCCTTGGAGCCGGCATCGGTTGTAATGTTAGCCAGCTTTTCCTTAAACTGACTCGTGGAGATATTTACATCCACACCCAGCTTCTTGCTTTCTAGAAATTGAAGGTTAGTCGAGAGATTGGCGCTATACTTTTTAAAACCAGTTTTGCGCACAATACCATCTTGGTCGAGGTAGCCCAGCGAGAGGCGATAGCGGCCGGTTTCGCCACCGCCGCTCATCGACACGTTGTAGTTCTGAAAGTAGCCGGTGCGCAGAATCTCATCCAGAGCATCCACGTCGCCGCCTTTGTCAGCACTTGTAGGCCCGCTGGTGGGAAGCCCATAGTAGGCAAGTGCCTCACGATACTGGCCAGCGTCAAGGTATTTTGGGCGACGCAGCAGCGTCGAGAAGCCGGTCGAGGCCCCGACGTTGAGCACCGGAGCGCCCGCATTGCCTTTCTTGGTAGTAATAAGCACTACGCCGAAGGCTGCCCGTGAGCCGTAGATAGCTGTGGCCGAAGCATCCTTGAGCACGGTGAAGGTTTCAATGTCGTCGGGGTTGAGGAAGTTAAGGGGGTTGCTATCGGCACCCGCTCCTATTTCCGTACCAGCGGCTTGAGTACCAGCAGCTCCTAGGCCGGGCCGGGCTGTGCGGCCATCAAGTGGCACGCCATCCACCACGTATAGTGGTTGACCTGTGCCCGTCACGGCCGAGTTGCCCCGGATGCGGATGCTGGACGGTCCACCTGGCTGACCACTATTGTTGCTTACCTGTACCCCTGATACCCGTCCTTGTAGCAGCTGATCCGGTGAGGTGAAGGTGCCCCGGTTAAAGTCCTTCTCGCCAATTACCGCAACGGCGCCTGTTACGTCCTGCTTGCGGGCAGTACCGTAACCGACAACCACTACATCGCCGAGGGCTTGGGTATTCTCCTGAAGTGTTACCTGCACTGAGGTTTTGTCGGTAATGCTTACCTGCTGAGAGGTGAAGCCTACGTACGAGATAGTCAGTGTAGTGGCAGAAGCAGGTGCTTGCAGTTCGAAACCGCCGTCGGCTCCGGTGCTGGCGCCAACTGTAGTGCCCGTCACGACCACCGTTACCCCAGGCAGGGGGTTAGATTTTGCGTCAACTACCTTACCGGTAATAGCTCGGGTGCCTTGAGCTTGGCTAAGTAAAGGCATGAGGATGAGCAGCATGCTGAACGCCAATAGCTTGAACAGCGCGGGTGGGATGCCGCCCGCCCGTATGGGGTCCACTGCTCATACGATTTGTGCCGTTTGTACCAGTTGTTGGTCATGAGTGAAAAATTAAATGGTGGGAAATTTGAAAGGCACTTTACTCGAACTATCTCAGCGTAAAGCTTTGCGAGAACTAAAGTCGCAGTGGCAGCGGACCGCTTGAGGGTAAGAATTGAGAATATTTAGAGGTAGCATCAACACCCTGAAACTTTAGGCGCAATCCGTAAGCGAAGGTTATCTAAAGCAAAGAAGATGCAGTAACCAAGGCATTTACCTGCTCAGCCGAAATCATGGGTGTTGCTCCTTGGTGGGCTGCTACCAGTGAGCCAGCCGCGCAGGCGAAAGCCAAATTCTGTCCTGGTGGCTCACCAGTTAGCCAGCCTCGTAGCAGGGCCGCCAGAAAGGCGTCGCCGCTACCGATGGCATCCTGCACTTGCACCGTAATTCCGGGGCTGCGATAGTGCTGCTGACCGGTCCATAGGGTAGCTCCCTCGGCTCCTTTTGTTACACACACTGCTTGTAATTGAAAGCGGTCAGCTAGCCAGCGCAGTGCCGTTTCCTCGTCGGAACTCACCCCAAACCAACCTGTGATTTCAGCTAACTCGTGGTGATTCATTTTCACTAAGTCACTGTGTTGCAGCAGGTAAGTTATTACTTCTCGGGTGTAGTGTGGGGGGCGCATGTTCACATCGAATACCTTGAAGCGGGCATGTTCGAGTAAGCGGTAGAGCGTTTCACGCGAAGGAGAAAGGCGAGCAGCCAAACTGCCAAACACAAAAGCGTCGGCGGTTTCTACTAACTCCGCTAGCGCGGTATCGTAACGGATATAGTCCCAGGCTACAGGCTTTACTATTTGGTAGGCCACCTCTTTACTGTCACTCACGTTGGCTTTCACCACGCCTGTCAGGTGAGTTTCTGCCCATTGCACGTAGCGAGTGCACAAGCCAGTGGATTCAACAAAAGCTACTAATTCGCTGCCCAGATCATCGTGGCCTACTCGGCTAATTAATTGCGCATCCAACCCAAAGTTGTGCAGATGCACCGCCACATTAAGCGGCGCCCCACCGGGCTGCTTACCTGATGGTAGCACATCCCAGAGCATTTCTCCGAAGCAGGCAAAAGCCATAATGGTGAAACAATAAGGAGGGTGGGAAGGAAAGGCAGGAGCATAGGGGTTCCACACTTGGGAGTAGGTAACCTAGTATGCAGAGCCAAAGTGGGTTCAGCTCTGCTTATCAAGAGCAAGTATTTATCGTCAGGGGCAGTAAGAAGTACCACACCGCAACTGAGACCAACAGCACTCCTGATACAGCACACTGGAGCGCGAATGATTGGCTACCTAAGTGCTTAGTAGAGCGAGGGAATTTAGGATAACAGCAGTTGTTACACCTAGTGTGGACAGGACTGACGATATCCTAGATCAGCCTGTAACTTCAAGGTGCTAACGCAGCATGGAGGCAAACTTTTGAGGCCTGTAACATTGGATCAAAAAAGCACGTTGCGTTAAATGATGGACGGTGTTGTGGAAACGATTGCCCAAACCTCGACTTAACTATTTATACCCTCTTGCTGCTTTCTTTCAAATTCTTGCAGGATTCTTACAATTATAATCTAATAAAATAAGCCATTGATTTACAGCGCATTGAAAAGCAACAAACGTTTGCGGACGTTCGGTTGCTATCAATTATTCTACATCACTTGCAAAAATCCGTCATTGCTGGCTTGGAGTATGAAGGGCCCTGTACTCGGAAGGTGACACCTGATACTTGCTCTTAAACAGCGTAGCGAAGTAAGATGGAGATGAGAAGCCGGTTTGGTAGGCTACTTGCGCAATGGCATTGCCTTCTTGCAGCAATAGCAACCGCGCTTTCGTGAGCCGTAAACTCTGGATATAGTCGATGACACCCGTACCAAGCAAGGCTTTTACTTTCCGATAAAGCTGCATCTGCGATACTCCCAAACTTCGGGCAATGTCATCAACGCTCAACGACGAGCGGTCGAGGTTGGCTTCAATGATGGCTGTTAAGTCGGCCAAGAACTTTTGGTCCACTCGTTGAGGAGCCACAGTGGCGGTGTCTACGCTAAGCTCCCGACGGAAATGCTCGCGTTGCTGGTCTCGGTTGCGTAGGAGAGTACGTAGGCTTTCAAGCAGAAAAGCGGGGTTAAAAGGCTTGGTCAGGTAGAGGTCGGCCCCGGCTTGCACGCCGGCAAGTTGCTGCTCGGGGTGTCGCGAGCAGTGAGTAGCACCAGCGGAATATGTGAGGTGCGCCAGTCACTTTTTAGGGCGGTGGCTACTTCCAAACCACTTAACTCGGGCAGGTTTATGTCGCAGATAATCACGTCAGGAATATTTTCGCCTGCTAAGCGCAAGCCCGTAGCTCCGTCGGTGGCCGTGCATACTTGAAAGTGGGGCTGCAACTTTTGCACTAGAAAATTGCGGACCTCTTCATGGTCTTCGATGATGAGAGCAGTAGCATCAGCGCGAGAGGAAGGCGTTTGCTCGGTTGAATCACTGAACTCGTCATCGGGCAGATAGGCTAGAGGTAGAGTTGGAACTCCATTCGACTTGGCGTCGAGGAAAGCCGCTGGCTTGGCCAATGGCAGCGTGACTTCGAACGTGCTTCCATGACCAACTTGGCTTCGGAAACTAAGTTTGCCTTCGTGCAGACGGGTAAGTCCTTCGGCTAGCGCCAGCCCGAGGCCCGAGCTATTAGCTGGCGAATGGTTGCCTTGATAGAACCACTCAAGTATATGGGGTTGGTCAGCTTCGGCAATGCCTTGGCCGGTATCTTCCACGCTCACTCGTACAGTGTCGGCTGGCCCGCGCTGTATGCTTACTTTGATCTGACCACCATCGGGTGTGTACTTGAAAGCATTGGACAAGAGGTTGAAAAACACCTTGTCGAGAATATCACCGTCGAACCACAAGTTGATTACTGGTTCAGCGGGCAAAAACCGAAACGTGATGTTGCGCTTGTTTGCCGTCTTTTCGAACACGTCCATGATTTCGCGCAGAAAGCTTACCAAATTGCCTTCGGTGGCGCGTACAGCCATTTTGCCTACATCAATCTTACGGAAATCCAGAAGCTGGTTGACTAACTGTAGCAGGCGCTGCGTGTTGCGACGCATGAGTTGCAGATCGTGGCGCTGTGAGACCGTCAGTTCCGCTGGGCTGCTAAGCAGGTCTTCGAGTGGCCCTAAAATGAGGGTGAGCGGCGTGCGTAGTTCGTGGGAAAAGTTGGTAAAGAAGCGCAGCTTGGCTTCCGAGGAGCGGCGACCTTCCTCGGCTAGCTCTTCAATTTGATTTCGTTGGATGTGAATCTCGGCGTTTTGGTGCTCCAGTGTTCGGCGGATGCGACGATTAAGCCGCAACGAGCGCCACGTCATGGCTCCTAACACAACTGCCCCAATAAACTAACTAACAGTAAGTTGACTGCTGTTTTTTGGCTCGCATAACGGCGCATTTGCTCTTGCAGACGCTGTTGCTGTTGCTGAATGTCCTGCCGTTGTGCGGCTAGTTGCTCGGTTTGGTTGCGAATGGTACCTACGTTGGTTGAATCCACGACCATAGTGCCAAGCACGTTTTCCTTGGCATACGGCTCGTGGTGCAGAATGCGCAACGCAGTACGAATTGCTTCTTCGCCCCCGGTAGGATAAAGCAGCGTGGCATTCAGAGCGCCATCTTCCACTAATTGCAACCCGTTGCCGGGACCCGGCAAACCATCCACCCCGATAATGCGCACGCGCTTTTCTGCGCCAAGTTGCTGCAAAACTTGGTGCGCTGCCCGCGCCATTGGGTCGTTGTGGGCAAAGATCAAGTCAACGTCCGGGTGCGCACGTAGTAAGGTGGGTAGTTGCTTGAGTACTCGTTCGGGGCGCCAGTCACCATCGAGCTGGGCCACGCGTTGTAACTGAGGGTATTGAGTTAGCGCTTCCTGAAAGCCATTCGTGCGGTCGGTGGCCGGAGACGAACCGAGGGTGCCCAGAATCTCCAGTACTTGGCCACGTCGCTGTAGTAGCTGAGCGGCGTAATGGCCAGCAGTGCGACCAACTTCCACATTGTTGCCTCCTACGTACGCGGTATAGGAGCGAGAGGTCGTCCGCCGGTCGAGAATAACCACCGGAATTCCTTGATTATAAACCGTTTCTGTTAGCTCGGTTAAAGGCCCCGACTGATTAGGGGAAATAATCAGCAAGTCAACCCGCTGCCGAATCAATTCCTGCACCTGCTTTCGCTGCAGTTCGCTGTCGTTATGCGCGTCCAGCATCTGAAATTCTACATCCGGGTGGAAGCATAACTCCTTCCGCATGCCCGCCAGCATACCCCGTCGCCAAGCGTCATTGGTGGTGCACTGCGAGAAACCAATACGATACTTAGGCTTCTGTTCGACTGGGGCACAGCTACTTAGCTCCAGTAGGAGGAGAAGCGTTAGCCAATGCCGTGGGAATAGGAGATTCAGACAGGTGGGAGCTTGGTGAATAACACAACAGTAGGTTGGCTTGCAAACTAGCCATCAGCAAGATATGCTCGGCGTTACACAACAACATAAAGACATTTTTGTGTTGTAGTATGTTGACTTAGCCGTTCTTCCACTGATGCCTAGTTTAGCAACTAATGCTGCGAAAAGCAATGCTTTATTCGCTGACAAACAACCATCTAGGGAGTGATCTTTGCCAGTGCCTACACTCCTAATGTATTGGGTTATTTTATAATATCCGCATTGTTAGATTATAGGCGTTGCTGCGGGTCAGCCATTGGCTTGGTAAGTGTTAGTAGTATCTGACATAAATCAGCTTCTTCGAAAGGCTTGTTCACACACGCATCCATGCCGGCAGTTAAGTAGCTGATGCGGTCCGTTTCGAAGGCGTTGGCCGTCAAGGCAATTAATGGAAGATGAGCCCGTGCTGGGTCAGGGTGCTGACGCAACGCTTTGGTAACTTCAACCCCCGTTAACCCCGGCATCTTGATGTCGAGTAGTGCTGCGTCGTAGCTTTTAGTGGTGAGGGCTGTAAGGGCATCCACCCCGTTGTCTACAGTTTCGATCTGCACTCCCCAGTGCTCGAGCACGACAGTGGCAATCCACTGGTTGACAACATTGTCTTCGGCAAGCAGAACCCGCAACCCCCGCAATTCCTCGAAGCTATCCGAGGGAGAGTTATCGGTTTGATTTTCTGGTTTTGCATCCTCGGCCCGGGGCAGCACTAGGGTAAAGGAAAACGTGGTGCCCTCGTTAGGTAGACTGCACACGTGTAATGTCCCGCCCATATAACGAACCAGTTGCTCGCTGATGGACAACCCTAACCCCGTGCCCCCAAATGGATGATCAGTATCAGCTGTAGCTTGGGTGAACACCTCGAAAATACGTTCTTGCTGCGCCGGTTCGATTCCCACGCCCGTGTCCTGCACCCAGAAACGAAGGGTTACATCGGTAGGTGATTCACTTAATAGCTGCGCTCCAATCTGAATCTGTCCATGTTGGGTGAATTTGAGTGCGTTGCCCAACAGATTGAGCAGTACTTGATGTAGGCGGTAGGCGTCACCGAGCACCCGTAGCGAAGGCAATTCAACTGATTCTACCTGCAGCACAAGGTTTTTCTGGGTGGCTAAGGCTGCTACCGTTTGGGCTGCACCCTGCACTACCCCGTTTACATCGAAGGCAGCGTGGGCGAGTTGCAAGTGATGTGTGGTGATTTTGGCCAAGTCCAGCACGTCGTTGACCAAGGCCAGCAAGTGCTGGCCTGCTTGCTGCATAGTAGTTAAGTAATCCTGCTGCTGCGGCGTAAGGGTAGTTTTGGCCAGTAGCGTAGCCATACCTATTACCCCATTCAATGGCGTACGGATTTCGTGGCTCATGCGCGAGAGAAAGGCTTCTTTGGCCCGCGCATTTTCCTCAGCCTGCCGCTGAGCTTGTTTGAGGGCCGTGACATCCGTACTCACAATCAATACCTCTTTATGTCCACCCGAATGTTGCAATGGGCGCATATACACCTGCAGGTGACATGTCTCGCCGGAGTTGAGGGTCAACGGTATTTCAGTTTCCAGAGGCTGGTCGGTAGCCAGCACTTGCTGACGCCAAGCACGAATCTGCTGCAGTTGCTCTTCTACTTCCGCGCTTTTCTGCCCCGCATGAGTGTGCTGGCTTTGAGCTGCCAGAGCATCGAAAGCGGCGTTGCGAAATGTAACGACATTGTCTATATCCGCCACGTACACAACCGTCGGCAACGTATCCACAATCAAACGGATGAATTGCTGCTGCTCACGCACTAACTCCTCGCTTTGGCGCTGGTGCTCTTCGGCTTGCTTGCGCGCGGTTAGATCGATACCTGACGCAATGAGCCGCCGGATAGAGCCATCTGGTTCTACAACGGGCCGTAGCTGGAACAATATGGAAGCCATGCCTCCGCCTTTGTAAAAATTCTCTTCCCAACTCACTTCTCGTTTCTCGCGCAAGGCCTGATTGAAACACTGCCGTCGGCGCGCAATTATGGCGGAGGGACGCTCGCGGAAGGCACCTGACTCCTCGTTGGTTTTGCCTACCATCCAGGCTCGTAGGGTTGGGTCAGGCTCAAGAGCAGGGTTAACAAACATGTAGCGGAAGTCGGTGTCGATGACGGCTACGGCCATTGGCACTTGACTGAGCGTGTTTTCGTAGAAGAGGCGCTGCTCGGCCAGCTGCTGCTCTACTTGCTGGCGTGCTGTCACGTCGGTCAAGTAAAGGGTAGCGTAAGCTTCGTCGGGTACGGCTGCAGCGGTAAACAGGTAGTGCTGTCCTGCCACCGTAAGCTCCTGCTGCTGTTGCTCGCTGGTACCCAACACCCGTTGTACCAGCGTGAGCAAACGAGACCGTAACACCCCAAAACCGTCGGGTTCGTCCTTGGCCATGACTTGGAGTAAGGGACTAGCCGCAGGGTTAGCATAGATTACTTCTCCCGTAGCCGAAAGGCGAATGATAGCGTTAGGATTCTGCTCAGGAATGTAGGACAGAGCACGTAGTTGTGCTTCGCGCAAATGTCGTTCGGTTACATCCCGGTAGCAGAGCAAGCGTCCGGCCTGCCCTTGTGCTAACACCAAGTAATCAAGCTCAACTACGCGCCCATCTGCCAGCACGAATTCTTCGTTGAGCGTTGTATTGCCCGCTTCATGCAAGGCTTTGGCCCGTGCGCCGAACTTTGCTGGATCTAAAAAGGCCTCGTCAATACGAACTATATCAGAGTGGAGAGGGGGTGCTCGTTGACAACAGTGGCTCCTGAAGGCAACTTGAACAAGTTGCGGAAGTAGGAATTAATTAATTGGACTTCACCTGCCGTATTCACAAGTTGTAGACCCATTGGCAGGTTTTCGACCAGTGCTGCTAACTGCTTCTGATGACGCTCTGCGGTGGCTGATGCCTCTGCTAATTGCTGCTCTAAGTCGGCTATTCGGGCTTCAGCAGCAGCTAGGGCGCGTTCAGCTTGCTGGCCTTGTATCTGCTCGGGCGTCAAGTGGGTTGGCCCTTTTTTATAAGGAAAAAATGGATCGGCAGACATAACTAGTGAACGTGTTTAGCATGCAACAAAGCATGCAGTTAAGCTCGACAGCTTGTTGTTCACTATGTTGGAATCTAGAACAAGCTGACGGGTAGGTATACTATAGGTATACTAATTAAAGCACTTTGCGCTTACATTATCGACTATTCTCATTCCTTAAGTTACGCTAGTTAAAGTAGCCAAGTCAAAATTCTGTATTCTCCAGCCTATGGAAAGATGAATTGCCTACCGCATGAGCGACGCTCGTTGTTTATATATCACGCTGACTTTAACAGCAGTTGTACTACTGGTTTACTGGGCCAACTAATATGCCAGGCTTCACCTTATGTAATGCATATTACCCTTGCTCTAGCCACTATGAACCGAAAGAAATTTCTGCGCCTAAGTGGTGCATCAACACTCAGTATAATGGCGACCTCACTCTTTGCCGACAGTGCCGTGCCAGTTCCCGAGACTTACATTTTCCAGGACGATGGGCGCATTCCCAACAGTCGCTATCCGCTCTTGGTATACCGGAAAGCACTTAAGACGGGTCCAGCCGGAGCAAGTTGGTTGGAACAGCATTTTGCTGCCAACAATTGGACAAACTCCTGGCGTAATGGTGTCTTCCCATATCACCATTATCATAGCACTTCTCATGAAGTATTAGGAGTGTACAGTGGTACGGCTCTGCTGCATTTGGGCGGTGAGAAGGGCAAACAGCTACAGGTAGCAGCAGGCGATATTCTGGTAATTCCAGCTGGCGTTGGCCATAAAAAGATCGAAGCTTCTGAAGATTTTGGCGTAGTAGGTGCTTATCCCGACGGACGATCTTACGATGTGCTGCGGGGAGAACCTGGCGAAAGGCCCCATGCCGACCAGCGCATTGCCGCCTTACCTCTGCCTACCCGAGACCCGTTAACCGGCCTCCAAGGTGGAGTTCAACAGCATTGGCATGCGTAAACCACTAAGCACTAGCAGTCCGGGATAAAGCCGCAAGTGCCACAGCAGCTTTAGCGTACTTACATGATGACCGCTCGTGTAGTTTGCGTTTGATTGTTGGCTTGCAATTGCACAAAGTATAAGCCTGCTGGCAAAGCGTTGCGCTGCCAAGTAAGTTGATGATGCCCTGCCTGCAATGTGCCTTGGTACAGGCTAATTACTTCTTTGCCGAGAGTATTATATACTCGGATATCCACTGTCATCAGGCTAGGAAGGGAAAATGTAACTCTTGTAGCGTCTTCAAACGGATTAGGAGTAACCGGATGGAGTTTAGGCTCCGGGCTCAATGGCTGATGAAGTACATACGTGTCTCGTAGCACCCCACGCCGGGTGTAGAATTGCAGTGTCAAGCTGTCAACGTTTGCTTGGAGTAGCATAGCCCCATAATCTGCATTGAAGATGGCTTGGCTTTCTGGCAGACGTGTCGGATTGACGCGATAGAGGCTACGGCCGCCTAAACCATTCACTATGTAAGGCAGTTCATCAACCATGAGCCGCTCGTAATGGTGGTCGTGGCCGGCTAATATCAATGAAGCACCCCACTCCCGAAACGGCCACTGTAAATTGCGCGTGCTACCGTGCGCACCCGAAGAATAAGGAGCATGGTGAAAGTATACAACCTTCCACCGCGCTTTGGAAGCAGCCAACCTTTCTTGTAGCCACTGAGCTTGAATTGAGTTTATCTTGATTCCGTCTGGCTCGGCTGGATCACTATTGACTGCAAACAGGTGCACATCGCCACGTACGAATTCGTAGTAGCGGCCATTACCTGGCAGAGTAAAATAGTCTCGGTATGCTTCTCCGTTACGGGTATAATAGTCGTGGTTGCCGAGTGAGGGAAAAAAGCGGTTTGTAGAAGCGCTTGGGCCATAGCGGCCTCTATACTTATAAATATAGGAGTGGTAGTACTGCCCAATATTTTGGTCGATGGTAGTAGAGTCACCCAGATCGTAGTTGTTGTCGCCTAGGGTAATAATAAATTCCGGATCCCAACTTTTTACTAAATCTGCTACATCTCGTTCAGCAGGTCCAGCAAAGCCATAATCTCCAATAGCAGCAAAGCGCTGACTATAACAAATGCCTGCCGCAATCCATAAATGGAGGAATAAGGCAAAGCGAAACAAACCTCGGTAAGAAAGAGGATGCATTGGACTGGATCTACTATAAACAGTATTGATTAAAGAATATTTCCTAAATATAACGAAAATTAACTTTTTGGCTCTTAATTCGCATCGTCTTATATAATATATCCTATAGTGCCCTGGCTTTATAGCATAAGCCTATAATCCTAAATAAGGTTTTATCGCTTACCAGCGAGTCCCAATTGTAACTAAATCAGGGATATTTTAGTGTAAACAGAATGCAACCATTTTTAAGGCAGCGGGCTCTTCTTGTTATACAAATTTTCTAATTATATATAATATACATTTTAGCCGTCGGAGAGCTAATTCTGCATAATGAAGAGTCTACCACTTTAATATTCAATTTCATTGCTATGTAACGACCTGAAATACGAGGTTCGTTAGTAAAATAACTGTAAAGAGTAGCATTCACACTAGCACCTTACACCCTAGGCTATAGCGCCTTCTACCTTCGTAACCAATTGACAGTTTCTTTTCAGAAGAAACATAAGATAAGATACTAGGGTTAGAGATTGAAAATTTCATTTAACAAAATGAGTAAGATTTAATCTTATTTAATTTGTATTTAAAAAAATATAAACATCAGAAGAAATATATGCGGAGAAAATTAATTTGCAAAATAATAAGCTCAATAATCTTGTTGTTGCTATTCGAAATGCAAATAGCAATAGGAGATACATTGAGTATATCTCCAAATTTTTATCACATAGATCGTGAAAAAAGTATTATTGTTGTCAATCAATCTGCTAACTCTCTTAGTGTTAGAAACACAAATCCTAAAAGTCATATTTCTTTAGATCGTACGTACGAGTTTGATCAGTCAATTCGTGAAATATCTACTGATTCTTCCTATAAAGTTTCATTGGCAGGCTCAGTGTATACTCTATATTTTACACAGCTTCCAATTATACATATTAATACCAGTAGAGCGATAGAAGATACACCAAATGTGTATGCGCGTTTCACAATGGTGGAAGATACTGGGTTAATAACGCAATCTAATTTAGGAATTCAAACTAGGGGCGCCTATTCACAAACCTTTCCAAAAAAATCTTATGAATTGAGCTTCTGGAATGACACAGTAGGCACCATTGATCGGGATATAAGGCTGTTGGGTATGCGGGAGGATAATAAGTGGAATCTACAAGCCATGTACAACGAACCTTTACGCATGAACAGTAAGGTAGCCAACGAGTTGTGGCAGGATATTCATGAAATTTATTATAAGGCATTAGAGCCAACCGCTAAGAATGGTATAGATATGGCCTATGTGGAGCTCTTTGTTAACGACGAGTATAAGGGGCTTTATGCACTTGGCGAACGAGTAGATCGCAAGCAGCTAAAACTCAAGAAATACAACAACGGCATTAAAGGGGAATTATATAAAGGGTATGATTGGGGCGGTGCTTCTACCTTTACTAGCTTGCCTCCTTTTTCTAATGCTAGTTCAACTTGGGGAGGATTTGAATATAAGCATCCTGAGGAAGAGGTGAATTGGTCTAATTTATACAACTTCGTTGGCTTTGTAGAAAATAGTAGTAACAAAGATTTTTATGATAATTATAAACAAAAATTTGATATTGATAATGCGGTTGATTATTACATATTTTTAAATTTTACACGTGCGTTAGATAATATGGGTAAAAATATTTACATAGCTAAATATAAAACTGGAGATCCATATTTCTATGTGCCTTGGGACTTAGACAGTGTATTTGGTAATAATTGGGAAGGAAATATTGTAAATATTACTGATGATATTCTTTCCAACGGCTTCTATGATCGTTTAATTAACGACTGTTCCCCTGGTGGCTTCCGCGCAAAACTTGTTCAACGTTGGGCTGAGCTAAGATCAAGTGTTATTACTGAAGATAATATTCTAGCTAAATTTGAGGTGAACCATGAATATCTTACCCATAATAATGTTTATAAACGAGAGCACACTGCTTGGAGTAGTTATACCGCTAATGCAAGTTACTTATCTTACGTAAGGGGCTGGGTTAGAAACAGAATAGGGTATCTAGATGTAGCATTCAATCAGCAATGCACTCCGCTTAATGCCCGATTGGCCAGGCAGGAAGTTGGGCTTAAGCTGTATCCAAATCCAACAAGTGATTTTCTAACCATTGAGTCGGACCCATTGCCGTTTGAGTTCAGTATCCAGGATATGCGAGGAAAAACGGTCCTTAAAACTAGTCTGAAGGGCAGCACCAATAAAGTTGATCTTAGCCTCATAGCTAAAGGTATTTACATAGTGACCGTGAAAAGCAGCAAAGCAATTCAAACCCAAAAGTTGATAGTTAACTAGCTGAATAAGCGCTTGTTGGAATTAGCATTGAATGTTTGTTGCTTAATTTTAATCGCGTAACCTAAGCCCATAACTGTAGATATCAGCTAAACAGTAAATCAGGGTAACAAGGAGTGACACCTACTCCTTGTTACCCTGATTTACTGTTTAGCTGATATCTGGTTAAGTATGATAAATTTTAGTGCCTTTTGAATGTGGTCTAATCATGCACAAGGTCAGTTATATATTGCCAGCGTATTCTCTACTTTAATTGCATTACAGTTCTGTGCTTGCCTTTGCTTCATTGGTAAGATATTAGGCGTTGTGTAAGCCGCCGCCGCTGGTTGAGCGGATGATATTACCTCAAGTTCTGTATTTAACTAGGCTTTTCAGCACTACGTCTCGTGCTGCTTTCTTAACTTCTGCTACTAGTAGCTGGTATTTCATGAGGGTGAGTGGCTGCTCTATGTCTGTAGCGAGTATCATAGGAAATACCGCCAAATAGATAAAGCATAATGGCACGGGAGTAACGCAAGGTGGCTGGAGCTGTGACTAACACTAAACTGGTAACTAGCAGCACATACACCCAAACGGCAGGATCATTAAGTAAGTAATAGGCTAGTACACCTCCTACTGCAAAGCAGCCGATGGAGAAGGCATAGCTCACGAACATAGCGCCCCAGTAAAATCCGGGCTCCGGCTCGTATGCTACTTGGCAAACAGGACACCTTTCCGGCATTATAGCATATTTAGTTAAGGCATAAGCAGGGTGAGAAAACAAATGGCCTTGGTGGCAACGGGGACACCGTAAACCCAAAAGTGCAAGGGCTGAAGAATCAATAGGTTGCATAAGTGGAGTGCAGTAAGTACCTGACAAAGGTAGATTATGCTAGAAGGCTAAGTCAGACATAAAACCGGGCATACACGGTACAAATCAACGATTTCAGTTAGCGTCGATTGATCACAAAGCTTTTCCTAATTCTGCGATGCAGATGCAATGGTACATGTCTCGGCATTTTGGACGCTCTATTTTTTGTACGTTGCTACCCGCCGTTTGGCTTATCTGTGGCAAACCTGATCATGAGAAATAAGTCGCTACCAGTTCTGGCCCTCAACCAATTTTCCGATGACCGCCGTCCGGATCATCACTTTTATATTGAACGACTGGAAGAGCACTTAACTCGTTTCCCGATGGTGAGCTTGCCCCATGCGCATAGCTTCTACCTACTGCTGTATGTCACGCAGGGTCGGGGTACGCACACTATCGATCTGGTTACATACGATCTGCGTGCGGGTGGACTTTACTTTTTAGTACCTGGACAGGCACATAGTTGGACTCTCTCAACCGATGCGCAAGGGTATATCGTCTTTTTTAGCGCGACTTTCTACCTGCGCCAATACCCTGCTGACCGCCTGAACTCTTACCCTTTTTTCAATCTTGCACACTCGCCTGTACTATACCTGCCGGCTACAGAAACAAGCTTGCGAGAGCTGTTAGCGCGTATGCTCGAGGAGAAAACAATGGCCGCTACCAATCACGACGAGGTGGTGGGCGCTTATCTGTATTTGCTGCTTGAGCTAGCAGCACGCGCATACTCACTGGAACAAGCACCCCCCGTGCCCTCGCATGGTCTCCAACAGGTGCGAGCCTTCAGCCGGTTGCTAGACGCCCATTTTCGCAGTGAGAAAAGTGTACGCTACTACGCTGACCGTCTAGCGCTGACAGCGAATCACCTCAATGCGCTCTGTCGACGCATAGTCAACCAAACAGCTAGCGACCTGATTCATGAACGATTGATAACTGAGGCCCAACGATTGTTGGCCCATTCCTCCCAATCGGTGAGCCAGATTGCCGACCAACTCGGTTTCGAGGATGCTTCTTACTTCACGCGCTACTTCAAGAAGTATGTAGGACAAACTCCTGAACCATTCCGCCAGCAGCAGCAAGCGCCGGGTTGAGGTAGGACGGATAGGCTTATCAGGCCAACCAAGTATTGGGATACAAAGCTGTAATTAAACAACTGCTCTACTTGCTTATAAAGACTCCCCTAAACACAAGAGCCACGACATCTTACTGTCGCGGCTCGTGTGTTTAGGGGAGTTTCAGCTTAACGCTTTCTTGTAGCGCTTGGCTGAGTGCGGCGTAGGGTTTTAGAACCTTTCCTCGCTCGAGTAGAGGTTACCTTCTTTCGGAGAGAAGCTTTCGACTTCACCTTCTTTTTAACGACTTTCTTCTTTGTTGGTGCAGAAGTCTTGGGAACAGTTGGTTCGGGGCCATATTTCACTTGAGCGGCATTAGGGTCGCCAGTTAAGAACATGTCGAATTCCACGCGGCGGTTCTGAGCGCGGCCTTCCTCGGTTGCATTAGTCGCTAGCGGATGGCTGATGCCATACCCCAGCCACTCAACACGGGATTCGGGCAAGCCACGGTCGAGCAGGTACCGACGAGCAGCAGCAGCCCGTTCGCGGGATAGGCGCAAGTTGAAAGCCGCTGGCCCCTGACTATCGGTGTGGCCGGCAATGCTCAGCGAGTAGTCGGGATATTCTTTTAATAGTTCGGCAAGCGCATCCAAAGTAGGATAAGAAGAAGGCAGCAACGTGGCTTGATTGCGCTCGAAGCCAATTGATCGAGTTGCTTCAACTAGTCGCTGACGGCTCTCGGCTTTGATTTCTGGGCAGCCGCGGTTGGCGGCTGGTCCAGCGCGGTCGGGGCAACGGTCATCGGCGTTTAGCACTCCATCACCATCGGTATCGGTGGGGCTAGTGGCAGCGGGCGCGGGGGGTGGCGGAGCCAATGGACAGCCACTGGCATTAACGGTTGAGCCTTCAGGCGTATCAGGGCAAGTGTCGTCCTGATCGGCAATGCCGTCGTTGTCGGTATCGGGGCAGCCATGCAACTCCGGCTTACCTGCTTTGTCGGGGCAGGCGTCGTCGCTGTTATCGACACCATCATTATCGGTGTCGGGGCAACCGTGCAACTCGGCCGTGCCAGTTTGTCCTGGGCACTGATCCATATAATTCGGAACGCCGTCCTGGTCATCGTCGAATGCACAGCCGTGTTCATCGACATCTATGTTGCTGGCGGTAGATGGGCAATGATCTAGCCGATCGGGCACGCCGTCTTCATCGGTGTCTGGGCCCTGGCCTAAGTTGATTGTTATTCCTACCGTGTGCTGAAGAAAGCGGTCGGACCAGCGCGGGGTGTTTGTTTCAGTGGAGCCGTCTAAATTCGCTTGCAAAGGCAAATGCTGACTGCTTTGCACGAAAAAACCAACGCTTCTTCCTAAGCGCAAATTAATGCCAGCACCCGCCTGCAGGTCGAAGTAGCTTTTGTCTTCATCGATGCGGGTACCATCGGTCTGGCCGGTTCGGCTGGCGTACGTCCAGCCAGGAGCAGCTAGCAAGTAAGGCTGAATCAGCGCTTCTTCTTTCAATGCCCAACCGTTATTGAGCTTGAATTTGAAACCCACATTCACGTTGACTACGGTTGTATTGAAGAACGTGGTAGCGTTTTGGCGACCCTTTAGCTGACCGTAAATAGCTTGCGTATGCAGATCCAAGCCGCGGGTCAGATACTGGTTGATTGCCAGACCGGGCGCGTATTCGTTGGCATCGAACTTCCAATAGTTGGAGCCAAAGTCACCTTCATATTGCAAGGCGCTAAAAGTCAGTCCTAGGCCGGTGCGACGCTCGGCTGTCTGAGCCTGAACAGCGGATTGGCTAGCAAATAAAGCTAGGGGCAAAAGCAGCTGACGGAACGTAAGTAAAAAGTATCTCATTGAAAGTGAACAACGTACGACCAGTTCGCGGGCAAATGCCAAGCACCCTGTATTGCAATAACTAGATAAATAAAAGGAAATAGACTTATTTCCACTAACTCCCTGGTTCAACTAAGTCGAGTAGCACTCACTTAAACCCTCCTCAATTTAGAAACCAAAATAAGTCAAGTAGCTGTGCTTATTTTATAATTATTCAGAGCTAGAAAATAAAGGTCAGGTTAAAGTTGTATCTGAAATCAAGTAGTTGAAAGCCATTTTATAGCGCCTTTGCTTCAACTCTTAAGGGAATCAGATGGTAATACTACAAAGATACTATTCGGTTTAAGCTATTCATACTGAATTGATAATAGTAACCTTCGAAGGCAAGGCATTGCTGTCGGGCATAGGTAAGTTGAAGTACATAAGAACATTGCTGTGAAGTATAAAACTGAATTGTATCTAACCTGTATTCAACTACGTAAGCTCTTCATTGGCAATGCCTTCAGCTACGCTTGCGCTTGTATATAAGCTCAAGAATAACTTTCTTCATAGTTCTGTAGCCAATGTGGCTATTTAGTCAGTCATCGTAAGCGTGCCTGGTGAAGTATCAGGCGTCTTTCTGCCAATTCTACGGGCAGCTTCCTCACTCAGATGACTACTCCCCTCCCCAACCGAACTGGTGTATTCCAGGTGCCTACCACGGCAAGCAACCCCTCGCTTTTCGGCCGGCTGGTACAAACTATGCCCTGGGGCGTGCTGGTGCTCAATCGGTCGGGCGTCGTTACACTTATCAACGAGGAGGTGCAGCGCTTGACCGGGCTTTCTGCCTCCCATGTGCTGGGCCAGCTTCTAACGGAAGTACTGCCTCTGGATTTTCCGGAGGATGTGCGGCGGGCCTTGTATGCGGTGGTAACAACCGAGGAAGTGGTGTCCGGCACATTTTTCTTGCCACACAGCCAGCAATGGATTGCTATGACCACCGAACCGGGTGAGCATGAGGTGCTGGTGTATTGGCAGAACACCACCGAAATAGTTGTCCAGAAACGCCAGTACCAAGATTTGGCCGACAATCTAACCGACAGTATTGCCACGTGGGGGCCAGACTTACGCCTGCGCTATGCGAATGCCGTCCTGGTTGACCAGCTAAACCAACCGCTGTCGGAACTGCTTGGCAAAACGCTCGGTGAAATGGAGGGCTCGACTGCTATGAGTGACTCGTACACCTTAGAGTTAGAGAAAGTGCTTGTCACGGGGCAGCCGTCGAATCACACCTTTGCTTTCACTACGCCCGAGGGGAATCGACATGTTCACCTGCGTTTAATTCCCGACTGCCAGGACGGGCAGGTGAGGCAGGTGCTGTCTATTGCGCACGACATCACCGAGCTCAAGCAGGCCGAAGTCGAGCTCAGGGCCACCAGCGACCTGCTATTGGCTGCCGAAGAAGTGGCCCATACCGGCAGCTACGAGGTTGAGTTGAAAGCCATGCGTCTTCGCTTTTCCGATGGCATGTTTCGCTTGCTCGGGGAGGTGCCGCAGTCGTTTGTTCCGACGTTGGACATTATGAATTCCCGCTCTCACCCCGACGACGTGCAACTAGTCCAGCAGATTCTGGACGAAGCTATTGCCAACAAAGTCCCGTACCATTACCTACGCCGGGTTTCACGTGCCGACGGGCAAATGCGCCAGCTTGAATCATTCGGCCATGTGGTATGCGACGAGGCGGGGGATGCTGCGAAGCTTATTGGGCAGGTGCGAGATATTACGGAACGCTACCAAGCCGAAAACCAACTGCTTCAGGCCACCCAGACCATACGGCACATGCTGGACGGCTCGCCGGCCGCTATTTGCTTGTTGGAAGCTCAGCGCGACCAACAAACCGGCCAGATTATCGATCTGATTTTCAGAGGAGCCAATCACGCTTCAGAACTTCTCAACCAAAAAAGCGAAGCTTGCCTGCTAGGGCATGGCTTACTGGAGTACTTTCCCGGCGTGCGGACTGTCTTTTTCGACGACTATGTACGCGTGGTGGAAACCGGAGTGCCTTTGCGCACAGATCGGTTCTATTCAAGCGAGCATTACGAAGACCGGTGGTTTGATGTATCGGCCGTTAAGAATGGGGACGGCATCATTCTGACCTTCCTCGACATCACAACTCGTAAGCGAAACGAGCAGGAGCAAGCCGCTAGCCAACAGCTGCTTGAGGCTATTTTCGAGGCGACGCTCAATAGCTTGGAAGTGTTTCGTAGCGTGCGTGATGAGACAGGTCAAGTAATAGATTTTGAATGGGTGTTAGCCAACAAAGCGGCCCATCGGCTGCTGCAGCGCACAGACCTGACAGGCAAACGCCTACTGGTAGAAGAGCCAGCCATGGAGCAAATAGGCGTATTTGAGCGCCTGTGTCAGGTGGTGGAACAGCGGCAGTCCGTTGACTTTGAGGTGTTCTACCCTACCGATGCTACCGACGCCTGGTATTATATAGCGGCCACGCCCTCAATGATGGCTTGGTGGTTAATTGGCAAGACATTACGGCCAGCAAACGAGCTACGGAGGCTATACTGCACCTGCAGCTTACTCAGCAGCAAAAGCTGGCCAATGCCGTGCTAGATGCCCAGGAAAGCGAGCGGCGACGCATTGCCGAAAGTTTGCACAACGGGCTAAATCAACTGCTTTACGCCACCAAGCTGCACTTAGAGCAACTGGTTTCGCCCACGCCTACTACTGTCTTTACGGAAGGCAAAAAGAAAGCTATGGCGCTGCTTTCAGACGCTATTTCGCAGGGTCGCACGCTTTCGCACCAGCTTATGCCAACGGCGCTGGAAAGCTTCGGGCTGAAAGCGGCCCTGAAGAGTATCTGCCACGATTTGAACAGTTCGAAGCTGCACCTGTCGTGTTCAGTGTCTGCTTTTGCACCCATCAGCAAGTCATTGGAGCTGGCTCTCTACCGCATGGCCCAAGAGCTAGCCAACAACGTGGTAAAGCATGCCGATGCCACCCAAGCTCACTTGCACTTGGTTGAGCGCGATGGTTGGCTGGAGCTGCATGCCGACGACAATGGGCGAGGCTTTGATCCTAAGCGGGCACGCTCGCAAGGCATGGGACTAAACGCGCTGCGTGACCGAGTGAAGCTGCTAGGAGGGGAGCTTGAAATTCTTTCCTCGCCCGAGCATGGCACGCAAATCAGTGTCAGAATACCCCGTACGGCGCTCGAAACCGATTAATGGCTTTCCCTGAATTCAGGTTAGTTCAAGGATAGCTAAGCGCCTGCAACGGGCAAAAGGTGCCAGCCGATGGAACCGGCCTACCAAAACCAAAGTTGTTTTCGTAGCCTTCCGCTTTCATTACGTTCCTGTTGTTATGATTCGGGTATTCCTAGTTGATGACCATACGCTTATGCGAGATGGACTGCGAGCTGTACTAGCTACCCAACCCGATCTGGCGGTTGTGGGCGAAGCATCCAATGGGCAAGAATTACTGGATCAGTTGCCCGATACGCCTGCCGATGTAGTGCTGCTGGATATGAATATGCCCGTGCTCGATGGGTTGGCTACTACCATTCGGTTGCGCGAGCGGTTTCCTAACCTGCGCATCCTAATGCTGTCCATGCTCGAGTACGAGCGCAGCATCGGGCAAGTGCTTGATGCCGGGGCGCACGGCTATGTGCTCAAGAATGCCGACAAGATGGAAATCGTAACCGGTATTTTGACTGTTGCCGCCGGCAAGCAGTTTTTGTGCAGTGAGTTAGGACTGGCGATGCTGCGTAAAGTGCTGGCAATGGAAGAAAGCGAGCCAAGTCCAAGCGTTAAGAAGAGCAGCGGCCTCTCGTTTCGGGAGCGGGAAGTGCTACAGCTTATCAGCAACGGCCTCACCAACCAAGCCATTGCTGATAAGCTCTTTACTAGTAAGCGCACTATCGAAACGCACCGGCAGAACATCATCGAGAAGACCGGCGTCAAAAACACCGCTGCGCTGATCAAACACGCCATGGACCAAGGCTGGATCAATGTGTCGGATGTGGCGTAATGCAGCCAGGGCACGTACGGTGTTGGTAATGTAAGGTGGCTTGTTTGAGGTGGTCGTTCCACTTCTTTTAAGGCAAAGCACAGCTTGCGCCAACCGGTTTTTAGGAAAGTTGCAGTAACGGCCGCAGCGTTGATAGCGCCCAAGCAAGTGGAGCGTTGTTGCTTCGACTCCACGAATAACTCGGTCGAAAATCAGTTACCTTCGCTGGCATATGGCCCGAACCACTCTATCGATGCCCATCAGTCCTCAAACTAAAGAGGATGCCATCCGCGAAAATGTGATGCGGGCAGCCCAGCATTTATTTCAGCAGCACGGGTTGAACAATGTGACGTTGGAAGACGTGGCTAGAGCCATTGGCAAAGGCAAAAGCACCCTTTACTACTACTACAAAAGCAAGGAAGAGATTTTCATGGCCGTCATGGACCGTGAAATCAGTGAGGTGATAACCGAAGTGGCTCTGGCCGTAAAACAAGCTGGCACGGCCGAAGAAAAGCTTCAAGCTTTCTGCGCCACCAAATTGCGGGCGTTGCGCAAAAAATTGGCGCTTTACTCCCTGGTTTGTAGCGAGATGTTCAGCAATGCTGAATTTGGCTGCACCATGCGCCAGCGCTACCTACAACGGGAAAGCAAGCTGCTCAAAGACATTCTTGCTTTCGGAATGGAAACCGGCGAAATACGCGCCCTTAGCTCCCAAGAACAGGAAGCGCTGGTGTTCATCATGCTCAGTGGTTTGAATGGGTTGGAGCTGGAAATGGTGCACAACACCAATAACCCTCGCGAGCAGGATTTCGCCATCAGCATGCTGGCCCGCGTGATGATACACGGGATAGGAGCGTAGCATAAGCTTCCAGCTGCCCTGAAACCCGTGCAGCTATAGTGCGTGTACCGACGCTTTGTTAGCACAAGCCAGAGTGGTGCCAGTACTGCTGAGCTTTCTATTTAGATTTATTTCTGCTTAGTACACAGCGAGTTGGCTTGCCGTTTACGCCATTTTTTGTTACCCAGCGCACGGTAACAACGTAGGTACTACGTAGGCGCCGCGCGTTCGGCACAATATCCACTATATACTTTTGATGGTGTCAGCCTGTGAAAAGTCCACGAGGCTCATTCATTCTTATTGGCCATGTTGATACCTCAACTGTTTTTTTTGAAGAAGATGCAATCAGCTTCGGCAACACACGTATCACCCCCGCCTTCCAATCCGCCGACAACGCGCACTCTTACTGCCGTAAAGAATGTTGCCTTTATTCTGGCGGGTATTTTATCGGCGGGAACGGGCCTGAAAGGCTTCTTGCTTTCCAGCCACTTCATCGATGGGGGCGCAACCGGCATATCCATGCTGCTATCGGCGGGTCTGCAACTGCCGCTCTCGTGGGGCATCTTGCTGATTAACTTGCCTTTTCTGCTGCTTGGCTACAGGCAAATGGGTTTGCGGTTCGCCGTGAAAAGTGCACTGGCTATTGCGGGACTGGCCATTTGCTTGGTGGTAGTGCCGTATCCTGATATCACGCATGATTTGCTGCTCACGGCGGTGTTCGGGGCGTCTTCATTGGGGCAGGTATTGGCCTGGCGATGCGCGGCGGGGCCGTACTTGACGGCACGGAAATCTTGGCCCTACTTATTAACCGCAATACTCCTCTGCTCAAGGTCAGCGACATCATCCTAATCCTTAACATCTTCATCTTCGGAGTGGCCGTCTTCGTGCTGGGTGTCAACCAGGCTCTCTATTCTATCCTGACGTACGTGGCCGCCTCCAAGACCCTGGATTTCATTCTCAACGGCATCGAGCAATACACGGGCGTCACTATTATCTCGGAGCGGAGCGAGGACATTCGGATAGTGGTTACCAAAATTCTGGGCCGCGGCGTAACCATTTACAAAGGCCAGAGCGGTTACGGCAAGCGGGGCGAACAGCGCGAGGAAATCGACATCATTTTCACGGTGGTTACCCGACTGGAACTCCCTCGCCTGCGCGAAGAAGTGAAGCGCCTAGACCCGCGTGCGTTCCTAGTTCAACACAGCGTTGATGATGCCGTAGGCGGCATGCTGAAAAGACGGCCTCTACATTAAGCGGCTTACCTGTAAACAACAAAACGGCCCCTACATACCCGCTGCAAAGTGGGTGTGTAGGGGCCGAATCGTATTGCTCACTGTTCGTTACTGCATGTTGTACTTGCTCTTGAACTTACGGTTTAGGTATACCTGCTTGTTTTCTGAGCTGAACGCGCGTCCGTCGATGTAGGCGTGGGTGATGTTGTTGGTACGCATGTCCAGCAAGTCGCCGCGGCTCACGACCAGGGTGGCGCTTTTGCCGGCTTCGAGGCTGCCGTAGTCTTTGTCGATGCCGAGGATGCGGGCCGGGCTCAGCGTTACGGCCGTTAGGGCCTGTTCGGGGTGAGGCCGTGGCCGGCGGACGTGCCGGCAATAAAGGCCAGGTTGCGTGAACCTGCCGTTTCCATACTCCCTTCATAGTCCAGGCAATAACGGATGCCGGCTTGCTGTAGCATGCTCGGCAGCCGATAAGGTAAGTCGTAGTCGTCGCCGGGGCGGCGGGGCAGGGCGTGCGTGCGGGAAAGCACTACGGCTACGTCATTTTGCTTAAGGAAATCGAGCATCATCCAGGCGTCGCGCGCGCCAATCACCACCACTTTCTGCACCCCAAGCCGCTTGGCAAAGCTGACCGCCTCCACGATTTCCTTGCCGTAGTCGGCGTGGATAAACAAGGTTTTGGAGCCGTCGAAAATACCAGCAAGAGAGGATAGACGCAGGTTTTCGCGACGGTTAGCCGGCGAGTTTTTGTAGGCTGCCGCTTCGGTAAACATCACCTCCAACTCGCGCAACTGCGCTTGCCGGTCCCGGATGCGTCTTTCCACTGCCTTTTCGTCTTCGGCGGGGTCCAGCTTGAGCACCATCAGGGGCCAGTTCAGGTGCAGCCCGTCGTCGGCGCGCACGGCGGCGTCTTGCCAGTTCCAGGCATCGAGTTGCACGATGCTGCTTTGCCCCGAGAGCATCCCGCCGCGGGGCGTAATCTGGGCCATCAGCACGCCGTTGGTGCGCACCGTCGGGATGATGTCGGAGTCGGTGTTGTAGGCAATCAGGGAGCGGACGTTGGGGTTCATCATGCCCACTTCCTGCTCGTCCACCGTCGCCCGGATGGATTCGGTTTCGGTGAGGCCCAACGTGGTGTTAGGCAGAATCAGGCCGGGGTAGATTTCCTGGCCTTTCACGTCCACCACTTCGTAGCCGTCGCGTTTCGCAAAGCCATTTTGCGCCCCTGCGTACGTGATGCGGCCTTTGTCGAAAGCCACGGCCGCGTCGGGCACTACAGTGCCGTTGCCTACGTGAAGGTTGCCGCCGACCAGCAGAATCGGCTTGCTTTGGGCCGGAGCTGGCATCGGCACTTGCGCCGCCATGGGCAGCGCGGCAAGCAAGCTCAAAGAGAGGAATATATGTTTCATGTTGCTGTCTCGTTAGAGGATGGTTCGAACAAGCTGCCCTTTTTCAGTTGAGAAGGGCAGCTCTGTTTCTCTACTTATCCAGTTCTTTTTCTTCGCCTTCCGTGTCGCAGTGGAAATGGCCGGTGGCTTTGGCAACGGGCGTTTGGGTAGGCGCACCCCCTTTTTTGGCGGCCAGCATTTTCTGCACGATGCGCAGCCGCTCCTTTTCCATTTCCAGGCGCAGCGCCTTGTCCGACTCCACATCGAAGAATTGACGACCATCCACGAAAGTGCGCTCGGCGTGGGCGTAAATGCTCAGCGGGTGCGCGCTCCACAGTACCACGTCGGCGTCCTTGCCTTCCTTGATGCTGCCCATCTGCTTATCCACGTGCAGCATCTTGGCGGGGTTGATAGTCACGAGCTTCAACGCTTCCTCTTCCGACAACCCGCCGTACTTCACGGTTTTGGCGGCTTCTTGGTTGAGACGGCGGCTCATTTCGGCGTCATCGGAGTTGATGGCTACCGTCAGGCCGGCGTCGTGCATGATGGCGGCGTTGTACGGAATAGCGTCGCGCACCTCGTTTTTGTAGCCCCACCAGTCGGCGAAGGTGCTGGCAGCCGCGCCGTGCGCTTTCATCTTATCGGCCACTTTGTAGCCCTCCAGAATGTGCGTGAAGGTGTTCACCTTGAAGCCTAAGCGGTCGGCCACGCTCAGCAGCATGTTGATTTCACTTTGCACGTAGCTGTGGCAGGTGATAAAGCGCTTGTTGTTCAGGATTTCCACCAGTGCGTCCAGCTCTAAGTCTCGCCGCGGAGCTTCCGTTTTCTTTTGCTGGCCTTTGCCGAGCTTGTTGTAGGCAGCCCACTCTTTTTCGTACTCTCTGGCTCGTGTGAAGGCATCTACAAACACCTGTTCCACGCCCATGCGCGACTGCGGAAAACGCAACACGTTGGCTTCGCCGGCGTTGGACTGCTTCACGTTTTCGCCGAGTGCAAACTTGATGAACGGATCAGCACCGGCCACCTTCAAGTCTTCGGCCGCGGCGCCCCAACGCAGCTTAATCAACTGCGACTGGCCCCCGATGGGGTTGGCCGAGCCGTGCAGCAACTGGGCCGCCGTTACGCCCCCGCTAGGTCGCGGTACAGATCTACATCCTCTGGGTCGAGTACGTCGCCGATGCGTACCTCCGATGTCACAGCCTGCGTGCCCTCATTCACACCCCCAACAATAGCTAGGTGCGAGTGTTCGTCGATGATACCGGGGGTGAGGTGCTTGCCCGTGCCGTCAACCACGCGGGCATCTTTGGCCGCGAGGCTCTTGCCTACTTTCGAGATTTTGCCGTTTACTAGCAGCACATCGGTATTTTCGAGTTTGCCGGCTGCTTCGCTGGTCCATACAGTGGCATTCTTGATGAGCACCGTTTCCTGTGGTGGTACCGCAATGCGCCCGTAGGCTGCAAACGGATATAGTATCGAGCCTAATTGTATCGGTGCGGGCGCTTTAGCAGAGTCGCGCTTAGCCACTTGGCTGGCTACTTCTTGGCGGCGGGCTGTCCATTTCACGCGGGAAGCGTCGGGCAGTTGGCCATCCCCCTGGAACACGCGGGAAGTAGGCGTATAGTAACCGCTCAAGCGGACAGTAGTGGTTTTGTCTTTGGGCGTGGGATTGTAGACAATGGTAGCTAGTTCGCCTTGCACCGATATAGCGCCGCGAACGGTGTCTTTGGGGGCAACTGCTATTTTCAGTTCGGGGGCTTCGGGCTTGCCCGCCACCAGCATTTGCACGGCAGGCTGGGTGCCTACTTGCAAGGTGTACACACCGCGGTAGTCGGCGGGCACATTGCTGAGTTGATATCGCTCGCCCTGCACCCAATTGTCGAGCAGGACGTTATCGTCGGCGAAGAGGCTGCTGGAGCACACTAGGAAGTTAGCCGTCAGGCCCGGCTTTAGGCTGCCCACTTTGTCTTGCGCTTTTATAAACTCGGCGGGAGTGGCCGTGAGGGCACGCAAAGCCTGTTCTTCACTCAGCCCATACTGAATGGCTTTGCGCACGTTGGGCAGAAACTTCTTTTTGTCTTTCAAGTCGGCGGCCGACAACGCAAATGGCACTCCGGCCTTGGCTAGCATAGCCGCATTGGCGGGCGCCATTTCCCAATGCTTCAATTCCTCCAGCGAAATGCGTGAGGCATCGTACACGTCGTCCACGTTGTAAGCGTCGGGTAGTTGAGGCTTATCACAAACGAGGCGCCGGTGGCTTTGATGTCGGCAATGCGCTGGTATTCGTCGCCGCGGCCCTTGATGATGTACTGGGTTTTGAACTCGTCGCCTAACTTGTCAGCCCGCAGGGCATTGAGCTTGTTGGCTACCTCGAAAATCTGGGGCAGGTTGCGCTGGTCCTGCCACGCCTGCAACGACAGGTTTTGCTCTTTACCCGGATTGCGTTTATACCAGTCGGCATCCAGGTAGGTTTGGCGTAGCAACGCGATGCTGCCCATCAGGGAACCAGGATAGTTCTGGGTGCTGGAGCCTTTATCGAAGGAAAAGCCTGCGGCGGCCCGCTCGGTTAGTATTACCTCGTTTTCGCGGTGGCCGGCCGTAGCCAAGGTCACGAGGGCGGCCGTGCCGCGCGCAATGCCGTCGGGCTGCTGGGTGAGTACTGCCCCGAAGCCTAACTTCCGGTACACATCGGCCTGCTCGTCGTTGAGTTTGAAGTCGTTGGCAGCGTTGGTTTCTGGGTGCACCGCCTGGTTCCAGTCGTACGCCCCGACTTTGTTGGTCACGAACTGCGGTGGGGGCGGCGGCCGGTGCGCTCCAAAGGCTTCGATTCTGGCAAGCCGTAACCGCTCGCCAAGTCGACAAAGCCCGGATAGATGTATTTGCCTTTCAAGTCCTGCACCACGGCACCGGCCGGAATTTTCACGTTGGTTCCTACGGCCGCCACTTTGCCGTCCTTAATCAGCAAAGTGGCATCGGTGAGCTTGGTTTTGTAGTCCGTGAAAATGGTAGCGTGGGTGAAAGCGTACAGGCTTGGTCGCTGGTCATACACGCCGTTGCGTGGGTAGGTAGTTGGCTGCGCGTGGGCCGCAAAGCCACCCAGTAGCAGCCCGCCCGCCAGCCCTAATCGAGGAATAGAAGTTTGCATTCAGGTTGTATTAAATAGAACATGCGTGGCCTACCGCCGAGTAGGCACTATTTCAAATGTAGAAAATAAGGTTTGAGTTGGACTACAGAAAGTTAGCCTCTGTGCATATAAAAGCGGCAAACAGCACGGAAAGAGCCACTGCTAAGGCTGAACACTTTTGCTGTTACCCCTCAGGCGTTGCGGTTCTTTGTCAATTGTAATCAGCGACTGGCTGAGCGCCGGATCATTTTTTGGCGTAGCTTCCTGCCAACTTCGTTTCCTTGTTCTTCAGCCCGACTATTTCCACCATGTCACAATCATCTGCTTCTGCCCGCCGGAGTTTTTTGAAAAAAGCCTCACTCGGTAGTGTCGTTGCTTTAAGTGCCCCAGAGTTGCTATTAGGCGCCGAGGCCAACTCAAAAGCTCCCAAAGTTTCTCTGGCTACCAACGACGTTATCTTATTCCAAGGCGACTCCATCACGGATGCTGGTCGCAAAAAAGAAAGCAAGGACGCTAATGAGCCCAATACCCCGGGCACTTTGGGCAATGGTTATGTCTATCTGGCCGCCGCAGAATTGCTGGCTCGAAATCCTGGCAAAAACCTAAAAATCTATAACCGCGGTATCAGTGGTAACAAGGTCTACCAACTGGCCGAGCGTTGGGATGCCGATTGCCTGGAGCTGAAGCCAACGGTGCTGAGCTTGTTGGTGGGCGTCAACGATTTTTGGCACAAACTCAAACACGGCTACCAAGGCACTATCAAAACCTACACCGACGACTACACCGCACTTCTGAACCGTACTCGGCAACAGCTGCCACAGGTTAAGCTCATCATCGGAGAGCCATTTGCCGTCGAAGGTACGAGCGCCGTCGATCAGACGTGGTATCCAGCTTTCAAGGAGTACCAAGCCGCAGCTCGCAGTATTGCCGCTCAATTCAACGCCACATTGATTCCTTACCAGAGCGTATTCGACCAAGCCCAGAAGCAAGCGCCTGGTGTCTACTGGACTGGCGATGGTGTGCACCCCAGTGTAGCAGGTTGCCAGCTAATGGCTAAGGCATGGCTGGACACCATCAAGAGCTAAGGTCTAAGTAGCTACACTTGCGAAGAATGTAGAACGGCCTGACGAGCAAGATTCGTCAGGCTTTCTTGTGCATTATAAATAGGCTGCTAAAAGAGAGAAAATGCCAGCTAGAAGGGTGTAACAGGGTAAGAAGCAATTCAAGCTCTTCGCATCAAATCGGAATCAAACGCTCAATGCTAGTTTCTCTACTAAGCAAGCAGCAAAGTACATAGACCATGCTCTCATCCATAATATATGCTAAGTACACACCTCACATAAGTAAGGCTAGACCCTAGTAGGATGCAAAATTTAATGGGGGTTGTCCTGTATCAATACGGGCGGTGTAACTAGGCCAAAACCAGTAGGCAACTTTTGTATAATGACCTTAATTTTTGGGGTGTGCTAAGAAAATAAGTATACGATTTATGAAAAGATACCTTTGTGATTAGGGCCATTTTACTTACACTTGTAGTCATACGCTCCAAAGCACTACGAATTATAAGGGGTATTTGCCCTATCGAGCTTTTTCGAATTCGTGTGCTTGCCACCTCAATTAATCTTCCCGCCCACCCTTTAATCTGATTTCATTATGAATTCCTAACCGCAAGGGCATATGGTAATGCAGCACCTTCCCACCGTCGTTGTAATTGGCAATGGCATGGTTGGCTACAAGTTTTGTGAGAAGCTACTCGCTAAAACCACTGCCTTCAATCTGGTTGTCTTCGGCGAAGAGCCTCGCGTGGCCTACGACCGGGTGCACCTGAGCGAGTACTTCGGCGGCAAAACGGCCGACGACTTGCTGATGGCGCCGTTGCAGTGGTACCACGAACACGGCATCACGCTGCATCTAGGCGAAGCAATTCAGGAAATAAACCGCGCCAACCAAACCGTACATTCGCGCAGCGGCCTGGTGCAGCCCTACGATTACTTGGTGCTGGCTACCGGCTCGTCGGCTTTCGTGCCCGACATTCCGGGCGTGGAGAAAGAAGGAGTAATGGTGTACCGCACCATCGAAGACCTAGAGCAAATCAAAGCTTGCGCCGCCACTGCCCGCAGCGGAGCCGTGCTCGGTGGTGGTTTGCTAGGCCTAGAAGCTGCCAAAGCCCTGTTGGATTTAGGCGTGCCCGAAACGCACGTAATAGAATTTGCTCCCCGGCTAATGCCCCGGCAAATAGACGCCGCCGGTAGCCAGATGCTACAAACCAAGCTTGAAGCCTTGGGTTTGCAGATTCACCTGAGCAAAGCCACTTCCAGTATCGGTGGGGAAAGCAAGATTGATTCGCTGCACTTCGGCGACGGGTCTATTTTAGAGGTGGATATGCTGGTGATTTCGGCCGGTATTCGCCCCCGCGACGAGCTAGCCAAACTAGCGGGTTTGGAAGTGGGCATGCGCGGCGGCATCGTGGTCAACGATGAAATGCAAACCTGCGACCCACGCATTTTCGCCATCGGCGAGTGCGCGCTTCACAGCGGCATGATTTACGGCCTAGTAGCCCCCGGCTACGACATGGCCGATGTAGTAGCTAGCCAGCTCACGAAAGGTGCCCGCGCTTTCACCGGTTATGACATGAGCAGTAAGCTCAAACTGATTGGCGTGGACGTGGCTAGCTTCGGCGACCCATTCATCGCCGAGCCGCACAGCCGTTCCATCGTGTTCGAGGATGCACACAACGGCGTTTACAAGCGCATCAACATCAGCCCCGATGGCAAGTACCTGCTCGGAGGCGTACTCATCGGTGATGCTGAGGCGTACAACATACTGCTGCAAACGGTGAACAACAAAATCGTGCTGCCGCCGCACCCCGAAGACCTGATTTTAGGAGCCCGCGGGGCGAAGCCAACGATGGCGCGGGCGTGATGAGTTTGCCCGAGGAAGCGCTGGTGTGTTCGTGCGAGGCTGTAACCAAAGGCGCTATCTGCACCGCCGTAACCGAACTGAACGTGACGTCAGTGGACGGCATGAAGAAGTGTAACAAGGCCGGTACCGGCTGCGGCGGTTGCGTGCCCATGATCAAGGATTTAATAAACGGGACCCTCACCGCGCAGGGCGCTTACATCAAGAACGTGCTGTGCGAGCATTTCGACTACTCGCGCCAAGAACTGTTCGACTTATTGAAAATCAACGACATCCGTACCTACGACGCGGCCCTCGACCACTTCGGCAAAGGCGACGGTTGCGAAACCTGCAAGCCGGCTATTGGCAGCATCTTGTCGGGTTTGTGGAATGATTTGATTGTCAAGCAAAACACCATTCAAGACACCAACGACCGGTACCTAGCCAACATTCAGAAAGGGGGCAGCTACTCGGTGGTGCCGCGCATTGCGGGCGGAGAAGTGACGCCCGAGCAACTGATGGTGATTGGGCGAGTGGCCCACAAGTATGGGCTCTACACCAAGATTACGGGCGGCCAGCGCATCGACATGTTCGGGGCCCACGTGAGTGACTTGCCTGATATCTGGGAAGAACTCATCAATGCGGGCTTCGAGAGCGGGCACGCTTACGGCAAGTCGTTGCGCACCGTGAAAAGCTGCGTAGGCAGTACGTGGTGCCGGTTTGGCTTGCACGACAGCGTATCCCTGGCCATTGAAATCGAGAATCGCTACAAGGGTATCCGCTCGCCCCACAAGCTGAAAAGTGGCGTGAGCGGCTGCGTACGCGAATGCGCCGAGGCCCAAGCCAAAGACTTCGGCATTATCGCCACCGAAAAAGGTTGGAACCTGTACGTGTGTGGCAACGGCGGCTCCAAGCCGCAGCACGCCCAATTGCTCGCCACCGACATCGACAAGGAAACCCTAATCAAGTACCTGGACCGGTTCCTGATGTTTTACATCAAAACCGCCGACCCGCTCATGCGCACTGCCACCTGGCTCAACAAGATGGATGGCGGCCTGGCCTATCTCAAAAACGTGGTGCTCAACGACAGCCTCGGTATCTGCGCCGACCTAGAAGCCGAAATGGCACTGCTTATCCAGAACTACCACTGTGAGTGGAAAGAAGTGGTGGAAAATCCGGAGTTGCGCAAGCAATTCACCCACTTCGTGAATGCCCCGAAGCTGAAAGACCCCACCATGGAGTTTGAACCTGTGCGGGGGCAAAAGATAGTCAAGGCGTGGTAGCGCCTCTCGCTTAACCAAAACCAAGTCGATTCAGCAGATATGGCGGCGCCCTCGTAGGCGCGGCCCGGCACTTAACCGAGTAATCCGGCCAAGTGGCAGGGCAAAGCAGGCATTGCTAGCAAAACTCTTAACTCCTTAACAGGCAAAATACTATGGAAACTATTGTCGACGTAGAATGGCTGCCCGTGTGCAAAACCACGGATATACCAGCCGATGGAGGCGCCTGTGCCCTGGTGGAAGGCCAGCAGGTTGCCATTTTCAACTTTGCCCGTCGTGGCGAGTGGTACGCCACCCAAAACCTGTGTCCGCACAAGCAGCAGATGGCGTTGGCCCGCGGTATGATTGGCAGCACTGGCGAAGCCTGTGAGCCGAAAGTGGCCTGCCCGTTTCATAAGCGCACCTTTTCGTTGCTCACGGGTGAATGCCTGAATGGCGACGAGTGTAGCATTCAAACCTACCCGATCAAGGTCGAGGACGGGGTAGTTTACATCGGCTGGGCCTAAGCCTACAAGTTGACGGATTTGATTTAACCGGTACCTAATTTCTTGCTCATGGATGCTCCGCTTGCCAATCAGCAGCCCCTCAGCCACCTCAACATCTTCGCCGCAAAGGGCGTGCAGATGCGCACGTTCCACCTAACCTGGCTTACGTTCTTCTTTTGCTTTTTCGGGTGGTTTGGGATTGCGCCGTTGATGCCATTGGTGCGAGAGCAGCTACACCTCGATAAAGGGCAGGTCGGGAACATTGTCATTGCGTCGGTGTCGGCCACCATTCTGGCGCGCTTGATCATGGGCAAGCTCTGCGACACATTGGGCCCACGCCTGGCGTACACGCTGCTATTGGTAGTGGGCGCTTTTCCAGTGATGCTCATTGGCTTGAGCAACAGCTACGAAAGCTTTCTGCTGTTCCGCCTAGCCATTGGCATCATCGGAGCGTCCTTCGTTATCACGCAGTTTCACACCTCCATGATGTTTGCGCCCAACGTGGTGGGCACGGCCAATGCCGTAGCCGGCGGCTGGGGCAACCTTGGCGGTGGTATTGCCAACATGGCCATGCCACTGGTGGCTGCCGCTTTCGTGTCGTTGGGTTACATCGATGAAGCTAATTCCTGGCGCTTGGCTATGGTGGTGCCGGGTGTGGTGCTGCTGGTGATGGCCTGGCTGTACTACAAATACACCACCGACACGCCGCGCGGTAATTACGCCGACATTCAGCGTACGGCCACTGCCGAAAAGCCTAAGGGTACGTTTCTGCTGGCTTTGCGCGACTACCGCACCTGGGTGCTGGCCCTGGCCTATGGCGCCTGCTTCGGCATTGAAATCACCATCGACAACGTGGCCGCCGTGTACTTCGTCGACCACTTCGGGGCGACTCTTGTGCTAGCAGGTATGCTAGCGGGCATCTTCGGCTTCATGAACATCTTTGCCCGCGGCCTAGGTGGCTGGGTCAGCGACCGGATGGGGCGGACTTATGGCCTCAAGGGCAAATGGCTGCTGCTGAGCGGACTGCTCATTCTCGAAGGATTTGGTATTGTGTTGTTTGCGGTGGCGCCGAGCTTGCCACTGGCCATTGCCGCCATGCTACTGTTTGCCTTATTCCTGAAAATGGCCAATGGCTGCACGTACTCTATCGTGCCGTTCGTCAATAAGAAAGCCATGGGCAGTGTGAGTGGTGTGGTGGGCGCGGGCGGCAATCTAGGTGCCATGCTGGTTGGCTTCCTGTTCAAATCTTCGGCTATCAGCTACAGCACGGCCTTTCTCTACATCGGGTTAGGTGTGGCCGCGGTGGGCGGATTAGTGCTGCTAGTGCGGCTCGTGCGCAAAGAAATCGGCGAAGTTGCTCCCGAGTCGCTCACGTTGGCTCGCGCCTAGTGGGGCGCTTGAAATCTGAAAGATAAACTACGTGCCTATGTCTTTGCCTTCCGCTGCTATTCCTTCTGTGTGCTGCTATTGTGGTGTAGGCTGCGGGGTGCTGGTCAAGCCGGGAAAGAACGGCGACGTATCTGTAACAGGCAACCCCGACTACCCCGTCAACCGCGGTGCCTTGTGTAGCAAGGGCCTCAACCTGCAATACACCGTCAATGACCGCACCGACCGGCTGCTGTACCCGCAAATGCGCTACAGCAAAAGTCGCCCGTTGCAGCAAATAAGCTGGGACGACGCCCTGGCGCGCACGGCCGCGGTGTTCAAGACGTTCATTCAGCAGTACGGCCCCGAGTCGGTGGCTTTCTACGCCTCCGGGCAGTGCCTAACCGAAGAGTACTACGTCATCAACAAGCTGATGAAGGGCTTCATCGGCAGCAACAACCTCGATACTAATTCGCGCCTGTGCATGAGCAGCGCAGTGGTAGGCTACAAGATGGCTTTGGGCGAAGACAGCGTGCCGGTGTGCTACGACGACATCGAACTAGCAGACTGTTTGCTGGTAACCGGTGCCAACCCGGCCTGGTGCCACCCCATTTTGTGGCGGCGCGTGGAGGCCCACAAAGCCACCAACCTGGCCACCAAAATCATTGTAGTGGACCCGCGCGTGACGGACACCTGCACCCTGGCTGATGTACACTTGCAACTGATTCCGGGCACCGACGTGGTGCTGAACCAAGCGTTGGGGCGAGCCTTGATTGAAAACGGCGACATCGACTTAGCTTTCATCGAACAACACGCCGAAGGTTTCGAGGAATACCAACGCCTCGTGTTCGAGCGGACAGTGGCCGAAGCGGCGCAACTGTGCGGGGTATCAGAGGCGGATATTCGGCTAGTAGCCCGCTACATCGGGGCGGCGCAGGGTTTTCTCTCGATGTGGACGATGGGCCTCAACCAGAGCGTAGTGGGCGTCGACAAGAATTTGAGTTTGCTGAACCTGCACCTCATTACCGGGCAGATTGGCAAGCCGGGCGCGGGGCCGCTTTCTCTAACGGGACAGCCCAACGCCATGGGCGGCCGCGAAGTGGGGGGCCTCTCCAACTTGCTACCGGCTCACCGCAACCTTGCCAACCCCGCGCATCGGGCCGAAGTGCAGCAGTTCTGGGGCAGCGGCCCCTTAGCCGACAAGCCCGGTTTCACAGCCACCGAGATGTTTGAAGCCCTAGAAGACGGCCGCCTCAAAGCCATCTGGATTATCTGCACCAATCCGCTGACCAGCTTGCCCAATGTGCGGCAGGCCGAAGCGGCGCTGGCCAAAGCGAAATTCGTGGTGGTGCAGGACATCAGTAATAAGCCCGAAACCTTGGCTTACGCCGACGTGGTGCTACCCGCCGCCGCTTGGGCCGAGAAAGAAGGCACCATGACCAACTCGGAACGGCGCATCAGCTACCTACCGAAAGTGGTGGACGCCCCCGGTCAGGCGCTATCCGATGCCGAAATCATCTGCCGTTTCGCACGGGCCATGGGTTTTGCCGGCTTCGACTATGCAAACACCGAGGCCATTTACCAGGAGCATACTCGCCTCACCACCGGCACCACCCTTGATATTACCGGGCTCAACTACCGCATCCTGCGCGAGCGGGGTTCGGTGCAATGGCCTTACCGCGCCGAGCAAGCAACGCCCGATACGCCCCGGCTCTTCACCGACCAGCGGTTCTACACGGCTTCGGGCCGGGCCAAGATTCATCCGGTGGCAGCCGTGTTCCGCAGCGAAGTGCCCGACGAAACGTACCCGTTCATTTTGACCACCGGCCGCATCCGGGACCAGTGGCACACGATGACCAAAACAGGCAAGGTCAGTAAGTTGAAGCAGCACACGCCGCAGGCTTTTCTGGAACTGAATCCGCAAGACGCAGCATCCTTGGAAGTAGGGGAAGGCGACCTGGTGACGGTGGAGTCGAGGCGAGGTAGTGTGCGAGTAGCGGCTCGCCTGACGACAAACATCCGGCCGGGAGTGGTGTTTTTGCCCATGCATTGGGGGAAAATCCTAGGTTCGGACCTGCACCGCGCCAACAACGTCACTTCAGGGGCGGTGGACCCCGTTTCCAAGGAACCGGACTTTAAATTCTGCGCGGTACAGCTCGAAAAGTACCGCAAGCCCAAGCAGCGCATTGTGGTAGTAGGAGCCGGGGCCGGAGCTTATGGCTTTGTGAAGTCGTACCGCGAGCTGAATCAGGAAGACGACATCACCATCTTCAGCAAAGAGGACTTTCCGTTCTACAACCGCGTGATGCTGCCCGACTACATCAGCGGGCATCAGGATTGGGCACAGCTGGTGAAAATGCGGGACGACGAAGAGCCCACTTACAACATCAGCTTACGGCGCGGGGTGAGCGTGGAGCACGTGAACCGAGCCGAGAAGTACGTAATAGACTCGCGCGGCCAGCGCACTCCCTACGACGTGCTGCTACTGGCCACCGGCAGCCGCGCGGCCGTGCCCCGCAACGTGCCCTCGCTGCCCGGCATCTTCACCATGCGCAGCCGCACCGACGCCGATGATTTCATAAACCACTTGCCTGCCCGGGAGTCCCATGTAGTGATAGTAGGCGGGGGCCTGCTCGGGCTGGAAATGGCGGCTTCGCTGCGTGAGGTAGGCACCAAAGTGTCCATCATCCAGCGGATTTCTCGCTTCCTGGACCGCCAGCTCGACCCTTTGGGTAGCCAGATGCTGCAAGAGGAAATGCTGGACCAAGGGTGTGATCTGTACTTCAACGACGAGGTTGAGTTGTACTACGGCCGCTCCCGCCTCACGGGCGTGGGCTTGAAAAGTGGCCGCCGCTTGGAGTGCGACGCCCTGATTCTGGCCATCGGGACGGTGCCCAACCTGGAGCTGGCTCGGGAGTGCGGCCTAGAGTGCCGGCGAGGAGTGGTAGTGAACGAGCGGTTGCAGACCAGCGACCCGAGCGTGTACGCCCTTGGTGAAATTGCCGAGTTTCAGGGCGTGCTCTACGGTATCACGGCCGCGGCCGAGCAACAGGCCGCCGTAGTGGCGCGCTACCTCAGCGGCGACGTAAGCAGCCGCTACCAAGGCAGTACGTTCATGAACATCATCAAAATTCATGGCTTCGACTTGTGCAGTATCGGCCTGCCCGAGTGCCCCGATCCGGTGCACTACGAAGAAATCGTGTTCATCGACAAGGCGCAACGCTACTACAAGAAGTGCATCATCCATCAGGACCGGCTTGTGGGCGCCATTCTGATTGGTGATAAAAGTGAGTTCCAAGAGTTTCGGGAGCTGATAGCCAATAAAACCGAACTTAGTGACAAACGCCTGCAACTGCTACGCAGCGGCCGGACAGCCGCCCCCGTGCTCGGCAAACTGGTGTGTAGTTGCAATAACGTGGGCGCCGACAACCTGCGCCAAGCCATAGCCGCTGGCTGCGATACGCTCAAGGAACTCTGTGCCACCACGGGCGCCGGTACGGGCTGTGGCTCGTGCCGGCCCGAAGTCCAACAAATTCTAGCCACTGAACTAGCCGTGCTAGCTCCCGTCGCAGGTTGATAAGCCGCATTTCTCAGGGTGGATTTCTGCCTGACACTTTATGAGCGCAACTGATTCCTTACCCTCCGTCATTGCCGTGAATCTGCCAGGGGGCATTGTGCCGGCGGGCGACTTGCTGGCCGTTCTGACTGCGGCCGAAGCCGCGGGAATTGAACACGTGCAACTTGGGCATCGGCAACAAATGTTGCTGGCAGTCGAGAAGCCACAGCGCAAAGCCCTGTTGCAGGCGCTAAATGCTGCAGGTGTGCTGGCCGAAACCGAACCAGAGTTGCATCCTAACATCGTCAGTTCCTACGTGGGCGAGGACGTGTTTTACAATGCGGCCTGGTTGCGAGAGGGGGTTTACAAAGACATCTTGGACTTGTTTGATTATCGGCCCCGGCTGAAGATCAATCTGGTCGACAGCCGCCAGACCTTCGTGCCACTTTTCACGGGTCATCTCAATTTCATTGCCGCCGATACTAGCAACTATTGGCATCTGTACGTACGCTTTCCCCGCACGGGCCACCTGTACGCGTGGCCGCATTTGATATACTCCGAAGACGTGCCGGTGATAAGTGCGGCCGTGGAACGCGTGCTGCTCGCCAATACCACTCAGTTTGCCGGCCAGCCAACTACTGCGGGAGAGCAACTGCACGCGCTGGTAAGTGCCGTGCAGCCATTGGGCCAGCGGCTCGTGGCCGGGCCGTTGGTGCTGCCTGCTTTCATGCTGCCCTATTATGAAGGCTTTAACCGCAGTGGGCAACAAGTATGGCTCGGCATTTACCGGCGCAACGAGCTATTTACGGTGGCCTTTTTGCAGGATCTGTGCCGGGTGTGTTTGCAGACGCGTGTGGGACAGCTTTGCACAACGCCGTGGAAGTCGTTGGTGGTGAAGGGTATTGCGCCTACTGACCGTGCCCTGTGGGATGCCGTGCTCTGCCGCCACCGCGTGAATGTGCGGCACGCAGCCAACGAACTGAACTGGCAAGTGGAAGACCACTGCCCCGCGGGATTGGCTCTCAAGCACGAACTCGTCCGCTACCTCAACGACGAGGATGTGCGCACTTATCAATTGTGCTTCGCCATCAAAACGCAGCCCCAAACCGGCCTTTTCGGCTCCATCGTCGTCCGTACGCAGCAAGGGCGCAGCACCGAGCAGTACGAAATCCTGCACACGCGCGACTTCAATCCCAATTCGCGTGATTTTGTCCTGTTTCGCCAGCATGTGCGCCGCGACCGGCTAGGGTGGTACTTGGCCGAGTTGTGCCATCTGTTCTATGAGCAAGCCGGGGCTAATTCTCAAGAATTGGTTAGCGAAAACTCTACGGCACCAGTCGAAAAAGCGGAGGTACCGGCTGCCTTGTTGCCACGCTGCCGCCGGTGCCTTACCGTGTACGATGTTGCTTACGGGGACCCGGCTCAGGGAATAGCGGCTGGTACGCATTGGGAAGAGCTGCCCGACTATCACTGCCCGACTTGTGAGGCGCCGGCCGCTGAATTCGAGTTTTGGGAAGAACCAACCGCAGTCGGGGTCATGAATTCAAACTAGAGCGTTTTGCTATTTACTTGATGCTATGGCCGAAGTTGTGCCCGAGTTGTATGTGGTAGGAGCGGGCCCCGGCGACCCGGAGTTGCTCACGCTCAAAGCCTACAAGGTGCTGCAAACCGCAGCCGTTATTCTCTACGACAACCTAGCCAACCAGGAGCTGCTGGCCTTGGCTCCAGCTGCCTGCGAATGCATTTATGTAGGCAAAAAGCCGTACGGGGAGTACACGCCTCAAGAAACCATTCATGAGCTGATCTTAGAAAAGGCGCTAGCCCGTGGCCGGGTTGTTCGGTTGAAAGGCGGCGACCCATTCGTGTTTGGCCGCGGTTTCGAAGAGGTGCTATTTGCCCGCGCCCATGGCATTGCTACGCATTATATACCGGGCATTTCCAGCATGCAGGCCCTAGGCTACGAAGACATTCCGCTTACGCACCGCGTTGTCAGCGAGGGTGTTTGGATGCTAACGGGTACAAAGAAGGACGGCACTCTTTCGGCAGACCTGCGGCTGGCCATGCAAAGCAATTCTACCGTCGTTGTTTACATGGGGTTGAACAAAGCCGCGGAAATTGCCGCTACGTACTGCGAAATGGGTCGGGGAGATACGCCGGCTGCTGTTGTGCAGCACGTTTCCTTGCCTCACCGCAAGCTCGCCGTGGGGCGAGTTGGGCAACTGCCAACCTTAGTTGCAAGCCACGGCATCACCTACCCGGCGCTGATTGTTATTGGCGGGGTCGTGGCTTTGGGGCACGATCTAACGGCCAACGACAAGGTGGTTATGCTAGAGCCTTTGTTAACAGAGCTTGGGCAGCGTCGGTGAAAGGCAATTGCAAGGCAAGCTCATGGCCTCTAGGCGTCATTTTCGCCCACGTTTTCTGGACAATATCTATGACTTTCTCTTCGGGATGCTGACGGGCGAAGTCAACGAAGTAGTATTCCAGAAACACGAGGCAAATGACGTCTTCCAGCAATTGCACGTCGGCGTCGCGGGTGAGTTGCTGCTTTTGCAATAGCGCCTGCACACGGGTAATTGTAGCGTCATCATATCCCACCTCGGCTAATAGCTGGCCGGCTATTTCCGCGTGATATTTCTTGAGGGTATTGCGCCATTTATGGTAACCAGCCCGATCCATAGGAAAATCCTGCCGTGGGATGGTCCAGCGGCGGATATGCTGGCAACGGGCGGCTAGGTGCACGGCCTCGGGCGCCTCGGGCGCTACGCGAGTTAGGCAGGCACTCATCCGGTGGCCATACAGCAATTCCTTGGGCCATGAGCGGCCATCGGAATCGGTGTCCTGGTTTGGATCTTCGGCGTTGGCCGCGTCGAATTTTTCGAGCGCCTTATGAAAGCGAGTAGAGGACGAATGCATACAGGTATCTGGCAACACCAAGTTTCAACAAGGCCTACTTTATCGTTAGCCGATGGCTTTAGCAGACAAGCCAAGGTAGTCAGCAAACCGCAAGCAGATGCAAAGCAAGTTTACGGATTGCAATGAGGACTAAGCGCAGTAGCCGATGGTCGAGCGTTTCGCCGTGAGTATCAAGTAGATCGGTATCCTCAAGTATACCGGTATCCTTCGGTAAACTGCTAGCCAAAATAAACCGGTAAGTCGACATATTTGCTAACAGCAAACAGCCCCTAACTGGCTGACTCTAAAAGTCTTCTTTTAACCCAACTCCCTATTTTATGTCTTCTTCCACGCGTAACATCATTGCTTGGGTTCTGCAAGGATTAGTTGGCCTCGCCTTCATTGGGTTTGGCATCAAGAAACTAACCGACCTACCCGGTACGGTGGGTATGTTCAGCAGCATCGGCCTGCCAGGTGCAATGGCTTACGTCATTAGCGTGGCTGAACTGCTCGGCGGTATTGGCCTACTGATACCACGCTTCACTCGTTTGGCTGCTATGGGCTTGGTAATTATAATGATAGGCGCCGTTGTGGTGCATGCTACCGTGATTCCCGGTGGCATTGCCAACGGGGCGCCGGCGTTGGTTTTGCTGGCATTGCTGCTAGTTATTCTGTGGTTGCGTCGGCCGGTTGCCGCAACAGCTTAGTGAGTGGAATATGCCTTCTGGCTTGGTGCTGAAACGGGTACCAAGCCGGAAGGCGTATTAGCAGATGTGGCAGCTCCCCTCTTGAGCGCTGTAGCAAGCACACCAGGCTGACTACCGGCTGGTGGGGACCTATCTTGTGCCTTATTGGGGCTGGTCTAGCCACATCGGCCGGATGTCGTATACTTAGGAAGTTAACTGCTCTCAACTTCCTTATGACACTTGCTACTCCCCGGTTGCTTTCCCTTAGCGTTTGCTCGTTTCTGTTGGCTTCGGTGCTGCCAGGCCACGCGCAGCAGTTCACGCCGCAAGTGCAACCATTCATTAAGGTGCAAAGCGGCGGACCCATTGCCTTAACTGACGCCAAAATTATCGATGGTACTGGCCGGCCGGCGCAGCTCCACCAAACCGTCCTCATCGAGCAAGGGCGCATCACGCAGGTAGGAGCCACCAAAAAAGTGAAAGTGCCAGCTGGTGCGCAGGTGATCAACTGCACCGGTAAAACCCTGATTCCGGGGTTGGTCATGCTACACGAGCACTTGTATTACACGATGCCGGTGGGGGGCTATTTCAACATTGCCCAAATGCCGTACTCATTTCCCCGGCTGTATCTGGCGGGCGGGGCTACTACCATCCGCACGGCGGGAAGTATTGAACCGCAAACCGATTTGGCGGTGAAGCGCATGATCGAAGAAGGCAAGCTGATTGGTCCGGACATGGAAATCACGGCTCCCTACATCGAAGAGCCCGCCCTCGATATTCCGGCCCTGAACACAATCAAAGGCCCCGAGGAAGCTGCTGCTGCCACCATTTTTTGGGCCAACAAAGGCTGCCGTTCGTTCAAAATGTACATGCACGCCACCCGCGCCGACCTGACGGCCGTGTTGCGGGAAGCCCACGCCCGCCAACTCAAGGTAACCGGGCACTTGTGCGCCATCACGTATAAGGAAGCAGCCGAACTCGGTATCGACAACCTCGAACACGGCTTTATGGCCAGCTCCGATTTCGCCGCCAACAAACAGGTGGACGTTGCCGATTATCCCGCCGCTCGTAAGAGCCTGCTGGACTTGCCGGTTAACAGCCCCCAAATGAAAAGTCTTATCAGTCTGCTGATTGCCAAGCGCGTGGCGCTTACGTCTACGCTGCCGGTGTTCGAGCCATATACCGGTCGTGAAGTTGTGCTTGGAGGCGGCTTAGAAGCTTTGATTCCGCAGTTGCAGGAACGGGAGAATACCACCTGGCAGCAAAACCAGGGCAAAGACACGGCCAGCACGCGGTTGTTTATGAAAGAGCTGGCATGGGAAAAGCAATTTCATGATGCCGGTGGCCTACTCGTAGCCGGTACTGACCCTACCGGTGCCGGCCGTACGGTGGCAGGCTATGCCAACCGGCGGCAGCTGGAGTTGCTGGTTGAAGCCGGTTTCACGGCCGTGGAAGCCATCAAAATCAGCACCCTCAACGGAGCTAAGTACTTAGGCCGCGACCGGGAAATTGGCTCTATTGAAGCAGGTAAACAAGCCGACTTGGTTGTGATTGACGGAGACCCGGAGCAGAATATCGCGCAGGTGCGGAAGATGAGCCTGGTATTTAAGAAAGGCGTAGGCTTTGACTCAGCTAAACTCTTTGAGTCCATGAAAGGCAAAGTAGGCTTGAATTAGCGGCTGTGCACCTTAGCGCTATGAAGGAAGGCAAGGCGATGTCGTAAGCAAGACGACGTCTTGCCTTTTGCTTTTAGTAAAACGAGCGAGTTATTTGGTGTTATTGGCCGGGTTGCCAGTCCCACCCTACTACCACCCATTCCTGCTCCGATACTGGATCAAGAAAGCGGTGCAGAGCTTGAAACCCAACCCGCTGGTGGGCACGGAGGGAACGGGTATTGCGAGCCGCAATGTCCGTCACGAGTAATTGGTACTGAGAGCTATAAGCGGCACGGTGGGCCTGATAAAGCTGATCGAACAATCCCACGCCTCGGTAGCCTTCCGCAACGCATATCTGCCCCATTAGGTAATACGGATGGTCGGCCAACGAACGGCCGTGGTAGGGCAACGTTTCGGCCATGGTAAACAACTCGTCGAGGGGCGGTACAAGACCCCGAACAGCAGGCATAGCCGCTAGCGCATAGCCGACTAGGCGTCCATCGGCCCGGGCTATGATACTCGGCGCCGCGGCGTGGAGCTGCTGTAACTCGGCCAGTGTGTATTGCAATGTCACAAATCCTTCCCGCGCCTGCACATCGGCCGATACTTGGCTGACGTGGTTTTGCTTTTGCAAAGCCAAGATGTCGCGTAGGTCTTGGTCGGTTTCAGTTAAATGAATTTGCATGGGTGAAAAATCAGTGAAGCAAAGCAAGGTAGACCAATGAGGCTGCAAACAGCCGAGCTAGAGCTTCTTTGAAAAGAAGCAAGGCCGCGGGCGGCAGCCGCAAAGGAAGACCTCGGCCCATAAAGTTCAGTAGGTAAGTTCTCCTCAAGGGGCTTGACTGCCAAGTAGATCCTGGCTAATGTAGGCTTGGGTGCCAGCTATAACGAGGATTATTATATACTTTGGCGCGGGCAAAAAGCCTTTGCGTGCTCTCGTCGGCTAGGAGGGAAGCACGCAAATCTGTCTCACAAAGCCTAGTGTCACCGCAACAAACTACCAAGCCCAACCACAGATAATGGCCAAAATCAACGTAGCAAACCCCGTAGTAGAGTTGGATGGCGACGAAATGACGCGCATCATTTGGAAGTTCATCAAGGACAAGCTGATCCTGCCGTATTTGGAGCTGGATATCAAATACTACGACCTCGGCATCGAGTACCGGGACGAAACCAACGACCAGGTGACCATTGATGCTGCCAACGCCATCAAGCAGTATGGCGTCGGCATTAAGTGCGCTACTATTACCCCCGACGAAGAGCGTGTGGCCGAGTTTGGCCTGAAGCAGATGTGGAAGTCGCCTAACGGCACCATCCGCAACATTCTCGACGGCACCGTTTTCCGCGAGCCCATCGTGACGAGCAATGTGCCCCGTTTGGTACCCAACTGGACGGCGCCGATCTGCATCGGTCGTCACGCCTTCGGCGACCAGTACCGCGCCACCGATTTCGTAACCAAAGGCAAAGGCAAGCTCACCATTACCTTCCAGCCCGAAGATGGGGGCGAAACGCAGTCGTTTGAAGTGTTCAACTTCAAAGGTGACGGCGTGGCGCTGGCCATGTACAACACCGACGAGTCTATCCGGGGCTTTGCGCACGCTTGCTTCAATCAGGCCCTGATGAAAGGCTGGCCCTTGTACCTGAGCACCAAGAACACCATCCTGAAAAAGTACGATGGTCGTTTCAAGGACATTTTCCAAGAGATTTACGAGCAGGACTACACCGAGAAATTCAGCGCCGCCGGCATCACCTACGAGCACCGTCTCATCGACGACATGGTGGCTTCGGCCCTGAAGTGGAATGGCAACTTTGTGTGGGCTTGCAAAAACTATGATGGCGACGTGCAAAGCGATACGGTGGCTCAAGGTTTTGGCTCGCTCGGCTTGATGACGTCCACGCTGGTGACGCCCGACGGCACCGTGATGGAAGCCGAAGCCGCCCACGGCACCGTAACGCGCCACTACCGCGACCACCAGAAAGGCAAGCCCACGTCTACCAACCCCATCGCCAGCATCTTCGCCTGGACTCGGGGCTTGGAGTTCCGTGGCAAGCTTGATGGTAACCAGGAGCTCATCGACTTCTGCACCGCGCTAGAGCAAGTGTGCATCGAAACCGTAGAAAGCGGCAAGATGACCAAGGACCTCGCCGTTTGCATCCACGGCAACAAAGTGGAGCACGGCCGCGACTACCTCTACACCGAGGAGTTCCTGGAGGCGCTAGACCAAAACCTGAAAGCCAAGCTAGGCCAGTAAGCTTTGTGCTTGAAACAAAAGAGCCCGTCCGGTTACCGGACGGGCTCTTTTGTTTTTCGGTGCTAGGGGCAGGCTAGTTCGGTTAGTGCACGACCAGCCCGACCTGCTCGCCTCCGCGGTGCTGCTTGGCGTACTCGGAAGGCGACATGCCGTACAACTTCTGAAACATGGTGCGGAAGTGCTTTAAATCCTGAATGCCTACTTGGTAGGCTACGTCGGATATGCGGAGTTGCGTACTTGCCAGCAACTGCGCGGCCCGCTTCAACCGCACGTCGCGAATGAACTCCACTACCGACTGGCCAGTAATGCTTTTCACGCGGCGGTAGAGAAAGGATTGGCTCATGCCCATTTCTCGGAGCAACACCTGCACATTGAATTCCGGATCGGCGAGGTTGTTTTCCACCACTTTCATGGCTTGTTCTAAAAAGAGCTTGTCAGCTTCCGGGATGACTACCTTGGTGGGTTCCAGCAATATCTGGCGCTCGTAGAACTCGCGTAGCTTGGCCCGGTTACGCAGCACAGCCGAGACTTTAGCGTGCAGGATCTTCGGGTTGAAGGGTTTGCTGATGTAATCGTCGGCACCGTTTTCCATGCCCTCTAGCTCGTGCACGGCCGCCGTGCGGGCGGTAAGCAGCAGCACTGGAATGTGCAAGGTCTTGGGGTGTTGCTTGATTTTCTGGCACAGCTCTAACCCGTCGCTTTGGGGCATCATGATGTCGCTCAACACAAAATCGGGTAGAAGGGCTTGCGCCTTTTCCCAACCTTCCACGCCGTCGGCGGCTACCGTCACCTCGAACTCCGAGTCAAACAGCTGTTCTAGGTATTGCCGCAAGTCGGTATTATCCTCGACAATAAGCAGGCGTGGGGGAGTAGTAAAAGCGCATTCCATGCTGTCAGCGTGGTGGTCAGTAGCCAGGGCAGTTCCCGAAGCAAGTACGGAGAGGTGCTGCTCGCAAGCAGTTGTTTCGGGTCCGAAATCGGTAGAATTCAGATGCGCGCGGCCGAAAGGCAGACGGACCGTGAACGTGGCTCCCTGGTTCACTTCACTAGCCACCGTGATTTCGCCGCCGTGGCGCTCCACAAACTGCTTTACCAACGACAAGCCGATACCCGTGCCCATCATGCGCAAGGTTTCCGTTTGGGAAGCCTGGTAATACGCATCGAAAATGTGGGCTAGCTCGGCAGGCTGCATACCGATGCCTTTGTCTATAACTTTTATTTCTAAGTAATTGTCCGCGAGGACATTCGGTCCGAAAACGGCGTTGTTGCTTGGGTGCCCTACTACCGCGGCCGTGACCGTGATGCTGCCGCCTTCTTTGGTATACTTGAAGGCATTGGCTAGCAGATTGGTCAGTACGATTTCCAGCTTGCCCGCATCAAAGTACAGTTCTACGGCTTTGGGCGGTACCAGCAACGAGTACGCCAACTGCCGTTCCTCGGCCTTGAGCTTGAAAATCAGGAATACTTCGGTTAGAAAGCCGACAATATCGGCGCGGGTGGCCCGGAGTGGCACTTTGCCGGCTTCTACTTTGCGGAAGTCAAGCAACTGGTTCACCAGTTCCAACAGTTTCCGGGTTTGCTTGTGCATGAGCACGATGTTGTCTTTCAACCCCGTGAAGCGGTTGGCCGCCGTCAGCAGCTCTTCCATTGGGCCCAAAATTAGCGTCAGTGGGGTACGTAATTCGTGCGAAACGTTGGTGAAGAAGCTCAGCTTCAGATCGGTGAGTTCTTTCTCTTTTTCAACCCGGAATTTCTCGAGCGCAAGCTTGTTCTCCAAACCCTGTTGCGCCATGGTTACATGGCGATACAAGAGCAACGCCCCGATAACGGCCAGGCCATACAACAAATAGGCCCACCACGTTTTCCACCAGGGCGGCAGCACGGTGAGTTGCAACGTGGCCGGCTCGGTAGACCAAAGGCCGTCGCCGTTGCTGGCTTTCACTTGAAACGTGTAGTCGCCCGGCGGCAGGTTGGCAAAGCTGGCGGTGCGTTGTCCGGGAGCCGCGGCTACCCAATCGGCATTATACCCTACTAATTGGTAGGCATATTGATGCTTTTTTGGCGTGGCGTAGTTGAGGCCCACAAACTCCACCGAGAAGTCGTTTTCATCGGCCCGAATCGTAATGGTTTGCGGATGAGCAAACGCCTTGGTTAGCAGCACGCGCCCGTTAATAGTGTCGCCAACGGCCACTGTTTTGTTGGCCACTCGAAAGCCTGTAATGCGCACAACGGGTGGGTAGGGGTTAGCCCGGATAGCACGCGGCTGAAAGTAGCTAATGCCGTTGATGCCCCGAAATACAGCGTACCATCTTGTGCCCGGCAGGCTGCCCCAACTTTAAACGCATTGCTTTGCAAGCCGTCGGCTACGTCGTAGCGCAGGTAGCGGTGGGTGCTAGGTGTAACGCAATACAAGCCTGTGCCCCCAATCCAAAGGTGCCCGTCTTCGTCGATTAGCAAGCTTTCCACGTCGCTTTCGGGCAGCCACTGGCTGCAGCGTTGCATATGTTCGCGGCCCTGCGAATCGGTCCGTAACTGGTGGAGACCCCCGCCAATTGTACCAATCCACAGCGTACCCTGACGGTCTTGCAACAGGGGCCACACGTAATTGACGCTCAAGCTGTTGCTATTGCGCTCGTCGTGGGTGAATTGCTTGAGCAGTATCAGCGAATCGGCGGTTACGCGCAGCTTCAGCAGGCCTGCATCGCGCGTGCTAGCCCACAGCAGATTGTGCTTCTGGTCGTAGAGAAGGTAAGTGAAATGGTCGGTGGGTAAGCCGGTGCTAACGCTGTACGTTCTGAGGTGCTTGCCAGACCGGCTAAACCGTGCAAGCCCCGCGTTGAAAGTGCCCACCCACATGGTACCAAAACGGTCCTCTACGATGGTTTCTACGCTGGTAGTCACCTGGTCTGGTTGGTTCGACAAAGCCGCAAAGGGAGTCAGCTTTTCGCGACCATTCTGGCGCTTAAGCGTATATAAGCCGTGCGTGCGGGTGCCGAGCCACAAGGTCCCATCCGAAGCCTGCACCACCGACGAGACGTCCACGCCAGTAGAGTCGCTCGATTGTTGCCAGCTCAGGTAGTTGTGGTAGGTTTTGTGCGTTAAGTCGTAACAGGAGAAACCGTTACGGGTGCCAATCCAGAGCAAGTTTTTCGCTTCCTCTTTGTAAACGGCATTGACATAGTTGTTGGGCAGGGTGGCCTTGGCCGTCAGTTGGTGCTGCAACTGCCCGAATGGCTTTTGGCGCAGATCCACCTTGTTTAGGCCTCCGGCCGAAGCCGCCATCCACAGCACCTGATCTTGGTCCTCGAAGAGTTGGTGGACCCGCTCGGACTGCAAACTGAATGGGTCGCCGCCCACAGGTAAAAACAAAGTGGGTTTGGTGAGTTGCACAGGGGGGGTGGTGCCCGTGACAGTACCGGCCTGCCAGAGATACAAGCCGTAGTCGGTGCCCACCCACAAGCGCCCAAACGTATCGAGACGAAGGTCATGAATGTCACGGCAGGCTTGAGGGAGGGGGTGTGCGGCTAGGTTTTGGGCGCGCAGCCGATCTTGGCGCGACACCCAAAACACTTGCCGATTGGTGCCAAGCCAAAGGTCGCCGCGGCGGTCGAGGTGCACGCTGCGCACGGTAGCCAACGCTAGGGGCGCTTTGCGGGCAACTAGTAGTTTCGGTAGTACGGAGCCGGCATCAAGTATCCGGAGCCCGGCGCCGAGCGTGCCTACCCAGATTTGCCCTTCCGGTGCCGCCACCACGCTCATAACCTGGTAGTCGTGACGGTTGTCTTCCGCTAGGGCACTTGTTGCAGGTTGCGTAGCCTTCCTTGCACGTCAAAATCCAACACAAACATACCTTGGTGCTGGGTACCCACCCACAAACGCCCGTGTGGGTCGGAGGTTATAGCTACCACATCGGCCTGGGCAAGCAGGCGAGCTAGCCCGTGAAGTGCTACCGGAGCCTGACGCTCGGTGATGTTGACGAAACGGTCACGGTCGGCGTCGTACAAGCTAAGGCCGCTGCTTTCGGCGCCCACCCATAGGCGTCCGTCGCGGCCCACGTGCAAAGCCCGTACTCGGTTGCCAGACAGGCCGTTCAGGGGGTTCACGGGCAGGATATACTTTTTCAGCTCGTAGCCGTCGTATCGATTGACGCCCCGATTGGTGCCAATCCAGAGGAAGCCCAGGCGGTCCTGCGCAACGGCCATGGCGTCGCTGTGCGACAGACCATCGTTGACGGTCAGGTGTTCGAAACGAAATTCACTGGGGGTACTTTGCGCCAAGCTGGTGGTGCATGCCAATCCCAGCAGGAATAGGCATAAGGCTTGGGTAATTAACCACTTCATAGGTACTGAGCCTTACAACAGGCTTGAAAACGAAAGAACTGCTTGGGCAGGAATTGAACTTAGGAAAAACAGAGGTAATGCAGCGGCTCTGAGCAAGCCTAGAATAGCTGCGAAAGTCTTGCGACACCGAAGCAGACTCCTTGCCGCTTAGCTACTCGTTTCTTTTGCCCTTTTTCCGACCCAGACCAATTTATCCCTTTTCTCTGACTTGAATGCCCCAGGCGTTCTTGCTAAGTGGATTGAATTAGCCTCGGCGCTACTAGGTTCAGACCAATTTACCCCTGTTTTTTTACCAAAATTGCCCTATTCTCACCCGATTTGATCCAGTAGTTTTATTGAATCGAAGTTTGAGGCACCCCGGCACGAGTCAGCATACAAGCAAATGAACTGCTTGCTGGCCTTGGTGCCAACCTTTCTTTAGAAGGAAGATCCGCGCTGCCCGCTGGCTTTATGTAATAGCTGCCCTTACCGCTGAGGTAAGTCCGCATGGATAGTGGTGCGAAAGCAACGCAATCGATTGATGTTGTTGCAGGACTTGTTAGTCCACCTCTTTAAGAACCGAACCCTTACCACCCCTTATGAGAAGAGTACTCCATTTATTATTGCTTTTCGTGTTGACCTGTTCTGTGCTGCCCGTTGTAGCCCAGCAAACCAAGCACACTTTTGCGCTGGGCGACGAGGACTTTCTGCTCGATGGCAAACCGTTTCAGATGATTTCGGGCGAGTTGCATTATCCCCGCGTACCGCGCGAGGCGTGGCGTCACCGCATGAAAATGGCCAAGGCTATGGGCCTGAATACTATCGGTACCTACGTTTTCTGGAACCTGCACGAGCCCCAGAAAGGTAAGTTCGATTTCACGGGCAACAACGACATTGCCGCCTTCGTGAAGATGGCCCAGGAAGAAGGACTGTGGGTGGTGCTCCGGCCGAGCCCCTATGTGTGCGCAGAGTGGGAATTTGGCGGCTATCCGTACTGGCTGCAAAACGAGAAAGGCTTAGTGGTCCGCAGCAAGTCGCCGGAGTTTTTAGCTGAGTACCGGGCTTACATTCAGGAAGTAGGCAAGCAACTAGCACCCCTGCAAATCAACCACGGCGGGCCGGTTCTGATGGTGCAGGTGGAAAACGAATACGGCTTCTATGCCAGTGACAAAGAATACCTCGACCTCAACCGCAAGCTATTCCTAGAGGCTGGCTTCGACGGGTTGCTTTATACCTGTGACCCGGCCGCCAAGGTGGCGCAGGGGCATTTGCCGGGGCTGCTGCCTGCCGTGAATGGTCTCGATAAGCCCAATGAAGTGAAGCAGATTGTGCGCACCAACCACAACGGCAAGGGTCCTTACTTCATTGCCGAGTGGTACCCAGCCTGGTTTGACTGGTGGGGCGCACCCCACCACACGGTGCCCGCCAAAAATTACACCGGTCGCCTCGATACAGTGTTGGCTGCCGGCCTGTCGATCAACATGTACATGTTTCACGGCGGTACCACGCGGGGCTTCATGAACGGCGCCAACTTCAGCGACACCGTTGCCTACGAACCCCAGATCAGCAGCTACGACTACGATGCCCCTCTGGACGAAGCCGGCAATGCCACGCCCAAGTTCATGGCTTTCCGTAGCGTAATCGAGAAGCACTTGCCAGCGGGCACCAAGCTGCCGGCCGTGCCTGCGGCCAAGCCTGCCATTACGCTGCCAGCCGTGCAGCTCAGCCAAGCCGCGAGTCTGTTTGATATGCTGCCCGCGGCCAAGAAAAATACCACGCCGCTCACCTTCGAAGACTTAAACCAGGCTTACGGCTTTGTGTTGTATCGGACTACGGTTGCGGGTGGCAGCACCAAGATGCTGAAGATTAAAGATCTGCGAGACTACGGCTTGGTGTATGTCAACGGCAAGCGGGTGGGCGTCGTGGACCGGCGCCTCAAGCAAGACAGCCTCAGCGTAACGCTTCCCAAAGGGCAGGTGCAACTAGATATCGTGGTTGAAAACCTGGGCCGGATCAACTTCGGCAAATACCTGCTGCAAAACCGCAAAGGCATCACGGAGAAGGTCATGCTCGGCAAGCAGGAAGTGAAAAACTGGCAGATGTTCGGGCTGCCCTTCGACCGGGTTGATGCTTCCTTGTTCAACGGAAAACCCACCGCCACGGCTGCAAATGGCCCCGTGGTGAAACGCGGCACCTTCACGCTCACCCAAACCGGCGACACTTACCTCGACATGCAAACCTGGGGCAAAGGCAGCGTCTGGATCAATGGCCACTCGCTGGGACGCTACTGGGGCATTGGGCCGCAGCAAACGGTGTATGTGCCCGTGGAGTGGTTGAAAAAAGGCGAAAACGAAGTGGTGGTGCTAGAACTGCTCAAGCCCGATCAAAAGACTCTGAAGAGCGTATCGGCGCCCATTTTGGGCCGTCTCCCGTCGCCGGCCGTGGGAAAATCAAACTAGGTACCACCGTCGACTCTATTCCTTTCCATCCAACTTCTCACCCATTTGTTTATGACACACCGTTTATTCAGAAGGGAGTACGCCGCGTGCTTACCTCTCTTTTTCCTGTCCGTGACCGGGGCCTACGCGCAGACGAGCACTGTCACCGGAAAAATCACCGACGAATCGGGCTCGGGGCTGCCCGGCGTGACCGTGCTGGTGAAAGGCACGACCACGGGCACCGCCACCGACAACCAAGGCAACTTCACCTTGAGCGTGCCCAATGCGGCCACGGGCGTGCTGCAAGTCTCGTTTGTAGGCTACCGGCAGCAGGAAGTACCAATTTCCAGCCGCACCACTGTGGACATCAGAATGGCCGCTGATACCAAGGCACTGGACGAAGTGGTGGTCGTGGGCTATGGTACGCAGGAAAAGCGCAGCCTTACCAACGCCGTAACCACGGTGCAAGGCGAGGATATTGCCAAGCTCACAGTAGCCGACGTGGGTAGCGCCCTACAAGGCAAAGCGGCCGGCGTATCGGTGGTGGGTGCTGGTTCAGAGCCGGGCTCGACCCCGCAAATCCTGGTCCGGGGCATATCTACCATCAACGGCAACAGCCCGCTCTACGTGGTGGACGGGTTGCCGGTGGCCAATATCAACTACCTGAACCCGAAAGACATAGCGTCCTTGAGCGTGCTTAAGGACGCTGCCTCGGCGGCCATTTATGGGTCAAGAGCGGCTAACGGGGTTGTGCTGATTACCACCAAAGCTGGGGTGAAAGGCGACCCGAAACTTACGCTCGATGTGACGTACGGGGTGTCGAACCCAACCAAGACACCGAATATGGCCTCGGCCAGCGAATATGCCAGCATTATGAATCTGGCGGCTACCAACTCGGGCCGGCCTTTGGTGTACCAAGATCCTTCGTCGTTCACTCAAACCACGAATTGGTGGGACGAAATATCGCGCCGGGGCAGCACGCAGAACTACAGCGTGGGGTTGTCGGGAGGCAGCGACCGGGTGGTGTATTCGACGGGCATCAGCTACTTCAAAGAACAGGGCTTGGTTCGCAATTCCGACTTCGAACGGCTCTCGCTGCGCATGAAATCCGAGTACCAAGCCGCCAAGCGGCTGAAGGTAGGCGAGGATTTCAACATCTCGATGACCAACCAGAAGTACTTGAACAGTGGCAGCTTGTTCCGCGACGCGTTCAACGACGACCCTATCACGCCGGCTCGGGTGCCGGGCACGTCGGGCAACCCCTACGACTACTACGGCGCGTCGCCCACCGATATTGGCAACCCGTTGGCGCTGGTGGAACGCAACGACGACAAACGCAACCAGTACTTTCTGGTGGGCACCGTGTACGCCAACTACGAGTTCGTGCCGGGCTTGATTTTCGAAACCCGGTTTGGCTCCAACAACAACGTGTATGAACGCAACCTCTTCTCGCCGTTCTACACCATCGACCCCAATGAGCGCAACCAAGTGAACTCGCTCCGAAGAGAACATAACCTAGAAATCAACTGGAACAACACCAACACGCTGAACTACACCAAGTCATTCGGCGACCATAATCTCTCGGCGCTGGCCGCCGTGACGCTGGAAAAATTCACCACCCGTACGGATGCGTCCATCGGGCAAGGTATTCCGAGTAACACGCCGCAGCTGCGCTATCCCGACGCGGCCACGGCCAACTTCAGCATAGAAGGCAACGATTTTGTGAACACCATTGCCTCGCTAATTGGCCGGGTAAACTACGATTACAAGGGGCGTTACTTGCTGGGCGCGAGTATCCGTCGCGATGGGGCCTCGGTGTTTCCGTCGGCTAATCGGTGGGGCGTGTTCCCGTCGGTGTCGGCCGGCTGGTTGATTTCCGACGAAAACTTCATGAAGGAAGTAAGCGCCGTTAACTTCTTTAAACTCCGGGCCAGTTGGGGCCGCGTGGGCAACCAGAACATTCGCAGCATCACAAACAGCGCCTATATCGGTACGTTGGACCAAGTGTACTACGTGACGGGTGACACCCGCACCGAGCAGCTAGGCGTGGTACAGAACAACGTGCCCAACCCCAACGTGAAGTGGGAAACGGTAGAAGACTACGACATCGGGGCTGACCTGGCGTTTCTGGACAACAAGCTGACGGTAACGGCCGACGTGTTCCGCCGCAACACCATGGACATGCTGATGAGCCAGGCTATTCCGGGCCACGCCGGCTACGGCTACAACAGCCCCGTGACTAACATCGGCAGCATGAAAACCAACGGGTTAGATTTCTCGGTGGGCTATGCCAAATCCACTGGCGACTTCACCTACGGCGCCAACATCAACGCCACTCGCGCCATCAGCAAAATCAAAAAGCTAGCCAATGGCCAAGCCCTGTACTCCGGCAATACCCCAATTTTTGGGCGGCCCTCCAAAACCGAGGAAGGTGGATACGTAGGTGCTTTCTACGGTTACCAGACGGACGGCATTTTCCAGAGCCAGGGAGAAATCGACGCTTACAAAGGCCCATCGGGCGCACTGGTTCAGGCTGGCGCCAAGCCCGGTGATTTCCGGTTCGCCGACCTTAACAGCGACGGCGTCATTGACGCCAAAGACCAGAAGTACATCGGCAACCCTACACCCGACTTGACTTTCGGTGTGAACCTGACTGCGGGCTACAAAGGCTTCGACTTGCAGGTGTCATTGGTGGGCAGCCTCGGCAACGACTTGGTGAATGCTAACAAAGGCTGGTGGTATTCGGGTAGCTACAACTACAACAAAATCGCCGGGTTGGAAAACGAGGCGTGGCACGGCGAAGGCACCTCGAACTCGGTGCCCCGCATCGTCGCCAACGACAACAACCAGAACCTCACGCGCTTCTCGAATTTCTACGTGGAAGATGGCTCTTATGCCCGCATGCGAAACTTGCAACTCGGCTACACGCTGCCCAAGGCGGCTTCTAGTGTGCTGCGCATGAGCAGCTTGCGCCTGTACGTGAGTGCCCAGAACCTATTTACCATCACCAATTACTCTGGCCTTGACCCGGAAATCGGGTATGGCCGCTCCTACACGGATACACCGTCGGCGCTCAACCGCGGGGTTGATCTGGGCAACTACCCCACCACCCGCACCTACTTGATAGGCGCCAACATTGCTTTCTAACTCCCTCCCAGCCATTGAAACCATGAAAAAATATAGCTTCCTCCTTGCGTTGGTGCTGGGCCTATGCCTGCAATCCTGTAAGGAATTCCTGGACGAACCGCCACGCGGACAGCAGAATACCAACAACTACTACACCACCGCCGAGGAGTGCAAAGCGGCCGTAATGGGCTGCTACTCGCTCTCCGACCAAAACGACTGGTGGCAACTCGACCGCACCCGCATGTTCGGCGACGCCGGCTCCGACGACGCGTGGAAAGGCAATGCCATTGCCGGCGACCAGCGCGAGTTTGGCGACTTCTCCCGCTTCTTCTGGCTGCCGAATAATGAGTGGTTTGACAACCGGTATACCCACCTGTTTCAAGCCATTGGCAACTGCAATGCTGCGCTGGTTGGCATTGACAAGGCACCTATTGATGCCGAGCTGCAAAAGCAATTGCTGGGGGAAGTGAAGTTTATTCGGGCCTACAACTACTTCGAGTTGGTGAAAGGCTTTGGTGGGGTGCCGCTGGTGCTTACGCCTGTAACCGCTGAAGAAGCCCTGACGTATCAGCGCGCCACCACCGAAGAGTGCTACGCCCAGATCATTCAGGACTTGAAAGATGCCGCCGACGCGCTGCCTGAGAAAGGTGCCCGGGCCGCTATTGACCGAGGCCGCGCCACCAAAGGGGCTGCCAACGCCTACCTCGCCAAGGCCTATCTGTTCACGGAAAAATGGGCCGAGTCGCAGCAGTATGCCGAGAAGGTTATTGCATCGGGCCAGTACAACCTCAACGATGACTTCAGTCGGGTGTGGAGCGTGAATAATCCCAACGGCAACGAGTCTATTTTCGAATTCAACTACAACGCCAACCAAACGTTCAACCTCGGCACTGCCCTCACCGTGGTGATGCGCAGCCGGGCCGACGGCGGCTGGGGTTTCAACACGCCCAGCAGCAACTTGGAGCAGGCCTTTGTGCGGGAAAATGATCCACGCCTGAAGTATACCATCATCAAGGAAGGTGACAGCGTGGACGTGAAAACGAATAGCTTCGATTACACGAAATACAATACCAAGCCTTCCGAAAACGAATCGGGGCGCATTAGCCGTAAGATGTTTCTGCTGCTGAAAGACCGGCCGGCCAACGAGCAAAACCACGCTCCGCTCAACCGCATCGAGCTGCGCTACGCCGACTTACTGCTGATGCACGCTGAAGCTTCGTACCGCCTGGGTCAGCAAGACAAAGCCCGCACCTCGCTGAACTTGGTGCGTGCCCGTGCTAACCGCCTGAAGCCGGGCACTGTGTTGCCCCGCACTTCCTCCGGCACGGCCTTGCTGGACCATATTTGGTTGGAGCGCCGCCTGGAGCTAGCCATGGAGGGCCACCGCTACTACGATTTGGTGCGGCAGCACCGGCTGGTGGCTGTTATCCAGGCCTTCAATGCCTACAACCAAACCAGCACCGACCCCTACGACAAAGGCAAAGTGAAAGACCAGATATCCGAGAAAAACAACCTGTTCCCGATTCCGACGCCCCAGATTCAGCTTTCCGGCGGCAACGTGGCGCAGAATCCTGGGTACTAAGTTGCTTGCCAAGTAAGCATTGGCTTATATGAGAGCAAACCGGCTGGTTGACTTGAGTTAGCCGGCCGGTTTGTCTGGGTAAGCGCCGCAAGCGGCTATTCTTGTCTGTTATTTCACTTAAACAATCTGCAATGAGCATTCCAGCTCAATCGAGCGTTTCACTTTCTACGCCTCACATTTTGCCCGCCCGACAGTATGTTGCCAGGGGGCGTTTCTTGTTGGGCGCGCTCCTGCTGCTTGGGGCTTCTGGTACGAGCAGCGGGCAGGGCAGTCAAGCACGAACTAGCGCAAGTGCCAAACCGGTAACCGTACTGCTCGACGATACCAAGACATATCAAACCATCGACAACTTCAGCGCCTCCGATGCCTGGGCGTGTCAGTTTGTGGGGCAATGGCCCGCAGCCAAGAGAGAAGCTATTGCTGACTTGCTATTCAGTACCGAAAATGGGCCAAACGGTAACCCCAGAGGCATTGGCTTGTCGATGTGGCGCTTCAATATTGGAGCAGGCAGCACGCAGCAAGGCGAAGCCAGCGGTATCAAAGACGAATGGCATCGGGCCGAATCATTTCTGCTCCCTGATGGCCGCTACGACTGGACCCGGCAAGCAGGCCAAGTGTGGTTTATGCAGTCGGCTAAGCAGCGCGGGGTCAAGCAGTTTTTAGGATTTATGAATAGTCCGCCGGTGCAGTACACGCTCACCGGCAGAGCCTTTGCCGCCGACGGTAAAACCAATATTGCTCCCGCTAAGTACGAGGCCTTTGCCAAGTTTATGGCGGATGTGGTGCAGGGCGTGCAGCGTACCACCGGTATGCTATTCGACTATATTAGCCCCATCAACGAGCCACAGTGGGACTGGAGTGACCCCAAACAAGAAGGCAGCCCGTTTCGCAACGAGGAAATTGCGGGCGTAACCAAGGCGTTGAACGCAGCGCTGGAGGCGCAAAAGCTGCCTACCAAAATCTTGATTACGGAAGCCGGCAAGCTGAACTACTTGCTAGCCACCGAAGACAAGCCCGAACGGGGCGAGCAAATAACTGCCTTTTTCAGTTCTGCTTCGCCTACCTACGTGGGCAATTTGCCCCGCATGGCGCCCGTGGTAGCCGCCCACAGCTACTTCACTACTTCGCCCCACAACCAAGCTGTAACCCTACGCAAGCAGTTGGCAGCTAAAGTAGCTGCGGTGCCGAAACTTACTTTCTGGCAATCGGAATACTGCATCCTGGGCGACAACGGCGGCGAAATCAACGGCAACAAGCGCGACCTAACCATAGAGCCCGCGCTGTACTTGGCCCGCGTCATTCATAATGACCTCGCCATGGCCAACGCTGCCGCATGGCAATGGTGGCTGGCCGTTTCGCCCTACGATTACAAAGACGGACTGATTTACGTCGATAAGACTAAAGAAGACGGCAACTACCAAACCAGCAAAATGCTTTGGGCGCTCGGCAACTACAGCCGTTTCATCCGTCCGGGTGCCGTCCGCATCGACGCTCGCCTTGCTCCTGACCTCGGTCCCGAAAATCAATTGCTGGTATCGGCCTACAAAAACGCTGGCAGCAAGCAATTTGTGACGGTGGTTGTCAACTCTGCTACCACTGCCGCCGACCTGCAACTTAAGATCGGCAAGAAGCTCGGTACCATGCGCATCTATACCACCTCCGCCACCACCGACCTACAGCCCGGTCCGGTGCTGAAAGCCGATCAACTGGTGCACCTAGCGCCGCGCTCCATCACCACTGTGGTAAGCGAAATCCGCTAATAGTAAGCAGAAAAGACCAGCAAAGTCATTCATATCATCCTTCTGCATTAAAGGCCTGCATGCCCAATCATCCTTTGAGTGTTCTCCTTACTCCCTACCGTCATGCTGAGCGCAGCCGAAGCATCTCGCGTGCTGACGCCAGATTAATAATCCAACCTCAGCACGCGAGATGCTTCGGCTGCGCTCAGCATGACAGATATAGTATTCCAATGTCGGCGCACTGCGCTCAGCATAAGTGGTGTTTAAGTAAACGGATACCATAGTAGATGCTCGCCACAGAAAATAGCTAACTGCCGTTCCATCAGTGCCTTCTTCCTCACCTTATGAGAAGTAACCTTCTACTCCTGCTGATCTTTGCCTGCTCCTTACTTTCCGCCCGTGCGCAAACGTCGGCGTCCCGTCAGCAACTGCTCTTCAACTCCGACTGGAAGTTTCACTGGGGCGACGTAACGGCGGGCGAAAAGCCAGACTTCAACGACCAGGACTGGCGCCGCCTCGAACTGCCCCACGACTGGAGTATTGAAGGGCCATTCAGTCAGGAGTGGGCCAGCGCTACGGGCTACTTGCCGGGGGGTATCGGCTGGTACCGCAAAACGTTTGACGTCCCGGCCAGCTTTCGCGCCAAAAAGGTATTTGTGTACTTCGACGGGGTGTACAAAAACAGCGAAGTTTGGCTGAACGGCCATTTCCTGGGCAAGCGGCCCAGCGGCTTTGCGTCTTTCCAATACGAGTTGACGCCGTACCTCAGCGCTAACGGCAAAAATGTGCTGGCCGTGAAAGCCGACCATAGTCAGGTGGCAGATTCGCGTTGGTACACGGGCTCGGGTATTTACCGCAATGTGTACTTGGTAGCCACGGCACCCGTGCACGTTGGGCTGTGGGGCGTAGGCTTCACTACGCCCGAGGTGTCGGCTAGTGCCGCAACAGGCAAGGTGACTGTGGCCGTCAATAATGCTACAACCGCCGCTGCAACAGTGCTCGTGAAAAGCACGCTGCTTGATGCACAAGGCAAGGTGGTGGCTACTGGCCAGCAGCAGGTGCAAACCAAGTCTAACGGCGAGGCGCAGGCTGCCATGCCGCTTACAATCAGTAAGCCAGCCTTGTGGTCGGTGGACAACCCACGATTGTATAAGCTGCGGGTGTCGCTGTCGGTGCAAGGCAAGGTAACGGATGAAGTGGTAGAGGAAGTGGGTGTGCGCAGCATCCGATTCGATGCCAACCAGGGCTTCTTTCTGAACGAGAAAAACCTCAAGCTTAAGGGTGTTTGTCTGCACGACGATGCCGGCGCGTTAGGGGTGGCCGTGCCCCCGGAGGTATGGGAGCGGCGTCTGCGGGCTTTGAAAGAGGTCGGCTGCAATTCTATTCGCATGAGCCACAATCCGCACGCCGACTATTTTTACGCCCTGTGCGACCAGCTTGGCTTCCTAGTGATGGACGAGGCGTTTGACGAATGGGAAGAAGGAAAAAACAAGTGGGTGGAAGGCTGGAACGTGGGCACGCCCGCCAAGTTTGGCACCCACGAATATTTCAAAGAGTGGGCCGACCGGGATTTGCGCGACATGATTTTGCGCAACCGCAACCGCCCTTCCATCATCATGTGGAGCATCGGCAACGAAATCGACTACCCCAACGACCCCTACACTCACGAAGTATTGAACACCGGCCGCAACCCACAGATCTACGGCAAAGGCTTCCTGCCCGACCACCCACCGGCAAGCCGCCTAGGCGAGCTAGCCAAGCGTTTAGTGGCCGTGGCTAAGCAAGCAGATACCTCCCGGCCAATCACGGCTGCCTTGGCTGGCGTGGTGATGTCCAACTTCACCGACTACCCGGCGGCCCTCGATTTGGTGGGGTACAACTACCAAGAATTTCGTTACCCTGAAGACCACCAGAAGTACCCTAACCGCGTGATTTACGGCAGCGAAAACGGCATGAGTTTCAAGGCTTGGAGGCCTGTCGATTCCTTGGCTTATATCTCCGCTCAATATCTCTGGACCGGCATCGACTACATGGGCGAGGCGGGCAAGTGGCCCCAGCGCAGCAACGGAGCCGGCTTGCTGGATCTAGCGGGTTTTCCGAAGCCGGAGTACTACTTCCGTCAGAGCCTGTGGTCCGATAAGCCTATGCTCTACCTGGCGGCCGCCGAGGCGCCGAAAGCCAACGACCAAGCAGCCCGCGGCCATCGGCGCCTTAATCCTACCTGGAACTGGCCAGCGGGTGCTGCGGTCCGAGTAGTAGGCTTCACCAATGCCGACGCCACGGAGCTGTTGCTCAACGGCCAATCGTTGGGCCGCAAGCAAGGCCAGGAAATTTATTGGGATGTAGCCTACCAACCCGGCGAACTGGTAGCCAAAGGCTACAAAAACGGCAAGGAAATAAGCCGCAACGTGCTGAAAACCGTCGGTGCCCCCGCTGCTATTAAGGCCAGTCTTTACCCAAGCGCGTCCACTGCCAAAGCATCGAGTTTAACCCAAATCGAAGTAAGTATCACCGATGAAAACGGTAATCCGGTGACCACCGCCACCAATGAAGTAACCGTAGGCATAGAAGGCCCAGCCAAACTGCTTGGCATCGAAAGTGGTGACCTTGCCAGCCACGAAGACTACAAAGCTGCGAAGCACCTCGCGTACCAAGGTAAGCTGCTGATTTACGTGCAGTCCACTGCGGCTAGTGGTACTATTAAGGTGTCACTTCAGTCGCCGGGACTGAAAGAGAAAGTCGTTGAATTCAAGGCTGTTCGATAGCCAGCCTAGTTTCAAAAGCAAGTCAAGTGTCTAGCCAGGCAAGTTGGCGCGGAGGCCATAGCAATTTCAACTAGGTAATGGGAATTTCAACGACTTTAGCATCGCTGAGTCTGATGGAATTCTTTAGCCAACGTCCCTGATAGTGCTGTTTTAGTGCGATATAGTGCATAAGAATTGGCTTTGCAGTCAGTTTGTTCACTTAATTGCTGCATGATCTTCGGTCGTTGCTTTCGAGAAGTCCTGCTGCCTTCTAATTTGCATTGGATTGGCAGCCTTATAGTTGGCTTGCTGTTGGGTGTTGTCACTGCCTCTGCCCAAGCGCCGGGCCCACCCACTGATCTGCGGTGTGAGTACCTAGTAAATCCGTTGGGCCTGGACGCGTCCCAACCCCGGCTGACCTGGCGACTAAACGATAACCGGCGCGGTGCTACGCAAGTGGCCTATCAGCTTACCGTTGGCTCCGACTCGCTAGGTGTAAGCCGAGGAAGTACCACGGCATGGACTTCCGGCAAGGTGGCTTCTGACCGACAGCTAGTGACTTATGCGGGACCAGCCTTGCGGCCGTTTACCCGGTACTACTGGCGGGTGCAGGTATGGAGCCGAGGCAGTGCACCAGCCCTGGCAAGTCGAGTATCCAGTCTTGAAACTGGAATGATGCGCCAGCAGAACTGGCAAGGCGCTTGGATCAGTGACTCGCAAAACGAGGCATTCAAACCCGCGCCATACTTCCGCAAAACGTTCTATTTGCCGCAGAACGTGAAAGCAGCGCGGGCTTACATTGCCGTGGCCGGACTTTACGAATTGTACATCAACGGTGAGAAAATGGGCAACCACCGCCTCGACCCGATGTACACCCGCTTCGACCGCCGGACGCTTTACGTGACCTACGATGTGACAAAATATTTGCACCCCGGCAAAAATGCAGTGGCCGTGCTGCTCGGCAATGGCTGGTACAACCACCAGTCCACGGCGGTTTGGGACTTTCATCAGGCTCCGTGGCGCAACCGGCCCACTTTCTGTCTGGATTTGCGCGTCACGCAAGCCAATGGTTCGGTGGTAACCATCACGTCGGGGAAGGACTGGAAAACAGCCCTCGGACCATTGGTATTCAATAGTCTATACACGGCTGAGCATTACGATGCGCGCCTAGAGCAGCGTGGATGGAACGTTGCCAATTTTGATGACACTACTTGGAAACCCGTCATCTACCGCAATGCGCCCTCCACCAACATTGTAGCCCAGGCGATGGTACCCATCCGCAACGTTGAAGCAATTCCAACGAAAACCCTGACCAAACTCAACGACACCACATACGTGTTCGACCTGGGCCGTAATATCTCTGGGGTCAGCCAGATTCGAGCGCAGGGCCCGGCTGGCACCGTGTTGCGACTCAAGCATGCTGAACGACGGTACCCCAATGGCCACGTAGACCAGTCGAACATTGATGTGCACTACCGGCCCACTGATAAGAGTGACCCGTTCCAGACCGATATTTTCACGTTGAGCGGCAAGGGGGAAGATGCCTTTATGCCGCGCTTCAACTACAAGGGTTTTCAGTATGTAGAAGTAACCACTAGTCGCCCTATCACCCTCACGGCCAATAGCCTAACAGGGCACTTCATGCACAGCGACGTGGCCGCGGTAGGTGAGGTGAATACTTCTAACCCAACTATCAACAAGATCTGGTGGGCCACCAACAATTCTTACCTGTCCAACCTGTTCGGCTACCCCACCGATTGTCCGCAGCGTGAGAAGAACGGCTGGACCGGCGACGCGCACATTGCCAGTGAAACCGGCCTCTACAATTTCGATGGCATCACGGTGTACGAAAAATGGCTGGCCGACCACCGCGACGAGCAGCAGCCCAACGGCGTGCTGCCCTCCATTATTCCTACCGGCGGCTGGGGCTACGAATGGGGCAACGGCCCCGACTGGACCAGCACCATCGCCATCATTCCCTGGAACATCTACCTGTTTTACGGTGATACCAAACTGCTGGCGGCTAGTTATAGTAACATCAAGCGCTACGTAGATCACATCAATGAACAAAGCCCCACGGGGCTCACGGAGTGGGGCCTGGGCGATTGGGTACCTGTGAAATCGAAGTCGCCGGTGGAGCTGACTTCTTCCACTTATTATTTTGTAGATGCCTCCATTCTGGCCCAAGCGGCGAAAGTGCTGGGCAAGGAAGCCGATTACACCTACTACTCTGCCTTGGCTGAAAAAATCAAGAAGGCCATCAACGCCAAGTATCTCAACCGAGAAACCGCCTTGTATGGCAGCGGCTTTCAAACGGAGTTGAGCGTGCCGCTGCGTTGGGGCGTGGTACCAGTGGAACTGAAAAGCCGGGTAGCAGCCAATTTAGTCAGCCGGGTAAAGGCCGATAATATGCACCTAGACGTAGGCTTACTCGGCACAAAAGCTATTCTGGATGCCCTCAGTGAAAACGGCCACGCCGACGTCGCTTACCAACTAGCGGCTGAAGAAACATTTCCGTCCTGGGGATGGTGGATTGCCAACGGCGCTACCACTCTCTACGAAAACTGGCCTATCGATGCTAAAAGCGACATTTCTCAAAACCATATCATGTTCGGCGAAATCGGAGCCTGGTTCTACAAAGGGCTTGGCGGCATCAAGCCTGATCCGCAAAAGCCAGGCTTCAAAAACATCCTGCTCACTCCGCATTTTGTTGCTGGCCTCGACCATTTCGAGGCAACCCACGCCGGCCCTTACGGCGTCATTAAGTCGGCCTGGAAGAAAGCAGGTACGGGCATTTCGTATAGCGTAACTGTTCCTCCCAACACCACGGCTACCTTATCCTTGCCTGTGTCAACTGGACAAAAGGTGTACGAAGGCGGCAAGCCCATTGAGCTGGTTTGGACCTATATACACCCAAAGAAGTCGCCAGACCAAACCGCTCAATATCAGTTAGTAGCAGGCGCGTATCAGTTCGAAATCCGGTAAGATATTTCCTGCTATTTTCCTACAGCCCTAACTTCTGCGAAGCATTATGCTGACGGATATTGTCGAGGCGGGTGTAACGGCGAATCATATCCGTGGTTTTGTGCTTGGTCTGATTCATTACTTCGCTGTCGTCGGCGCCGTTGAGTTTGGCAATGGTAACAAACGAGGCGCGTAAGGAGTGAGCCGTGTACTGAGCGCCGAGCCGCAGCTGAACAATCTCGTTTAAACTAAATGTGCTTAGTCGGCGGCGGCTTAGGCGTTGTCCTTTGTGAAAGGATACAAACAAAGGGCCATCGGTACGGCCGTGTTTTTCTAAGTGCGTCAGCCATTCCTTTACAGCACGTACGGGACAACTCCGCCGGTCGGGACTGAAGAAAATGGCCTTTTCCTCGGCTTCGCCTTTTTGATTGGTTTTACTATGCGGCAGGTCTACTACCAATCCATCTTCGTCGAAGCGCAGGTGTTTTATATCGATGCTGGCCAGCTCGTCGCGGCGGAAGGCACCCGCCAGTCCAAGAAGCAGTAAGGCCCGGTCGCGTAATCCGTCGGGCCGGGTGGAATCGATGCCCAACAGCGCGCGCTTGAAATAGGCAAGCGTAAAAGCAGGCGCCTGCTTTTGCCGCACGCCTTTCTCACGGCTGATACCTTCCATTAGTTCCTTGAATTGCCGGTCATCGGTGGGCGTAGGAAGGCGAGCTAATTGATGAGCCTTACTGATTGAAGCACAATGGCGCTGAATAGTGGCTACCTTTTTATTGGAGTCGGCCAGCGAGGTTACAAAAGCCGCCACCGTCGGTACATCAGCAGGCAACGACTCACGGTCATGCTCCGCACACCAAGTAGTGAAGCGTTGCCAGTCGCCGGCGTAGGCTCTCTGCGTGTTTACTGCGCCTTGCTGACCCGTCGTGACATACCGAGCCGCCGACTCGGCATAGTCGTTGATGCTGCGCGCTGCGCGAAGTTGCTGCTCAGGAACTACAGGCAGGCTTGTATCGTCGAGTGGTGCTTGGCTCATGAGCAAGAGCAATGAGGTATACTGTTTTTTATACTAAAAATGCTCAACTATCTCATTACTAGTCAATGAAGATGGTAAAAGCTATTTGGTTGATGTAAAGTAAAGCAATTACCCTCGATAAGTAAAGATTATCAGGGGTAATTATCTTGCTATACGTGTAAGAGTGTATCCGATATGCTAAAGCATTGAGTTAGTAAGTGAGTATAAGATCTTGACTTGTATCGGGCTATTTTCAGTCGCTCATGAAACTTCGCTATGAATCTACATGGCTCTCTAGACTACCTCGGTAAATGATAATCACTTATGTATTTAGGAAAAATATGTTAATAAATTTTTTATATTATTTGACAAATAATAATTCCTTAATTCACTTGTATTATCATATCGTGCTTATAAATAATCAATGCGCTTATTTAATAAATAATTAAAATTGATAACATAAAGCAAAAGCTAATTTTAAGAACATTTGCATGTTATAAAGTGTCTACTAGTTAGTAGCTGTTTAATCAAAAACCCTTGCTGCTAATTATAGCGGCAAGGGTTTTTGATGGTGGATTAATTTTTGAATTGAATCACTAGCGAGTGATTTGCACCCATCCTTTGTAGGTGCGCTTGGTGCTGGAGACGTCGCTAAACTCGACCTCGGCCTGATAGTAATAGACCCCCTCGACTACAAATGGTGACGTGCCACCCTCACTGCGGCTGCCACCCCCACGCCAGTTAATGAGGGGGTCAGCGCTGCTCTCGTAGATCTTGACCCCCCAGCGGTTGAAGACGGTGAAGTGGGTGCGCCGGATCGGAGTGAAGACCTTGGGCCGGAACGTGTCATTCTTACCGTCGCCATTGGGAGTAAAGATGTTAGGCAGCAAGAAGAGCTGGCAGTCGGCTTTGCAGGCGCGGTTGCTGAGCGCGCTGAGCGTGCCACTCGAATCGACGGCCTGCACGGCGTAGCAGGCTGCTTCCGAGGAGAGGTTGCGGTGCTCATAACTGGTTTGCGTAGCGGGTACTGTGTCTAGAACTGTTAAGGAATCTTCAGTTGTAGCAGCGTAGTAAATCTTGTAGGAAATAATTTCTCGGCTGCAGTCAGCAGGAGTATTGCTCAGTTGCCAGCTCAGTTGGTTGGTATAGACCGGCCCGCTAAGGGGCGTGGCAGGCAAATCGAACAGACGGCTGGCTAGGCTGTCGCAGTTGGGCTGCTGCAGGCGCAGCACTGGCGCGCACGGCACGTTGCGCACGGCAATGCACTGCTGCTGGCTTAGGTTTATCAGCCCACTCGGCAGCTTGTCGGGATTGTTGTAGGTGCCGGTCGTTTCGACGTAGTAGCAATAAGTCTGGCCTTTGATCAAGCGCTGCGTAGCCGTGCCTTGGTCGCGGTAGCTGCCGCCCGTGGCTGTGCTCGTGGCCGTGCCGATGCGCACAAACGGCCCGCTCGGGTCCGGGCCTCGGCGGTAGATGACCGTGGGCTGGCGCGTGTTGTCCCAAGGTACGGTATAGGTCCAGCGCACGTCAATCGTGTTCAGGTCCATAGTTGATACAGCAGGCGTAGCCGTCCCCTCCAGGCGCACACTCGAGGCGGCTGTCGCCGTTTCCGTGACCACGCCCTGACTCAGGAACTCTACTTTATAGGTATACGAGCGGTTCTGCGTGTCCAGCACAGGGTCTTTATCCACGTACGTCGTGTCATTCGTATTGGCGGCCACGTTGATCAGCGCGCCCACCGGCGCAAAGGTCAAGTTGGCCCCCTGGCCTTGGGCGCGCAGCACGCGAAACTGCTGCGGGTCGGCAAAGGCGGGCGTGCTGCGGGGCTTGGTCCAGCGCACGGTGATCTGGCCGGCACTGGTGGCCGTACGGTCCACCGTCACGTTGCGCATGAGCAGGGCCCGGCCCGGGAACTCCACGCACGCTTCCTGTGAGGCCAGGCTAGCGCCCCCGGCGGGCAGCGGGAAAGCCACGTAGATGCGGTAGCAGTAGGTCTTGCCCCGCTCCAGGCCTTGTCCGCCGTTGGTGTCGGTGTAGTCGACAATGTCGGTGGTGTTGGGGTAGGTGAGAGCAGCAATTTGCACGTAGCCCGAGGAGGCAGGGATGCCCGTTACGCATTCGCCGAAGTCAGCACCATTGGAATTCTCGCGCCGGTAGATCAGCACCCGTGCCCCGGGTTTGCGGCAGATATAGCTGTTCCACGTCAAGCGGGTGTTGCGCGTATTGTTGGGGCCAGCAATGGCGGTGGCGCGCAGGTTCTGTGGCGCCGGCCCTATTACCGTAATCCGCCAAGTGCGGATGTCGGTCAAGGGAACCGTATTCATGCCATCAGGCTCGTCGACGGCGCTGAACACTACTAAAGTGGGGGCGGCAGCAATGTTATTACAATCGGGCGTCCAACGGAAAGTGCCTGTTGCGGTAGGAGGGCCAAACGAAGATTGCGTGAAAGTAGCCGGAGGCAGAATCCCGCTGCTCGCACCCAAGCGGATGCGGTTGCCGTCGGGGTCAGTAGCCCGCACATTTCCTACCAAGGTCGTACCGGCCACTACGCATATGTCGTCTGGGATTGTCAGCTCTGGAAGCTTATTGTCGTTTGCCCGGACTGTGATTTGGATATCCCGAATTACAGTGGAAATCTGACGGTACAAACGGCGGCCGGACACGAGTATTCGGCGGTATTCCTTTACTGCAATCGCAAAGTTGTATTCGCCTGCAACCGCTGGCGCATTCCAGACCACTTGGCCCGACAGAGAATCGATTTGAAAAATGGCGCGATCCAGGGGTTTGCCCACCGGTGGGCCGCTAAATGGTACTTGTAAGCCAGTGCCAATCCCGTTGGGCTTCACATAGCCCGGTACCGTACCAAATACGGGCGTGCAATTAGTTATGACATCTAGCACCCCGCCTTGTTGGCTGTTCACGAGCGCATACGCTAGAGAGTCTCCGTCAGCGTCATATGCGGCAGGATTATGCTGAAAAACCTGCGCAATTACTGCGTTATCGATAGCCGGATATCGGAGTACTGGGGAGTGATTTTGTAGTAAAGCCGGATCAATAGTAACCGTGGTGGAAACGTAGAATGATTGTCTGTCAGAGTCTCTCATATTTAAGACTCCAAAGTTGCGGTTCTCCCCAACAAAGCTAACTACATATGGCCTACCGGCAGGGCTTGCGGCCCCGTAAGTATGCTCGAAATCGTACGTGTAGCGTCTTATACCTGGCTTAACTAATATGTTGGTAGTACGGGGTATTTTCGCGCAGGAGCCGTCGCCGAAAAAAATATCCGCCACATCTTGGTCAGGTATTCGGCCCGTCACCGGCTCGCTGCAATAGAGAGTTAACCGAAAGAAGACACGGTTGGGATTGTAGTTGACCGTTGTATCAATCTTGGCTTGAATTTCTCCGGCCCGGATATGACTGGCTTGGCTTGAAAGGCTTAAACCGATTAACCCTACTAGAAATAGTAAGAGTGCCCCGAACCAGGCTCGGCGCAAGGGTAATAGATAGACCATATAGTAAGTAATGAGGGAGAGGGCTATACCTCAGGAAACGCTAGCTAAATCTAACAAAATTTAGATCCAATACTCGACAATACTAGGAGCATTAGGTTCTGCCATTGTATCGCTAAAACAGCTTAAGTGTGTTCTTCGGCTCGCAAGATTTCATTGTAATAGTGATGTTAGTGAGTCAAAATGAATACTTAATGAAAATTTTGCTCTGAAGTATATTAGTAACTAGTTGCTTTGCAAGAATTAGTTCTTTCCAAAATAAAATATGTCGTGTACTGCGAAACAGTAATTGTGTTAAAACAATGAGAAAACAGAAAATCCTATTCTATAAATTATTAAAAAATATATTATTTAATTATTATCGTAGATAGCTAATTTAATAAATTGGATTATCAATAAATATGTACGATATGACGTTAAGGTTAGCTCGTTCGGATCTTTTATAAGTAGCTGATCATACATATATACGATAATCAACATAAATGAAAATGGAAGATAAAATATAGCCTCTAGTATAAAACGGTTTATATACCAGCTAGCTCTTTTCAGCAGGACGCTTAAGGTTAGAGTGCTTCCGATAACGCTGTAGCAAATCCTCTAGCACTCCTCTAGCACTTAACATAGTGGAAAATAGATAAATTTAAGGTAGTGCATGAAACAGCAAATCCGTATTGTTGCACTCATATAGCCATTACTGTGTAAGAAGATTCCCTTATTTTGTTTGGGACATTTACTAAATGGCTGCTTGACAAGAACACGTACATCCAGTGCTTGGCGGGTCGTGAGATGATCCGCAGAAGTAGGTTCGGAAACTGCGGCCCACTTTTCTGATATCCATTATGCTTACCGCTATTGATGCTGCTGCTACCCTTGAACTTCGCTTGGCGGAGTTGCAGCGCACCAATCCGGAGGTATTTATGGAAACATTGTTCAAGGCATTTTACCGGTCGTTGGGCAACGTGGTATTTCAGGTGGTACAGGACCGCGACGTAGCTGAAGATCTTGTGCAGGACGTATTGCTAAACGTGTGGAAGAACCGGGATACGCTCCACATCACAGGCACCTACAAAGCCTATCTGCATCGAGCGGCCATGAACGCGGCCCTGCGCTATGCTGAGCGCCAAAAGCGCCAGGTGAGTCTCGAACAAGCCAATACTCCAGACTTCGGTACTGACAGCACCGCCGAGCAAATGGATGGTCAAGAAGCCGAGCAGGCCGTAGCCGCGGCTTTGGCAGCATTGCCGCCCCAGTGCCGGGCCGTGTTCCTGCTGAGCCGGCAAGAAGGATTGAGTTATCAGCAAATAGCCGACACCTTGGAGGTGGCTCCAAAAACAGTCGAAAACCAAATGGGCAAGGCACTACGCCTGTTGCGCCAGCACCTGAAAGGCTTTTTCTCGGGGGCGCTTTTGCTGTTACTTGGCCTGTTGTAAAGTTTTTTTCAAGGAGGCGTAGGGGTAAGCCGCTAGTTGCGGCTCTTATAGACAAACCCTAACCTATTATCCTCTTCCAGCCATGAAAACTAACTGGCTCCTATTTCCTCTTTTGGCGGTGCTAGCCCTCACCTCTTGCGACAACGAGCATAACATTATCGGACCCCGTGTGCGCGGCACCGGACCCACCGAATCGGAAATCCGAACGCTAGACAACTTCAACCGCGTGGATCTTAAGATGGACGCTGAGGTTATCTTGACCCAAGGTAGCCCGCAGCAAGTGCGTGTGGAAGCGCAGCGCAACGTGCTCGATGTGCTGGAAACCGAACTTAATGGAGACGAGCTGCAACTCGAATTTGGCCGGGTAAATGTCCGCGACCATGACCCCATCAAGATCTACATCACCGTGCCCAACCTTACGGAAGTACAGCTTTCAGGCTCAGGCAAAATCCGCAGCAGTACGCCTTGGTCGGCGAGCACTTGCGAAGTGAAAGTCTCGGGCTCGGGCAGCGTGGCCATGGACTTCACGCAAGCTACCAGTTTGCGCACCAATGTATCGGGCTCGGGCGAAGCGCAGGTGAAAGGCATTTCGCAAAGCCATAACATCAATATCAGCGGCTCGGGGCAAGTGAAAGCCACTGACTTAAGCACCCAGGATACCTACGTGGCCATTACGGGTTCGGGCCGGAGCTACGTGCGAGCTGAGCGGACCCTGAGCGCCGAAATCAGTGGTAGCGGATCAGTGTACTACAAGGGCAGCCCGACCATCAACACTCGCATTACAGGTTCGGGGCGGGTGCTGGCCGACAAGTGAAAATTTGCTTTGCTGCGAGTGAACTGCTAAACTGCGCTGTGCCGTTTTCGAGCGGTTTACCACCGAAGTGCCGTATCCGCAGAGTTTAGCTGTTGACTTGATTCATGCCTGACTTGTATTCCGACGCAGAGCAAGCTCCTTGGGAGTTGCTAGCCAAACACTTGGCAGGCGAAGCTACGGCGTCGGAGCAACAAGAATTGCATGCTTGGGTTACGGCCGCTCCTGCTCGTTTGCCACTCCTCACCGATGCTACGAGGGCCTGGGAACGAGGCGGCACGGTTGCCGAGGTTTTCACGGAAGCCGATGTTGAACCAGCCTGGCAGCGCTTTCGTGTTGCCGCCGACTTAGAGCCCCCGCAGGCTGAATTACCGTCCGTACCAGTGGCGTCAGAGGGCCGTGTAGTGTCGTTGTGGCCCGCTATGCAACCTTTGCTGCGGGTAGCCGCGGCGGTGTTGTTGCTTGTGGGTGTGTGGACGTTGCTTCGCCCGCTGCTTAACCGGCCGGCAGAGATGATAACGGTGGCAGCCGGTGCGCAACGCCGGCAGGTGTCCCTGCCCGATGGCAGCCAAGTGTGGGTGAACCGGAACTCTACCCTGCGTTACGCCGCCGAGTTCAATGAGTCAGCCCGAGAGGTGCAGCTGCAAGGCGAAGCTTTTTTTGAAGTGAAAAAAGTTAACGGCCAGCCTTTCACGGTGCTCACCCCGGACACTCGGACTCGGGTGCTGGGTACTTCGTTCAATGTGCGGGCCTACACTACAGAAGATTCGGTGGAAGTATCGGTCGTGACTGGGCGTGTGGCTTTCAGCCCGCTGCAACGGCTGTCCGCCGCCACCGATTCGGTATTGCTTACGCCGGGCTTACGCGGGGTAATTCGGCGGGCCATTCCGGCGGCGGCCGTGCAAAAGCCCATCGTGGACCCGAATTTCCGGGCTTGGCAGCGCGATGAACTGGTGTTTGACAACCAAACTCTAAGCCAGGTAACGCAAACCCTAAGCCGCTACTACAACGTGCCCGTAACGCTAGCGGACTCTAGCTTAAGTCAGTGCCGCTTTACGGGTACTTTTGTGCGCACCGATCTGGCTCAAGCCTTGCGTGTGGTAAGCCTTTCCACCAATCTATCCGTGGCCAAGTCTGGCACGGGCTATGCCTTCAGCGGACCGGGCTGCCAGTAGCGCCTGTCTGCTTTCTTCTACTGTTCACTACCCTTTTCGCTATGCTAAACCGCATATGCTTGGTCGTAGCCTTATTTTTTTGGTTGGCTGATCAACCGGCCCTCACCCAAGGGCGGCCAGGCTCGGTGCTTGACCGCAAAGTAACCGTCGTGTTCAATCGAGCCCCGCTCGAGTCGGTGCTGCGTACGTTGAGGCGGCAATACGGAGTGCGGATTTCGTACAGCAATACTGCTCTCAATCTGCAGCAGCCCGTGACGCTGAACGTGCAAAACCAATCCTTACGGACGGTCTTAAACACAGTTCTGGCAGATAAAAACATTGGCTATGAGCTAGTAGGTGACCAAGTAGTACTGCATCCGGTCCGCAAAGAGAAACCACAACCCACTCCTACCCCTACTTCTTCCGCCGGCAAAACTACCAGTAATGACTCAGGTACTTCCCCAGGCCGGTCGGTTCGGCGGCTACTGCCTCGGCTACAAACTCTACTGCAGCAGGTGGGAAAGTTGCTGCCACAACGCCCTCGAAGCGGGCTGCGACTAAGCCAGCCTCAGGTAAAGCAACTACGCCTAAGGCAACAGGAGCAGCTAGTTCCGGCCGTGGCCCAACAACTAGTGCGCAGACAGTAAAGGAGGCGCCAAACAGTCAAACCACTGTGTCGCCGGCAACTGACTCAAGTGCTACCATGGAAGCAAAAGCTCCGCTGTCGGTGGCTTCAGACTCTGTTGCCACTGCTTCTGAAGAACCCGAACAGCAAGTACGCCCTAGCTTCACTAAAAAAGCCCAGGTATCGTTTCTAGGCCCGTTAGGCTCGAATGGTCTACGGAGCGGGCAAACTGTCAACAAAGTGTCGGTGAATGTACTAGGTGGGTATGCGGCCGGGGTGGATGGCTTTGAAGCCGCGGGCCTTTTCAACGTGGACCGCGACACGGTAGCTGGTGTTCAGGTGGCTGGCCTTGCCAACGTAGTAGGGCATCACCTCGACGGTTTTCAGGGAGCTGGCTTGCTGAATGTAGTGGCTGGTGGAGGTACAGGTTGGCAGGCAGCAGGCTTGCTGAACGTTGCCACCCGTCCTCTTAATGGCGTGCAAACAGCGGGCTTGTTCAATTACTCCGGACTTGCTAAGACAAGGCCAACCAACAACGTTCAGAGTGAAAACGATGTGTCTGAATTGGAGCTGGAACCGCGCCGCGGAACGGTACAGGCTGCTGGTCTCTTCAACGTAGCGCCTGAGGTACGCGGCGTACAAGCGGCCGGCTTGTTCAATGCAGCAGGCACAGTACACGGCGTGCAGCTAGCCGGCTTGTTCAACGTTGCTGACTCGGTTGATGGCGTGAGTATTGCCCCGTTCAATTTTGTGCGCCGTGGCTACCACCGCGTGGAGGCCGTTAATACGGAATCCTGGCCGGCTGGTCTGTCAGTGAAACTAGGCGGCTCGGCGCAGTTCTACACGTTTCTTGCGGGAGCGTACGACGGTTTTGGGAGTGGTAACCGCCGTTGGGCCCTTGGCTACGGAGTCGGTACGGAAATGCTCACTCGCCACCGTTTGAGTGTCAATCTAGATGCTTTAGCCTTGCAAGTAAACGAAGCACAACGGGGCTGGACCGACAATTTAAATTTGCACAATCAACTGCGCTTACTCGTGGGCTTTGCTCCCTTTAAAGCGGGAGGGCACTTTCGTCTCGTGGCCGGCCCAACGGTTAGTGTGCTCGTCACTCAGCGTTATGATGCTGAAACTGGGCAGATACATTCAAATCTAAGCGATAATCGTCGGCTGTGGCTGAACGAGAGTAACACTGCTACTCGCGTATTAGGCTGGTTTGGGTACTGTGCTGGAGTGCGATTTTAGTAAAGTCTGGAATGCGAAGTACTCTGACTCTATTACTAGCAAAAGCAGTATAAAACTGTGAAGAACAAGCCGTTTATCCCATTCAATAAAGTATAAAATAGTAATATAATCTCCAATTTTTTTACTATTTTATGCTAACATACTCACATTTCATTTCATTCTTACCCTGCCTCTGAATACTCTTTTATTTTGTGCTACCATTACAGTAACCAGGTATAAACTGACTTCCCTACAGATACTAGATGCAGAATACCATTGAGTTCTGTAGTTCGTTTCCATCATAAATGGTCGCAATACCAACTTTGGTTGGGTGTGGGTCCAAGAGAGCTGCGTTGTGTTTGGGCGACAATTTATATGCTTGCAAAATCTGCGCTTCAATGCTTACTAGCTTATCACGACGCATACCCCGAAAACGGACACAGTTTTCGTAGCCATAACTAATAAAGCCGTTAGCTTTCTCGAATTCGTGCCCAACAGCTGCTAGTCGTTGCCGGGGTGTAGGATAGTAAGGATGATAATGCCCGTGCGTGCGGTGAGTGATGTTATAGACTGCCTGCATGCGCGCCGCTCGACAGGCAGTCTCGCTCAGAACTAATGGCGGCAAGCCTGCCTGTAGCCGGTACGCGTTAAGTTGTCGAAGAAGACTAGGTGTGGTCCGTAAATCGGTTACGTTAACGGCCAGCGCGGGAGGTGCTACTTTAGGATCAGTGGTCTTGGTGTAGGGAACAAACCACAGAAGGAGAAGTAGGGTAATGTAATTCATCAGGCACTGTGGATACTAAGGGTTGGAGCGATAGGTGGATTTGTGCGCATGTCTCATCCGAACAGATGGTAGTAACCACCGCTACAAGTAGACAGGAGAAGAATAAGTATGAGCTAAGGCAAGAACCTTTCACTCATCTGCAAACGAGGTTGAAAATTTTCATAATCGAAGACAACCAACCAAGCCGTAACCGCCTATTCAAAGGGCGTGCCGCATACGAGCAAGCACGAGCAGAGCACACGAAAGCAGTTCGACTTAACGAAAGACTCTTAATCCGAATCTAGCCTAAAAACGCGTGCACGATGTTTTTTAGTACGTCTCCCCCGCTTAATTTGCTTCCAACAAAATTCTCGTAGGGCCAGTATTTGCTATATAGAATCACTGCTATTGGCGACTACCAGTTTAACTATAGTCGCATATGAATATTTTGCACGTAGCGAAGAAGAGCACGACTGTTTTTGCAACACACCACATAAATACCTGTCCTTCCTAAAAAGTGGCAGGCATACTTGTGAAGCTCACCCCTACCCTTATTGGAATAGCTTAATCTGCTTAGATGCTTCTGCTAATGGAAAGAATAAAATGAGAGACCATGCATCTCGAAGTTGGTAGTAGTCCGGGAGTCTACAGATACACCATCAAGTTTGATAGTACACGTAATCCGGGCTTCCTCGTCGCCGTCAGTTAGAGAGGCAGATACACTGATAGGTTCATTTGACTTCAGCGTGCGCTTAAACGAATACATTTTGGGCAAAAGCGCATTTTCCTCTCGCACGTAAGTACCTAACGGGTCTCGGTAAGAGATAGTAGCCCGCGTAGCATGGACGGCCGATACTTCATACTCCACCAAATATTCTTTGGACACGACAACTGGAACCGGATCAGGTTGATCACTCTTTGAACAGCTAACGGCATACAAGGACAACAGCAGCAAAACGAGTACGTGCTTTTTCATCAGGAATAGCATTATGAACAACGAGAAATACAGGTATTACCACCCGCCGAAGAAACAGCACTTCAGTATCTCCGGTGTAGATAAGGTGAGCTGATAGCAAGAGATAGTTGTATCTAGAATATAAATCTCTCAACCGACCGGAAACGCAACGCTACTACGCCTGTGCGAATGCGTTAGCCGGGAGAGTACAGGAAGCTAAAGCAAGCAAGAAAAAGCTACTTTAAAACCTTAGCTTGCTCTGGCGCTTTTCAGTAGCTACGAGTCTGCCCTTTTCAGCTCATTCCAGTAAACACACCGCTTCCATCTCTATGTCCGAGCGTTCCCCTTCCAGCCTCGTTATCCAAGCCATTTTACGCCAGCAAGTGGTTCCCGTCTTCTACCACGACGACGCCTCGTATGCTCAGCAAATTGTGGACATCTGCTATAAGGCGGGTATCCGGGTGTTTGAATTTGCCAACCGAGGCGCAAATGCCTTTGCTGTATTCACCAAACTGCGCGAATATGTAACCGCCCAGTATCCTGATTTGCTGCTCGGGACTGGCACTATTTACAACGCCAAGGAAGCAGAAGTATTCCTGGAGGCAGGTACCGACTTTGTAGTGCAACCCATCACCACGGCCGACGTGGCGGCCGTCTGCCGTCATTTTGATGTGCCTTGGATTCCTAGCGCGCTCACGCCCAACGAGATTTTCCATGCCACTCGGTTGGGAGCAGCGCTTGTTAAAATATTTCCCGGCAGCATCGTGGGGCCCGACTACATTCGGGCCGTGCTTGCCCCAATGCCCAACGTGAAGATTATGGTAACCGGAGGCGTTGAGCCTACCGAGGAAAACCTTCGGGCTTGGTTTGAGGCAGGTGTAAGCGTCGTTGGAATGGGCTCCAAGCTGTTTAAGGACAACGAGGACCATACAGTGTTGGCAGACCGCATTGCGCAAGTGGTGCAACTAGCCGCTACTCACCAGAACAAACACTAGTTTATCTAGCTCTAAACAGCCTGGCAGCTAGTCTCCTTGCAGGAAGGTGGATTAGCTGCCAGGCTGTTTTTCTGAATGTGTAGTAAAAGCAACAAGTGGCAATTAACGCCTAACAGCTACTCGCTAGCTCTGTGCTGTAATCACCCACGAATTGTCGGGAGGTCACAAACCAGCGTAGATAACTGACTGCGCTGTTTGGCTATCTTATCTAGTAGGTGGAATCGTTCTCCATACCATTTGATTTCTCGCGGTTGGTCAAGCGTTTGTCAACGATGAAGTAGTAAACGATTAAGCTAATACCACCCAATAATACTCCCAAGGGCACCCCTATCGGATAACCAAATGGTTGCCGCCCGATCAAGTCGCCGAGCAACGTACCTAGCACCACCGACGAAACAAGCATCCCATACTTGAGATTGGTACGACGCGGGCGGAAGGTATTGGGGTCCAGGCCCCGCGCTATCAAAGCTAACCGCTCCCGGCTTCGAGCCGTGAAATACAGATACGCAATGCCGAAAGCGGTGCCGCATAGCAGGAGCGCTAACGTTAGTACGATAAGAGGCGAGAGGTTCATGGGCTACTAGTTGAGTGAATAGTGGAAGGGGTGTTGGCCGCTTGGACGCCTAGTTGTGGCGAGCGGTTACAACACACTGGCGACTTTTCAAGGACCTGCTATCTTGTAACCGACTCAGCACACGTAGCGTCCAAGCGGCACATGGCTACCTCCGTCCCCGACAGCGTATTGATCCAACAGGTAATCGAAGGCAACACGGCGGCCTTTGCCTTGCTCGTAGCACGCTACCAAAGCCTGGCTTTCCACATCGCCTTCAAATTACTACGCCACCGCCAGATGGCGGAGGAAGCAACGCAGGATGCTTTTCTGAAAGCTTACCGGGGATTAGCTGCATTTCACGGAGAAGCCAAGTTTTCCACTTGGCTGTATCGGATAGTTTACACCACGGCTATTTCACACACACGCCGCAAGCAACTACATACAACTTCGCTCAGCGACGACAATGCCGCCAACTACCCGCTTGCCGATGATGCGCGAACCCAGTTTCAGACCTTAGCCCATCACGACCAGAAAGTGTACTTGGAAGCGGCTCTCGCTACACTCCCTCCCGACGAGGCCCTGCTAATCACCTTGTTTTATCAGCACGAGCACTCGGTGGAAGAAATAAGTCAGATTGTGGGCCTAAGCAAAGCCAACATCAAGGTGAAGCTGCTGCGCACCCGGCGTAAGCTGTACACGGTGCTGCATCATCTACTCAAACAGGAAATCGCCGACCTACTATGAGCCACGAAGAACCGAAGGAAGATGTGTTATTAGGTACGCTGTTGCGGGAAGTGGATTCCACGCCAACGCTGCCGGAAAGCTTCACGATAAAAATGATGGCTGCCATCGAAATGGAAGCAGCTGAACAGGCCACGTTATACGAACCCTTGCTTTCGCGCCAAGCCTGGCGCGGTATTGTTCTGGTTGTTGGGTTGCTATTTGTGGTTACCGGACTGCTAAGTGTTCTGCCACTCTACTCAGGGCCAGGGCCGGATGCACTACTGAGCTTTAGAGCGTGGCTCACAGGCTTTGAACTACTGCAATCAGCACGCAGCACGGTGCCTTACACAATGGGTTCGCCACTAGTGGCCGCCGGCGGCATCTGCCTAGTCTATCTGTTGCTCGATAAATGGCACAGCGCGTTTCGTCAGCAGCAGTTCGTTACCAAGCACCGGAGCTAACGAGAGTATTTAATCGAAATGTTTCAGTTCATCGGTTTCCTAACTAATGACAAGCTTGTTTGTTGTCATTGTCTAGGAGTAACTCTCCATGACAGGAGACTAACCTTAGGTGACCTCAACCGGACATTGCTCTTAAGCAACAATCTGCTTTAATATTCTAATTATTTCGTACATGATTTTATGCTAATTGGCTTATGTGAACGACTGCTACAGTTGTGCTACATGTCATTCTCTCAGTGCTTACTCACACTGATTACCGACGAGTAAGTACTGTCAGGTTAAATGGTTGGGCTTTCCTGGCAGTCCGTTGTTCTCGAAAGCTCAAGCATACAAGCTTTATCCTTAAGCTCAACAAGAGCGGTTCACATGCATTAACATCATCGCAAATTCTTGCGTAAACGTAAGCTAGGGAATTTAAACTATTCCTTGCTTACCCCCGACCCAAGAATTTCCACATGCCTGACATTCAGAATAGTATATATACTGACGAGTACCTTTCTTTTATAAATCAAAAGGAATTCCCTTGCGTTGTTGCCAAGACTGCACTCACCTTTCAGCAGTTAAAATACATGGTGGTCGACCACATGGCTTGCCCCAAGGATGATGCCGATATTCTAGAGTTCATTTACGACTTCGTAGACACTTATCGGCAATCTGAAAGGTCTTACCACAGTGCGGCAATCATCTTTAAAGGCCCGACAGTACCCGACGAAGCGTTGTTTGAAGAACTGTTCTGGCAGCGCCTGCAAGCCCTCTCCAACCTTGATGCTAAGCGCTATGGCTACGACCGGCGCGTAGTGGCTGACCCTACCTCGCCCAACTTCAGTTTCAGCCTCAAAGAGGAAGCCTTTTTTGTGATTGGCCTGCACCCTGGTAGCTCGCGGCCAGCCCGGCGGTTTGCGTACCCAACGCTGGTATTCAATGCTCACGCGCAATTCGAGCAATTGCGCACCAACGGGCGCTACGACACCATCCGCAACACCATTCGCACCCGCGACGTGGCCTACTCCGGCTCCATCAACCCGATGCTGCAAGATTTCGGCGATTCCTCCGAAGCCTACCAGTACAGCGGACAAGCCTACGATCAAGCCTGGAAATGCCCTTTTTTAAGTCAACATGGATCAGTTAACCATCATTCCGCCGCGTAGCGGGACCGCCTTTATTCTGCGCAAAGGCCAGCAACTCAAAGTAGTGGATATTGAAGGCGAGCAAGTATCCGATTTTGTTTGCTACAATCTTGCCGATAAAGCCGAATACCTTTCTTCGGGGCGCACCATCGATTACGCGGAAACCATCTTCCTCACTAAGGGGCATCCGTTCTATTCCAACCGCAGCAACATCATGTTCGAGTTGGTAGAGGACACAGTGGGCCGCCACGACTTCTTGCTCACGCCTTGTAGTGCCGATACGTTCCGCATCATCTACGGGCATACCCATCCGCATCGTGGGTGTTTCGGTAACCTCTGTGAGGCACTGCAGCAGTACGGGATCAGCCCCGACGCCATTCCAATTTGCTTTAACATCTTCATGCACGTAACCGTGGACGGTGAAACCGGTAAAGTGGACGTGCTTCCCCCAAAAGTAAGGCTGGTGATTACGTGATTTTAGAAGCCAAGACTGATTTGCTGATTGGGATGACGGCTTGTTCGGCCGAAATGTCAAACAATTACTCGTTTAAGCCGATAGGGTATCAGATTTTAAAGTAACCGAGGCTGCCTTATCAGAGCAATAAGCAAACACAATTGATGCGATTCTTAAAATCGTAGCGGTTGTGTTTGCTTTTTTATTCGTGGTATTTAACCTCTTCCTCATTGATATTCCTCTAGCCTCATTGCTATAAAAAATTACAGAATTCATAATTATTCAGAAAGAACTTAGCCTGCCTTCTTAAGCAATATCATGTTAATATTTAATTATATATCTAATCAATATATTTAAAGCGTTTTTACGTTTATACGTATAAACGCATGTTAAATAGCACCTAATTTGGATATTATATTAGCTTGGCTATATGCTTATATCCTGAAAAAATTGTGTGCAAAATATTGTGGAAATACTAACAAGCGTTAGGTGATTTCAAGATATGCTTATACATTAGGCCAAAGATAACCACTGCTGGTATTTGCATATTGGAGTGGGAAAGCCTGATATACAGAACATTGAATAAATAAAGTATAGAACAATTCATATTCTATACTTCGCTCTAACCCATTCACCCCAAAACCAAAAACTGGATAGTATGAAGCACCTCAAACTCCTCTCGGCATCCCTTGCCTTATCGTTTACCGTATTAACAGGTTGCCAAAAGGAAACCGACACTACCCTTGCACCTAGCTCTGCAAATCAAGCTTCTCAGCATGATGCTACAGCACTAGAGGGAACACTAGATCCTACTTTAGCACAATTGCTGAAATCGGATCCGCAGTTCCGAGATATGGTTCGTCGGGCGCTGGCTTTAGAGGAAACTGCATGTAACGATGATACCCCACTGAACCAGTGGTTAGGCACGCAGTTAACTGACTGGACGGCAGGAGCCCGCAGTGCAGTCAACAATACTGCAATGACCAACCTGCCTACTTATGATGCCTTACTGTTTGAAAACAGCCCCCAAAACCAATATTTTGGTCCGAATGGCGAGTACACGCAACGGCTGACGAAGACTTTCAAGGATTTACAGCGGTTCTGGAATATCCAATCAGAGGATATCATTCTGGTGGCTATGCATGGTAACATGCTGCAAAACCGGGATAAATTGATCCGGACATATCAGGGAGCATATGGACTGAGCAGCGCTAGTGCTGCAATATATGCCGACCGCGTAATAAATGCGCTCAAAACCTATCCAGAATTAAGAAACGGCAACCACCCCATTTTCACCTTCAATGCTTTTGCTTTGGAAGGATTCACGGAGGAGCCGTTTGGCACAATCCCCGACAAGATTGTGATGGGGGATGGCATTATGCAGGCGTACACCGCCATTGGCTACGGTGACGTTGCCCCCAAGCTATTCTAGCGCACGAATTCGGCCATCAAGTTCAATTCCAATTAAAGCTGTTCCCAGAGGGCGATGCCACGCCAGAAGGCACTCGCAGAACGGAGCTTATGGCGGATGCCTACTCGGCTTATTATCTCTCGCACGCCAGAGGAGCAGCCATGCAATGGAAGCGAGTGCAGCAGTTCTTACAGGTATTCGTAAATATCGGAGACTGCGCATTTAACAGCACTGGCCACCACGGCACCCCAACCCAACGCTTGGCAGCTGCCCAGTGGGGGTATGAGTTGGCCAACAATGCGCAGAAGCAAGGTCATATTCTTAGCACGCAAGAATTTGCTCGTCTTTTCGAATTGGAGCTAGCCCGACTAGTTACCATGTAATCTGTTTCGATACACAACTAAAAAAGGGTGAATTCACATTCACCCTTTTTTTATGCCTTTCAATTCCATTCTTTCTCCAACTCATCTACCACTCCTATCCCCTGAATAGGGTAAGTGATAAGCCTATCGTAAAAAGGGATTTTCGCATAGAGCCCTGTTTTCTAGCCAGTTAGTTTTGCTTTGAGCGGCAAGTTCAGTGGCACAAATTCACAACCGCCAACCAAACACTTACCTTCTTGGCTATGATTGCTCGCCTATGGCACGGGGCCGTCCCCGAACAACAAGCGGATGCTTATTACCAGTACCTATTGCGCACGGGCCTAACCGACTACCGGCGTACTCCAGGCAATCAGGGCGTAACGGTTATGCGCCGCATACAGGATGGAGTAGTGCATTTTCAGCTCCTGACCTTTTGGGAGTCGTACGAAGCTATCCAAGCCTTCGCTGGTCCGGCTTACGAGCAGGCCCGCTACTATCCCGAAGATGCTGCCTATTTGCTGGAGATGGAGCCTTTTGTGGCGCATTACGAGGTGCTGCCACTCCCAGAATAAGACGCTAGGGCTATAGTATCTGCCTAAGGGTCGGCTAGCTTATTTGAGGACTACCTCCCACACTTTTGACATGCGCGATTCGCCGGCGGGCCCCGTCACCGACAGTATAACAATGTAGTTTCCGCCTTTCTGGTACCGATGCACCGGGTTCTGCTCTTTGGACGTAGTGCCGTCGCCAAAATCCCATTGCCAGCGCGTAACCGTGCCTTGGCTTTCGTCGTGGAAGGTGATCTGCCGCCGCGCCATGTCCGTAACCAGGAACGACCATTGGGCTTGCAGTTTCGGCTGGTACTTGGTTTCTAGCGGCATGAGGGTAAAAACGGTGCCCAGGCTGGAATTGCCATACATCTTGTGGTTTTTCGACAGGTTCCAGAAGCCTTTCTTGGTTTCGTCTTTTACATCGTCGTAGTCGATTACCGCCCAGGTCAGGCCAATCTTTTTGTTGTCCATCAGCACTGATTCCACGGCGCGTGCTGGTCCTTCGGCCCCGGCATAGTCGAAGGGGGTAATCCAGAACTCGGCTACGAGCTTGCCCGACCCGCCTGGCTTGAACTGGTAGGAATAGGCGATGTTGGAGTACGGCAAGCGCTTAATCCAAGGTTGACTACCCCACGCTAAGGCCCAGTCCTTGCCCACAGCCGGCGTGAAAATATGGTAGTTTTGCGCGTGTACGCCATGAAACGACACAAATCGGTCCCAGAGAGGCAGCGTCTGATTGGAGTGTTGCTCGGCAATGAGCGGCCCACCCGACAAGTCGCCGTCCACAATGAGTTCGAACGTGTCGTTGTGGAGACCAGGGAGCGTGAAGTCCCAATAGTCGTCGTAGGCTTCGTACAAGACATAGAGGCGGTTCAAGCCCTTCACCCATGCCACGCGCACCTTCACGTCGAGGTTTTTTGGGTCCGGGGCCGGGTAGTGCTTGGAGTCGTCCCAGAGTTGGTCGGTGCCCACTACGTATTCGCTCGGGAAGCTGGCCCAATCATCCACCTGGCCATCAATGCGCGGTATCATGTCGGCCGGAAACTGATAGACTTTGTAGCCTCGGTCTTCTTGGGCAAAGGCAGTAGGCGCCAAGCCAAGCAGCACTAGCACACTGCACACAAGCCGGCACCAGTAGTCATAAAAGTTGGACCCAAGGTGGCAACGCAGATGCAGACGACAAGTTAGTTTCATACCCTTAAGCAGCTAGTGGAACCCTTTCTACCCATTGGCAAGTCTAGGGCCGGGCGAAGATTTTGGTCTGAACGAACAAGCCACTAAGATAGGCGCGGCTATCTGTTTCGTGTAGACCGTTCAGGGGTAGCCGATACGAGTGTTGGCTCGCCCTGCCAGCCAGCGGCGTTACCCATGCTGGTTGGAAAAGACGAGCCAACGAAGGAAGCAGACCACTACACTGGTGCTGCTAAAGCGTAATTACTTAATTGCCAGGGCAGGCTTGGCGCAATCTAGCTGACTGATTACCAGCCCTGAGCTTGACTTGAGTTTGAGCGTGTTAAGCGGCTCATTCGGGAAAAACAACTCCGTCAGGACAGTTAGCCCGTTGTCGGCAAACATTTCCACGGAGGTTCCATCAAAGAGCATGGTGATGTCGGCGGCGGGTGTAGTAGCGTATCGCGGCGCGGCGTGGCGGCCTGCGAACTTGTCGCTGAAGCTGCTATTGCCAGCTTTGCTACGGTCTACGTAGTACTCGTTGTTTTTCTTGTCGTAGCCTATCATCAGTTCTTCGCCGCGCTTGTTGGAGAGCACCAACGCGAAATCGTTGAGTTGCTTGGTGCTGAGTTTGAGTTGCAGCTTATCACCAGGGTTAGGCAAGCGGCTGCTCAAGTCCAGTTCCTGATTTACCGTCAGATTTTGCAGCGTCACGCGGCCGGCTTGCATGAGCTGGCTTACTTCTTTCACCGGCTGCGAAGTCAGGTACACGGTTGTGCCCACTTTGCGCAAGGCTAGTTCGCGAGGCACCGTCATGGCGTTGCGCCAGGGGAAGTGGGTACTTGATTGGCGTATTCCCAATTGCTCATCCAGCCTTGGAAGATGCGGCGGTTGCCGGTGTTGCCATACGTTACGCCGGCGTAATCGTCTTTGCCGTAGTCCACCCACTGCGTTTTGGTACTGCTAGGCGTGAAGGTTTTGCCATCAAACTGCCCAACGAAGTACTGCGTAGCCGAGCCGCTATTGGGGCCGCCGGGGTTGATGCTGACCAGCAGTACCCAATGCGTTTTGCCGTCGAGCGTAAGTGGAAAAAGGTCGGGGCACTCCCACACGCCGCCGTGGGCGCCGAATTTCTCGCCAAACTCACTCAGCTTGGTCCAGTCCTTGAGGTTAGATGACGAGTAAAACGTAATGCGGTCCTTGGTGGCCAGCGTCATCACCCACTTCTTGCCGGCTTCGTACCAGCTCACTTTGGGGTCGCGGAAGTCCGTAATACCGGGATTCTTCAGCACCGGATTTTGGGCGTATTTCTTCCAGGTCTTGCCTTCGTCGAGACTGTATGCAATGCTTTGGTTTTGGAAGGTTTTGCTGCCGGCTTTCTCCCCTTTCGGGTCATGGTGGGTGAAGATGGCAACCAAGGCGTTCTTGCCGAAGCCGGCTGTGTTATTAGCATCCACTACGGCGCTGCCTGAGAAAATATAGCCCAGGCTATCCGGATACAAAGCAATGGGCTGCTCCTGCCAACTCACCATATCCTTGCTCGTGGCGTGGCCCCAGTGCATGGGCCCCCACTCCATGCCGTCGGGGTAATGTTGGAAAAACAAATGGTAAGTACCGTTGTGGTACACCATGCCGTTGGGGTCATTCATCCACATCTTGGCCGGACTGAAGTGGTAAGCCGGGCGGTACTGCGGCGTAGCGGGCGGTATAGGCTTGGTGCTCTGCGCTACACTTAAACCGGTTAAGCCAAGCAAAGCGAGTGACAAGAGAAAGGCCTTTTTCATGCGGGTGGGAAAGGAAAGTGAACGATGTATCTGGCCTGCCGAGCAGGTAGAAGCGTATGGCATGCTGAAGTTGCTAGCACAACTAAATAGTCTGCGCCATCCATAGCATCTCGCGTGCTGACATTGCAACACGTACTGTCATGCTGAGCGGAGTCGAAGCATCTCGCTCAAATCGTTGAATTAGTTTGCCAACATCAGCACGCGAGATGCTTCGGCTCCGCTCAGCATGACGGGTTGGTTACTTTGGAAACGACAGTAAATGCGAGGGCCGCAAGATGCTTCGACTTTGCTCAGCATGTCGGGCTGGGAAGATTTCTAGGGATTTATGGCGCCGTGAACTACACAGCCTGCACGGCCAACAGCTCACGCACGTCGGCTTCGCTGAAATCCGGGGTGGCGCCTTGGTGCGTGGCGACCAGCGCGCCAGTGGCGCAGGCGAAACGTAGACACTCGCCGGGTTCTTGGCCCGCTTGCCAGCCTTTCAGCAAGGCCGCCAGAAACGCGTCGCCGCTGCCAATGGTGTCGCGCACGGTGACGGATACCCCCGGAGCGCGGTAGAGTTGGTTGTTGGTCCAAAGAATGGCCCCATCGGCACCTTTCGTAACGCACACGGCTTGCAAATTGAAGCGCGAAGCCAGCCACTGCACGGCTGCCACTTCCTCGGTTTCCTCGCTGAACCAAGCCATGAGTTCGGCTAACTCATGGTGGTTCATCTTCACCAAGTCCGCTTTTTCCAGCAAATATTTCACTACGCCTTTGGTGTAGTGCGGCGGGCGCATGTTCACATCAAACACTTTGAAACGGGCGTGTTCAAGCAAGCGATACAGCGTTTCGCGTGTGGCGCCTTGGCGAGCGGCCAAACTGCCAAACACCAGCATATCGGCCTGTGCTACCCGGGTTTCCAGCGCTGCATCGTACTGGATATAATCCCAGGCGACAGGTTGCACAATCTTGTAAGTCACTTCGTTGGCATCGTCCACGTTGGCTTTCACCACGCCCGTCAGGTGAGTTTTGCCGTGCTGCACCAAGTCGGTACTTAGCCCCTTGGACTCAATGAAAGCAAGCAGCTCCACGCCCAAGTCATCGTCGCCGACGCGGCTGATTAGGTCAACGGATTGGCCGAGCTGGTGCAGGTGTACGGCCACATTGAAAGGCGCGCCACCAGGCTGCTTACCAGTGGGCAGCACGTCCCACAGTACTTCGCCGAAGCAAACTATTTTCTTGTCAGTCATAAGAAGGAAGTGCTTAAGAATAAAAGGCTAGCACAGAAAGCAGAGCGTCAAAAAGGCATAGCTTTCCCTAGCTGCTTCATGCTCTGCCGTTTGCCTTTAACTCAGTGAATTACCAGGGTCTTCTCCATCTGCTCGAGGCTGGTGCCTTTGGTTTCGGGCATCATGCGCCACACAAACAATAGCTGCAACACCATCATCGAGCAGAAAAACAGGAAGGTGTTGCCGCCCCCTAGCTTCTCGGCGAAATAAGGAAAGGTGAAGGCAATGAGAGCGGCCATAACCCAGTGCGTGGAGCTACCCAAGGCCTGGCCTTTGGCGCGCACCGTGTTAGGGAAGATTTCCGAGATGAACACCCAAATAACAGCCCCTTGCGAGAAGGCGAAAAAGGCAATGTAGATGAAGAGCAACCCCGGCACCAGCATACCTCCGAAGGCCTGAAAGTTCTCGGAGTAGAAGGCCCACGCCACCAAGCCAAGCGTGGTAATCAACCCGAACGAGCCGATAAGCATGAGCTGGCGGCGGCCGAGCTTATCGATAAACTGGCGCGCCAGCAGCGTGAAGGCAAAGTTGACCAGCCCCAAACCAGCCGACGAAAGCAAAGCTGAACTTTTACCTAGGCCCGTCATTTCGAAAATGCGCGGGGCAAAGTAGATGATGGCATTGATACCGGACACTTGGTTGAACACTGCAAACAGTACAGCCAGTATGACGGGGTTGCGGTGTTGGCGAGCAAACAGCGAGTGCCCCCCTCAGCCACATCGGCAGCGTTGGTCGTGAGAATGGCGGTTACGTCGCCGTCGGCGGTGGCGGGGTTGATGAGGCGCAGCACCTGCCGGCCCTCTTCTACCCGCCCGCGGCCAATCAGCCAGCGGGGGCTTTCGGGTACTCGGAACAGCAGCAGGAAAAACGCGGCCGCTGGCACCACTTGCACGCCCAGCATCCAGCGCCAGTCTTGCTCGCCCGTGCCCGTCAGCAGGTAGTTGGACAGGTAAGCGGCCAGAATCCCGAACACGATATTGAATTGGAACATGCTGACCATGCGTCCCCGCTTGTCGGCCGGCGACACCTCGGAAATATAGAGTGGTGCCGTCACCGACGAGGCCCCCACGCCTAGCCCGCCCAGAAACCGGAAGATCATAAAGGCCACCCAGCTACTGGTAACCGCCGCGCCTAGCGCCGACACGAAGTAAAGCACCGCAATCCAAATCAGAGTTTGGCGCCGCCCCAGCTTGTCCGACGGAATACCGCCGAAAATGGCGCCGAACACGGTACCGATCAACGCTACGGCAATGGTGAAACCGTGCTCGACGGCACTTAGCCCCCATAACTGCTGAATGGCTTTTTCGGCCCCGGAAATAACGGCTGTATCAAAGCCGAACAAAAAGCCTCCCAGCGCCACTACCAGGGACCAGAAAAAGACGTTGCTAGTTTTCATTTAAAGTTGGTTTCGTTACGCATGAGCTCTACCTAATACGCGACTTACATCAGAAGGAAACACTTCCTCACACGTAAGTTAGCAGGAGCTAAAGTGCTGATTATTGGACAAAAAGCTAGCTGAATATTTAAAGCCAGCCTCCTGCCCGGCTACCTGGCAACTACCAGCCCGGATTCTGCTTGTACAGGCCCTTGCTGAAGTTGATTTGGTTGAGGGGAATGGGCAAGTACTCGTCGCGGCCGGCGGTGAAGCGGGCGGTTGCCAAATGCGGGCGCTTGGTTTTCTCCTTCTCGAAGTAGGTATTCATGTAGTTGGCTGCAATGCCCCAGCGCACAAGGTCGAAGAAGCGGTAGCCTTCCAAGGCAAACTCAAGCCGCCGCTCGTAGCGTAGCGCCTCGCGGGCGTATGCTTGCGTCCAGCCCGTGGCCGGATACTGCCCGATGCGGTAGTTGGAAGTGCTGGCGCCCACGGCGTTTTTCAGGCGGGCGGTGCTGTTGCCGGCCCGCTCCCGAATTTGGTTGATAATGGGCAAGGCTTCGGCCGGCCGGTTCAGCTCGATCAGGGCCTCGGCCTTCCAGAGCAACACGTCGGCGTAGCGGATGATAGTCCAGTTTTTCGACGTGGTCATGAACGGCGGCGTTTTCTGGAAGCTAGGGTCAGAAGGCAACACGTTTTCTTTCATCGACATATACACGCCGTAGGTGTTTTTGTCACGCAGCCAGGAGTTTTCAAACACGAACGTCGGGGCGTACTTGTAGGGGTGCGAGGGCACGGCCACCGTATGGTCGAGGCGCGGATCGACGGTGTTGGTTTGGAAGTCGGCGGGCGTTACCAGGTCCGAGTTATTGAACGTAGTGAACTGTGGTAAGCCTTGCGCGTCGGTTTTGTAGGCGTTTACCAGGTTCTGGCTCGGCTGGTGGAAACCGCAGCAGCCATAGTCCGGATTCATGGGGTAGTTCAGGCAGTTGCCCCGGTCGGTGCGGCCCTTGGGTGTGCCGTCGTTGCGCGAAAACTGGATGGCAAACACCGATTCCGGGCCATTGTCGCCAACGGTCAGGAAATTGGTGGCGTAGTCGGGGTGCAGCGAGTACTTGCCCGAGGCAATTACCTGGTTGGTCAGTGTCACCACCTCCTGAAGCTTAGCTTGGTCAACGGACGTTACGGCGTTGCTTTCGTTCTGTACATAGGCTTGGTAAAGCAACGTCTTGGCTAAGTAAGCCTGTGCCGCTGATTTGTTGGCCCGCCCAATTTCGGGCTGTGCTTCGGGCAGGTTGGCTACTGCAAATCGGAAGTCGTCGGCAATCTTGCCCCACAGCGCGTCGCTATTTAGCTCAACGTTCGACACCGTACCGTACTGATCGGTGGGCACGGTTTCGTCGATGTACGGCACCTGTTTAAACAGTTCTTTCAGCAGAAAGTAGAAGTGCCCCCGCAGAAAGCGCATCTCCCCCTGGCGCGCGGCCTTGGTGGGCAATGCCGTAGCATCAACGGCATCGAGGCGGCGCAGGGCGTCGTTAGCACGCGAAACACCAATGTAGAGCAGGAACCACAGCTCGTCGGTGTTACCGACATCGACGCGGTTGAAGGTAAAGGTTTCGTAGAAATGAAAAGCGTCCACGTCGGCCGTGCCGTTGCCGCCTTTGTAGGCGTCGCCGCCGCGCACGTTACCGTAGGGCCACATCGAGGTGTAGGGGGCGCGGTACACGTCGTTGCCGAGTTGCGAGTAGGCAGCAATTACTTGCTTTTCAATGTTGGCGGGCGTGTTCAGTTGCTCGTCGCCTAGGGCGCCGGTGGGCTGCACATCAAGGAACTTCTCGTCGTTGCAACCGGAAGTGAAAGCGAGCAGCGACAATGCCAACACGCTGGTTTTAACTAGTTTCATGGGAATTAGTGTTGGCAGAGGTTAGAAAGAAAGGTTTAGGCCGGCAGAGAAAATGCGGGGCACCGGGTACTGGTAATTGGTTACTTCCGGGTCGGCGCCGGTGAACTCCTCGCTCTTGATCGTGAACAGGTTTTGGCCTTGCACGTAGATGCGCACCCCCTGCACTTTCACCTTGCTAAACAGACTGTTGGGGAGTGAATAGCCGAGTTGGAGGTTGCGCAGCTTCATGTAAGAAGCGTTTTCGATGAAGTAAGTGGAAGCGCGGCCCTCGTTGTTGGTGTTGATGAGCGTAGCAGCCGGAATGGAAGAGCCGGTGTTGGTCGGCGTCCAGGCGTCGAGCATGCGCTGGCCCCAGTTTTCCCCGGAAGCCAACGACGAGAAATCAGTCCGGAATTTGGCGTTGTTGTAGGAGTAAAGCCCCTGCACTCCCTGAAAGAAAATCTGCAAGTCGAAGCCCTTGAAGCCGGCGCCTAAGTTGAGGCCGTAGTTGAAATCGGGTACGCCCTCCGTAATCCAGGTCTGGTCGAAGTTGTCCACCTTGCCGTCGCCGTTCAGGTCTTGGTACCGAATGCGGCCGGGTGCCGCACCTGTCTGCGTGGCGTGGCTAGTCACGTCGGCTTCGTTTTGGAATAGCCCATCGGCCACGTAGCCATACACGGCATTGATGGAGTGCCCCAGGCGCGTGATGTCTTGGCCGTTGCCGCCGTAGGCATTTATCACCTCGTCGGGCAAATAAGTGAGCTTGTTGCGGTAGGTCGAGAGGTTGCCCGAAATGTTGTAGGTCAACCCATTAGGCAACTCGTTTTGATAACCGAGTACGAATTCCCACCCCTTGTTTTCGATAGACGCGCCGTTCACAAATTTGTCGCCCCCTTCGCCTACTACCGCCAGGTACGGCAGGTTCACCAGAATGTCCTCGCTCTTCTTCACGAAGTAGTCAACCGAGCCGGAGAGCTTGTTTTGCAGCAACCCGAAGTCCACACCCACGTTGGTTTGGGTAGTGGTTTCCCACTTCAGGCTAGGGTTAGCGCGCTGGAAACGGCGGTAGCCCGAGGGCAGGTTGATGTCGTTGCCGTAGATGTCGTAAGCCGTGCCCCGGTCGTACTCGAAGTTGGGGTCGATGGTACCGAGCAACGCCTGGTAGAGCCCCCGCGACGCGAAGTTGGCAATGTCTTGGTTGCCTGTTTGGCCCCAGCCAGCGCGCAGCTTCAAATCAGTCAGAATGGCCGCGTTGTCTTTCACAAAGGCCTCTTCGCTCAAACGCCAGCCGGCCGACACAGCCGGAAATACCCCAAACTTATTGTCTTCACCGAAGCGCGACGACCCATCCCGCCGCAGCGTACCCGACAGCAAATACCGGTCAGCAAACGAGTAGTTGATTTTGCCGAATGTGGAAGCCAGCCGGTACGCCGTGGCACTACCGCCGTTGTCTTTGTTGGCGGCACCAGCATCGAGGTAAGTGTAAGTCAGGTCCTCGCTGGCGAAATTGGTACGCGAGGCGTAGGAGCCTTCATCGTAGTAGCTGATGCGCTCAGCCCCCGCCAGTACACCCAGTTGGTGCTTGCCGCCCAGTAGAATGTCGTAGTTGATGGTGTTCTGCCACACCCAGTTACCCCAGAACCGGTCGTTTACTGTTACGCGGTTGTTGGCTTCGGAAAGGAAACCCGCCTGGTAGGTTTTGTAGATCTGCCGGAACTTGTAGATGCTGTAGTCGATGCCGAAGCTGCTGCGCACGTGCAAGCCCTTCAGAATTTCGGCGTCGGCGAAGAAGTTGCCAAAGGCGCGGCCTGTGTTCGAGCGGTTCTGCTTGTTGTCGGTGAGGAGGCGAAGCGGGTTGTCCCGGTCGCTCATGCCGGCCACTGGGCCGCCCCATCCCACGCCATCTACGGTATGCACCGGCACTATGGAGGGCAGCTGAGTGGTCCGGTCGCGCACCAGGTTCAGGTCGAATTCAGCCCGCTGCGACTTTACAACAGTTAGGTTCTCACCTATTTTCAGCCGGCCGTTCAGGAAGTTGTAGTCGGTATTGAGGCGGGCGGTGTACCGGTCAAAGCCCGAGTATTTCAGGGTGCCGGAGTTGTCGTAGTAGTTCACCGAAAACAAGGCGCTGCCCCGCTCACTTCCGCTGCTCACGCTTAGGTTGTAGCTCTGAATCAGCGCGTTTTGCTGCGTCTCTTTAAACCAGTCGGTATCGGAAGCGCGCTGCGTTTGGGCTGCATCAATGAAGTCGGGCACCGTTACACCATTCAGCACCCGGCGGCCGCTGGCGTCCACGCTCGTTTGGAAGTTGTAATAAGGCAGACTTGGAGTGGTGTTGTCGTTGATGGCAGCCTGGCCGTACACCCGGCCGTACTCCAAGGTATTAAGCAGCTTGACGTGCGGGCCAGGCGTCTGGAGCGTGAAGAAGGTCGAGAAATCCACCTTCGTGGTACCTAGTTTGCCGCGCTTGGTGGTGATGATGATTACGCCATTGGAAGCGCGCGAACCGTAGATGCTGGCCGCCGAAGCATCCTTGAGCACCTGAATACTCTCGATGTCGTTTTGGTTGATTTGGTTGATGCCTTCCCGCGTTGGAATGCCGTCGATGACGTAGAGCGGGTCGTTGTTGCCAAGCGTGCCGATGCCCCGGATGCGGACCGTAGCCGAGCTGCCCGGCGCCCCGTCGGAGTTGATTTGCACGCCGGCCACCCGGCCTTGCAGGTTGCGGGTTACGTCGTTGGAGGCCATGTCCCGGATTTCCTCGGTCTTCACCACCGCCACCGCACCAGTCAAATCAGCTTTGCGCTGAGTTTGGTAGCCGGTTACCACCACTTCGTCCAGGGCTGCCGCGTCGGTAACCAGCGTAATCGTGAAGGTAGTACGTCCTGTTACGGGCACCTCCTGGGCCTTGTACCCGATGTAGGAAACGAGCAAGGTGGCATCGTCGGGTACAGTGAGTTTGAAGTCGCCATCGGGCCCGGTGCTGGTGCCCGTCGTGGTGCCTTTCACGACCACCGTCACGCCGGGCAGCGCACCACCTTTGTCGTCGGTTACCCGACCCGTAATCGTGATATCAGCTTGCACGCCTAGGGCATTCGTAGAGCCCGGAACGGCAGCTAGCGCTGGCACCGTAAGCGCCAAGGGCAAGGTGGAAAGCAGTGAAAGCCTAACGGCTTGCCGCAAGTAAGGGACAGTTTGTTTCATGGGAATTGTGTGGAAAAGGAAGACTGTGAAATCAGCGCCGGGGAGGTGGGTGGCCACCACATAGCACCGCCGCGCCTCCCCTTGCGTGGCCCGTATAAGAGGGCTGGCACAAGGGAAGGCGCGGCGGCGAACTAAGGAGCGTAAGTTGTTTTCATAACCGAGTTGTTACCCAAATCTCAGGGTTAACCCGGCCGTCGTCTTGCTTTAATCACTCAAACTCTTTCAATAATTACACGAACCAACACAAAGATGTAAGTCACTATAAATCAATAGCATATTGACCTGTGTTCATTTTTTGAACCCGGTATACTTTCGATTATGATACCTATTTTTTGAAATTGATTCACACACTCGGGGTTGTATGCAGGGCCCGGAACTCGGAAGGCGAGACTTGGTAGCGGGCCTTGAAGCTGGTCGAGAAATAGGAGGGCGAGGAGAAGCCGAGTTGATAGGCTACTTCGGCAATGCTCAACTCATCATCCAGTAATAGTTGCCGGGCTTTGGTGAGCCGGATACCCTGGATGAAGTCGGTGACGCCAGTGCCGAGTACGGCTTTCACTTTGCGGTAGAGCTGCACCCGCGAAATGCCGAGGCTGCGGGCTATGTCTTCCACGCTTAAGTCAGACCGAGTAAGGTTGGCTTCCACAATAGCCGTGAGGTCGGCCATGAACTTCTGATCCACTCGCTGCGGAGCCACGGTCACTGTCTCGACGGACAATTCGCGGCGAAAATGCTCGCGCATCTTGTCACGGTTGGCGAGCAGCGTGCGTAAGCTCTCGAGTAGGAAGGTGGGATTGAAAGGCTTGGTCAGGTAGAGGTCGGCCCCGGCTTGCACGCCTTCCACTTGCTGCTCGGGCGCGTTGCGTGCCGTAAGCAATACCACTGGAATGTGCGAAGTCCGCCAATCTCCTTTCAGCTGCGCCACTACCTCCAGCCCACTGATTTCGGGCAGCATCACATCGCACACAATTAGGTCGGGAATCAGGTCGGCGGCCAGCCGCAAGCCCGTAGCCCCCTCGAAGGCAGTGCTGACTTGGAAGTGCGGTTGCAGCTTCTGCGTTAGAAATGCGTTGACATCCGGATTGTCTTCAATCACCAGCACCAAGGCCTCGCTGCCTCCATACGTGGCGGGTAGTTCATTATAAGTTGGCGCTGGACTGATGCCTTCTTCCAACGCAAAGGCGGGCAAAGCCAGTGGAGCATCCTCATCCTGCTTGAGCGTAGCTGGCAGCTCTAGCGGTAGCGTCACCACGAAGGTGCTACCTTGGCCGGGGTTGCTGGTGAACGTGAGTTGGCCCTGATGCAGGCGCGTAAGACCCAACGCTAGCGCCAAGCCCATGCCCGAACCCCGCGCCGCCGTCTGTTTGCCTTGGTAAAACCACTCGAAAATGTGCGCCCGATCCTGCTCGGAAATGCCCCGGCCGGTGTCTTCTACGCTCACCCGTACGCTGCCTTCGGCGGGCACTGCCTGCAAGCTCACTGTAATCTGGCCCCGGTCGGGGTGAATTTGAGGGCATTAGACAACAGATTGAAAAACACCTTGTCGAGGATGTTGACATCAAACCAAAGCCGGATAACGGGCTCGGCCGGCAGAAAACGCAGGACGATGCCGCGCTGCCGAGCCGGCTTCTCAAACACGTCCATGATTTCGCGCACAAACGCCACAAGGTTACCCTCGGTGGCGCGCACGGGCATCTTGCCCACGTCGATTTTGCGGAAATCCATAAGCTGATTCACAAGCTGGAGCAGACGCTGAGCGTTGCGCCTAATCAATCCCACATCTTGGCGGTGCGGTGCGGGTAGGTCGGTGCTAGTGAGCATTTCCTCAACGGGCCCGAGAATCAGCGTCAGGGGGGTACGTAGTTCGTGCGAGAAGTTGGTGAAGAAACGCAGCTTGGCCTCGGTTTCCACTCGGGCGCGTTCGGCAAACTCTTGAATTTGATTGCGCTGCGAGCGTATTTCTTCGTTTTGCTGCCCAAGCTGCTGGTTGATGCGTCGGTTGGCCCGGAATGCGCGGAAGGCAATCAGCCCGAGTACCGCCGCTCCGAGTAAGGCCGCTGCCAGCACGTATAGCACAATTTGCTGGCTGGCATACGTGTCGCGCTGCTGGCGCAGGAGTTGCTGCTGGCGCTGAATGTCCTGCTGCTGACTAGTTAGCTTTTCGGTTTGCAGCCGCATTGTTAGCACATTGGTCGAGTCGATGACCATGGTACTCAGGCTGTTTTCCTTTTCGTAGGGCTCTTTGCGCAGAATTTTCATGGCCATGCGAATGGCCTCTTCCCCACCCGGCGAGTACAGCAGCGTCGCGTTGATGATGCCATCCTGCACCAACTGAATACCGCCGTGCATGCCCGGCAATCCATCCACGCCCACAATCTTGATGCGGCGGTCTAGGCCCAACTGTTTGCACACCTGATAAGCGCCTAACGCAAGCCGGTCGTTGTGCGCGAAAATCAAGTCCACTTCCGGGTGCTGACGTAGCACGGTGGGCAATCGGTCCAGCACCGAAGGCCGCTCCCAATTACTATTGACCTGCGCCACCAACTGTAGTTGCGGGTAAGCCGCCAACGCCTGCGTAAAGCCGCGGTGGCGGTCAACGGCGGGCGAAGTACCGGGGGCGCCTAGTATTTCCAGTACCTGGCCTTGCTGTTTCAGTAAGCTAGCTACATAATTGCCGGCCGTCTGCCCCACTTCTATATTGTTGCCGCCCACGTAGGCCGTGTACAGTTTAGACGTGGTGCGACGGTCGAGAATCACGACTGGAATACCGCGGTTGTAAACTTCCTCCACAATGGGCGTTACCGGCTCGGTCTCGTTGGCCGACACAATCAGTAAGTCGATGCCTTCTTGCAGAAACTCCTTGATTTGCTGCTCTTGCAGCGCACTGTTGTATTTGGCGTCTTTTATCTCAAAGCTCACCTCCGGATAAAAGCTCAACTCCTTTTTCATGCCCGCCAGCATGGCCTGCCGCCAAGCGTCGCCGTTGGTGCACTGCGAAAAGCCAATGCGGTAAGTTGGGGTTGGCGTGGCCGGCCCGCAACCCGCTAGGCAACAACACAGCCACCAGAGAACGACTGCTCGCCGAAGTAGCGTAGGCTGACCGCTCCCTCGCGAGAATGCGCGCCAGCTTGTAATCAGGTCAGCCATATGAAAGAACTTGAGTAGCGAGAACGGTAACAATACCTAAAGCTACTAAAGCGCCAAGATTCATTGACTTGAACGGGTACGTCTAGCTAGCTGACTTGGCAGCAGAAGGTCCTTTTCTACGGCTTTCAAAACGCCGCTCCTTTGCTCTCACGCCTATATTATGCATTGATTCTTGCTTTACGTACGAACTGTATATGACACAAGAATATGACGAGAAAGACGAGGAGTCGGCAAGGCGTTAGCTAAGCCAACATTTGAGGTCGAAGGTGCTTTAGTAAGTAATACGTAATGCCCGCTTTACCTATGAAGTAGTTATCACGCAGTATCTTGCCTCTGCACGTGCCTTTCCAGCCCTTGAAAAATCAGCTCGTTCCTGCCCTTCTTCTGCCCCCTTTGGTGCAGACTCTGCTTGAGGTATCACCGAGTGGAATTCTGATTTTAAGTTCTTTGCCGGCGGCAGCTGACAAGGTCAAAGAGCAGGGCTTTCTTGTCTTACATGCCAATGCAGCGGCCCACCGTTTGCTGCATTGGTCAGGGTCAACGGGTGCCATTCCTCTCAGCGAGTTACCCCACGCATTAGCGCCTGCCATCTGTTCGTTTTGCCAGCGCTTTCAAGGAGCCGACCTCTCTAGCCTCAACGATACTGTCTCCTTGCCCGATGCACCCGATACGCTCTGGCAGTTAGTGATTCAGCACAGCGAAGACCTGCTAGTGCTAAACTTCACTCCGTTACCCAACTCGGCGCCACGTCCGGAGCCGGAGCCTGCCAGCATAACTGACACGTTAGCACAGATACAGGCGCGGGACTTACAACGAGCCGAGCAAAGTGAAGCCCGCTTTCAGCGACTAGCGGAAACCACACCCATGGTGGTTTGGGAAGCCAATGCTGAGGGGCATACCACCTACTTGAGTCCGCATTGGGAGCGATTTACCAGCGCTGCCAACGGCCAAGGCTTGGGCTGGAAGGAATACATGCACCCCGACGACCAAGCGTCTTTCCTGCAAGCCTGGCTTACGTCGGTGCGCACCGCGCAGCCTTTTCAGGCGGAAATGCGGCTGCGGATTGCTGCCACTGGCGAGTACCGCTGGCACCTAGACCGCGCTATCCCTGTTTTCGATACCGCTGGCCAGGTAACGCAATGGGTGGGCGCAGCTATTGACATTCACGAACTGAAACACCTGCAACAAACCTTGCTGGAGAGCGAGCAGTACTTCCGGGCCATGGCTGACCATGTGCCGGCCATGCTCTGGGTGACTGATCCGCAAGGACAATGCACTTACCTCAATCAGCAATGGTATGCTTATACAGGCCAGACCGAGGACAATGCACTTGGCACCGGCTGGCTCCAAGCAGTGCACCCCGAAGATGCGCCGGCCGCCCGCGCGGCTTTCATCGAAGCCAACACCCACCAAACACCTTTCCGGGTGCTTTACCGCCTGCGACGACGCAACGGGCGTTACCGCTGGGCACTCGATGCTGCTTTGCCGCGCTTCAACGCGGCCGGCGAATATGAGGGCTTAGTTGGTACCGTTTTGGATATTCATGAGCGGCAATTAGCCGAGCAGGGACTGCAACGCTTAGCTCGGCAGCTACGTCAATCCCGCGACGAAGCGCAGACGCTGAACTCGGAGTTGCGCACCATCAATGCGCAGTTGATGCGTACCAACGCCGACCTCGACAATTTTATTTACACCGCCTCGCACGATTTAAAAGCGCCCATCACCAACATCGATGGCCTGCTTGACGCTTTGCAACACCAGTTACCGCCCGCCGCCCGAGAAGCCGACCTCGTTATGCCAATCATCGGGATGATGCAGGAGGCAGTGGAGCGTTTCAAGAAAACCATCGACCACCTCACCGACATCACCAAGCTGCAACAAGAGCACGACTTACAGTCAGAGCCGGTGGATATTGCGGCTGTAGTGGAAGATGTGCGTCAGGATCTGCTACCCAGCTTGCGCGAAGCCGGGGCTCAGTTGGAAATAGATTTGTCTACCTGCCCGACGCTGCTTTTTTCCGTGAAAAATCTTCGGAGCATCGTTTATAACCTACTCAGCAATGCCCTCAAGTATCGACATCCCAACCGCCAGCCGTACATCCGGTTGGCGTGCTCGTCGGCAGGAGAAAACTGGCAAGTGCTCACCGTGCAAGACAATGGCTTAGGGTTAGCACTTGCTCAGCAGGCGCACTTATTTCGCATGTTTCAGCGCATGCACGACCACGTCGATGGCTCAGGCATTGGGCTATACATGGTTAAGAAAATGGTGGAAAATGCCGGCGGCACAATTAGCGTCGAGAGTGAAGAGGGAGTAGGCTCGATATTCTCAGTTTATCTGCCTCGCTGAGCAAGCGTAATAGCAAGCTGGTTGATTTGAAAACCGGGCATCATCTAGATTAGATGCTCTTGCCGCATGTTAAGTTTTCCAGTCGCTTTTCTCTCTAAGCACGAGCTTGGCGTGCTCCTTGCATAACTTGCTGCCATGATGAAACTACGTTCCTTATTCGTGCTTCTAGTTGCAATTGGCAGCATCAGCAGTTGCCAGACAAGTCAACCCCAGACTGTGAATCCTACAAGCCAAACGGCACCCACAGGTGCTCCAACAGAAGCGGCAGCCCGTGCTGCTATTGCTCAGCACTTGCAGCAGCAAGCCAATAAAGCACTTTACCAGCTCGACTCTGCGCGGTTCACCGATGTGGACACCCACTGGCAGGTGATGGTCCCTCGCACCGACTGGGCGAACCGTATGCCCAACGCCGCCGCGTTTGAAGTAGACAAGCAAACCGGCAAAGTCATTACGTTGATGGTGAAGTAGTAAACGAAAGTCTCCCCGCCGGGAGACTTTCGCTTCAGTTGCAAGGTCCAATGTTGAGCTTGTGAGCTAGGGTACCAACTCCGAAATTGGCGCAATGGAACTGCTGCTCCTACACCATCGGTCTTCTACCCAGGCCCTGACTCTCCTCGATAGCACTGTCTTACGTCAAAGCGTGCCCGAACACCTGTTGATAAAAAGTTACCAGCATGGTGAACGAATCAATGAGCAAGCCCTCGATTTGCGTGAGACAAGCCTGTATCAGCTGGTTTACGAGAGCCAGACCACTCCCCCATTGCCTAAGCTAACCCAGCTGCGTGACATTCTGCTTCGCTCACGTTGTTATAATACTGAACACCATATCACTGGCCTGTTACTTTGCAGTGAAGGGCGTTTTGTTCAGCTCTTAGAAGGAACTGAAGCCGATGTGCAGGAGCTGTTTGCCGCTATCAAGCAAGACCGACGACACAAGCAGGTGCAACTCCTACACCAAGGAGTTGCGCAAAAGCGTTGTTTCCCTGAATGGAGCATGGGGTTCGGGCAAGTGCCTGCCGCTGACCTCAATCAGCTAATAAGAGCTATACAAGTTCGCCAACCTGTCCGGGAGTTATGTTTTAAAGATCCATGCTTGCAGGCATTATGGCAAGCCGTAAGAGTGGCGGGCAGCAACGTCTAGCTGCTTGAAAGCAACATTTCCTACTTAATAGTGAATTGCCTATCGCAAGCCAGAAAATAACGCTTGCCGTGAAACTAGCCGCTGCTTTTTGTGCGTCGGGCTCAGTGCACTAAGGCCCAAAGTGACGTCCACTGAAGCTGGGTGTTAAGGCAGTAATTTCTGGAAGAAAGGTGTCAACTCGTTGGCCAAAATTGCATGGTCTTCCACGTTGGGGTGACCGCTGCATCCGCGGGCCTGCATGGGCTGAAAGAAATGCACTGCTACGGGCTTGTCAGTAGGGTAAGCGGCGTCAGTTTTCTGCTTGACAACCGTTAAGCAGTTTTGCAGGGTGGTTCGGGGTTTGCCGTGTAGCATGGCGCTACTGAGTAAAGCAATCCGGGCATTAGGGTACTTTGCTTTCACTAGCGCCACGAATTGCACGTAGCTGCTCACAAAACGGGTGGAGTCGAAGGGCAGCCGCTCTTTCTTGCCGTCGCCGTTACTGAAATCGTTGGTACCTAAGGCAATGCTGACAACTGAAGGAGCATAAGTAGTGAAATCCCAACGCAGCGGATTCTGCTCCCGAAAGTCCACTCGCTCATACACTTGGGGCATGGTGGGTCCGTCGCTGTTCCAGTTGCGGTACATTCCAATGCCGCTGACACTGCTTAGCAGAAAGTTGGTTTTAAGAGCACGGGCCACCCGGGACCATAAGCCATGTAGGCGTTGTGTTGATCGGGGTATTGACCACTGCCACAAGGTACTTCGGAAGGGTCGGCGGCAGCTCCGCATGTGATGCTGTTGCCAATGAATTCTATCCAAGGTGCTTTTGGTTTTTGCAGCGCCTTTACCTTCCGGGCTGCTACTTTTTCAATAATAATTGGCCCTGTATGCGCCTCAGTAGCTTTATACATCCACACCGTATGCCTGCCCGGAGCAGCAACCGAAATAACCAGCGGTTCCTTGGTATTGCCATTGACCCGTACCCGTTTTTGATACACGCCATCGAGCTCGTATTGGAGGTAGCTGTGTCCTTCTCTAGTGGGCAAGGACGTGTAAATCTGACATTGAGTCCCTTCGAAGCTGAAGCCGAAGTGAACGGCCGAACTGATTAGTTCCAATTGCTGCTTGACGTTAACAACTGTTCGACCGTATGGCTGCAAAGCGGTGGCTGGCAAGGCACCAACCGCAGTTGTTGCGAGTTCTGAAGACGTACAGCTTAAAGAAAGCGAACAGAACGCCGTAAGTAGGTAGACGACAGTTTTGGAAGGAGAAAAGTGTAGTGATTTCACGAAGATTAAAATAGCTACAGGTGGCACTACTTACCTTGCACCTGTTGGCACAGGGAGCTAGTAAGCTACACAAGCGCCGCTTCTCACGCCTAAAGCTACCTCAGGAAATCTTTTGTCTTAATTAATTAAAGCTGCACTTGCAACTAAGAGAGCTGTATCTAGCTACCCTACCAACTGCAGTAAGTAAGCGAGAGCCTTACAAACTTACTTTCATGCAAAGCAGAGTATGTTATTCAGGGCCACTCAGTTCTATTTACTTTTAGCTGCCTGTAGATCTAGCTTGGGCACCTGCTGATCTTTAACGTAGATACTGGCCCGCTCTACCTCACTGGTGTCCGATAAGGCCCACCATACTTGGGTGCCTTTCGTGCCAATGCGCACCGCCTCTTTGTACTGGCCGAAAGGTTTTTCATAATTCATCGTCAAGCCCGCAAACCCAGTTTTGTCGTTGACAATCATTTCTACTGCATCCTGGTTGTGCCGGTCGAGAGCAATTACGCCGCGCCCGTTATCAAGGAAGGACATGCCTCCGCGCTCCTGGCCAGTAGAGTCGTGAATGGTTATACCGTATGAGCCGGCAACGCGGGGTAGACTTTGCCTTTTATCAACGGGTTGGGTGCTTCCCCAAAATCACCCGATCCTGCCCCTGCGGCCCAAGTACGACCAGCGAAGCTGTTGCTGCATCTTTTCGGTTGCGGCCCGCCGTTTCGGGTGGAGCACCAAGCAGAATCCGTGGCCTATCCTGCGCATCAACGACCGTGATACCTCGCACCCGCAAAAAGGCAGGTTTATCTGCCACAAAACTCGTTACAACAGCTCCTGCCAACAGTAGGCCTGACAAAACCCCGAGCCGACGCTGACGCTTGAGTTGTTGCTCCAAGCGGGTAATTCGGTTCAGTAATTCGGTGGTATTATCTTCTGCCATCATGGAGTTCCGTGAAGAAAGAAATGAGTCTTGCTTTCAAGCTTCCAACTACTCTTTGCTACTACTGAGCAGTTGTAGAACTCATCTTACGTTTAGCAGATAGTCGGGTATTAACAAGATTTTGCAACGGTGGCAGCAACCAGCATATAGCTACACCTGGAGGATTCAGTTAAGCACAATGCCGAACAAGCACAGTTATGCTATCTTATTCTTTTAAAAGAAAGAGTGTTGCCCCTGCTAGTGTAAATTAACTCAAGGCTTTCTTCATCCACTCCTACTATCTCCCAGCACATATCTTCTTTGGGTTGGACCAGGTACCTTTCGTTGTCACCGGGGTGTCCAGCTTCTGGTGCAGATGGACAAGCTTTGTCAAGAATGAACTCTGTGGAATCGCTGAGCTTTCCTCCGTAATAATCTAGGTAGCGGTGTCCTTTCAGTTCAAGCACATATTGATCATCACCGGCACTTCGCCACTTGCCTTGCAACAACTGATAAATTGTTTTAGTGGCTGCGCCCGGCTGAAGTGCCAGTGAAGCGGCTAACTCGGTAGACTCCGTTGGTGCAGGTGCCTTCACACTTTCACTTATCGAATCTAACGCTAGCACAGCAGCTTCCGGCTTGACTGCTGCGGGGTGAGATGAATTCTTTGTTTCGGGTGAACAAGCAGCTAGTAAACCAACAACGGAGAATAGAAGAAATAAATCAGGCTTCACGTAATTCTTACGTAACGAATTGGATAAGTTAAGAATACAAACTCAACTGGTTTAACTCAACAGTTGCAAATTGCTGATGAAGCGCTAAAATAGGATTTTTTTACTTGTACGGTTCCTTACTATTCTTCTCATAGGTCACAACCTGGATTGCATTCCAAAAATGGGATTGCTTAAGCAGGCCTTTCTATATGATCCTGAGATTAGTTTAATCGAGGATGCATTGCTTCGCCCTGCTAGGAAAAAATACGCCTTTGCGTACTTAAAACTTGAGCCTATTGTGCGTACCAAGTATCAAAAGAGTTGAACAAGGCTGCTCTGCTACTAAGGCACAATGGGCATTTAAGGCCCTGGAAAGCTGTTTAGACATTTATATCTCACTATTAGCTCAATAAGCAATAAGTGCTCTACTAATTGCCAGCACACGCTCGTAATGTATTTTATAGCTCTGTTTAGATTCCAAGCAGCTACAACTTGCTGATGGTATTATTCAGCCAGCGCTGATATGTGTTAACCGAGAATATAGTAGTATTAACCTATTGTAATTGTCTGTACGAAAAATTTGATTCAAATTGAGACTTTCCTCCTATTATGAATCAACCTCTCTCTACCCTTGCCTCTGAGTCGGTCCGTCAACGGTTCGTTGCTGGCTTATTGACTCTAACTCATGGCACACGCCTAGCTCCCACGCTTGAAGAGCAGGCATTATTAGCACAATTTGTTCGCGGCGAAATGACCCTAGAGCAAGTCCTCGCGCAACTAGAGAACATGGCAAATGAGCCCTCGCGAGATATAGCAGTATGAAATCAGAGCTTGTTTATAACAAGTAAGACTCTGTGTTACTAGCTCAACACTTAGTGAATTATACATGGAAAGTAAATCGCCACGCCCGACCACTACCTTAGGCGCCGTATATGACGCAGCAGGTAGTAATCAGACGTTGCCTGTAGCATAAGAGAGATTCTTAACTGCTAATAAGTATTTACACAAATATTTGATTATCAATTATGTATAAACCATCTAATATAGTTCTACTGCGCGTGCCTAACGAAGGAGGTAGAGCGGCTAACGCATCAGGGCGCACTCAACGAATTGCGTAAGCTCGCTGCAACCGGCGTGTTGAGTTGAACTGTTGGGCTAAAAGCGTGCCCGATGCGCACACCGAAGGTTCGCGCAGCACGAGTTGCAGAGTGGCAGCGAGCTTGCGGGATGTACGACGGCAGCGGCCGTTACCTTTAGCTAAGTCGAGACACAAATTATCGAGGCGTTCTTCATAGACGAGTTGGTCTTGCCCATTGTAGAAGCGCACGATCGTGTAGTCGCGGGTGCTAAGGTTGGTTTCAGCGTTCCAGTAGCCAGACATGGCGGGCTTAGCAGGCGTTTGGGCAATGCTGCTTGTGGAAGTAGTAAAGCAAAGAAGGCTTACAGCCAGACGGAGAAGGAGAGCAATTTTCATGGCTTGAATGGTATAAAAGTGGAGTAGATACTGCCACAAGCAAGGGCAGCGCCCACAGCAGCTAGAGACACATATGTTCGTGAAGTAGTAGGCCAGATACTCTCCCTAATCGAAGGCACAGCAGGCGGTGAAGGGAGGGAAGCGTAACAACTGTTGCAAAGGAAGAGCAGGCCGCCCCGTTTTGCCTTTGCGTATGTTTCGCAAGCCTATGGCAATGTGGCATCGACTTTTGCGGATGTTGCAAAAGTGTTTGCAGATGTAACACACCAACATTTTTCGATTTTATTCGCTTGAAAAAAGCGTTACTTGCCATTGATTCGAACCGCAAGTTCAATACTGTCAGACAGATACATTATGCATCTTAGCTAGCGCTGGCTCTCGCTATACTGCGTTACCTCTCAGGTATCGCCTAAACCGAGCCGCTGCCGATGAACATTCGCTGCTTTGCTGTCCTGATCTGCTGTGGCCTGCTCAGCGGGTTGAGTAGCCTGGCTAAACCCGACCCCAAAACGGCCGTCGTCTCGGCCTCACCCGACAGTGCCTTGGTGCATCTTAGCTTTGCTCAGGTACACTCCGATGCTATGCAGCGGCTGGGTGGTACTCGGCGGTGGCGCTACCGGCCGGGTCATACAGCAGGCTGGGCCAGCCCGGCCACCAACGATTTGAATTGGCTGCTGGCCAGTACCGGCTTTCTATTTGGTGAAGGCCCTCCCGGTTGGCGTGGCACGGGCTGTTTCCGGCTGCGCTTCACTCTTGATTCAGCTTTACTCAGGGAACCACTGGCGCTGCACATTCTGCAAGAAGGCGCTTCTGAAGTGTATCTTGATGGTCACCTGCTAGGCCGTTATGGCACCATAGGCCATTCGGGCAGCACCACCCGCGGAATGCATCCGAGATACAGCATGTTACCTTTTATGTTGAATGAGGCCGGCCCACACCTACTGGCTGTGCGCTACGCTAAGTTCGATTTCTGGCCCCCACCTTACGGCGGCTTGGCGTTGTGGGTGGCTCCGGCTAAGCGCCTACTGGCTGACCGCCTAAGCACCGCCCGGGTCGATGCCTTCAACCTTATTGGCTTTACCGGCAGTGGCGTTCTAGCCCTGCTGCACTTCTTCCTGTTTCTGTTTTACCGGCCCCAGCGTGCCAACCTCTACTTCAGTCTTTTCATGGGGGTGACCGCGGCCACAAGCTTGGCTGTGTATTTCCGCGCCTCGTTTATGGATGAAGAAGCGCGCTGGTGGGCCCAGCTCGGGTTTCAGGCTACCATGTCACTGAGCAATGTGCTGCTGCTGGCCTTCATCTATTCGGTATGCCGCATGCGTCTGCCGTGGCCATGGCTGGGGTTTCAGCTGCTGGTGAGCACCGCGCAAGTAGGCATGTGGCTGAGGAGCCCATTTGTCAACGGCAGCCAGATCCTGCCGGTGCTGGTTCCGTTGTTTTTGCTAGCGTGGGTCGACATGCTGCGCGTACTGATCCGGGCCATGCGGCAGGGGCTGCCCGGCATCTGGCTGGTAGGGCTAGGCACGTTGGGCTCGATGCTCGTTCCGATTTCCGCCGACAGTTTGGCTTCGGTTTTCGTCACGGCCGGCTTTTATAACTACGCGGCCCACCAGTTCGTTATTCAGGTTTGCGGGCTGGTGCTGCCCATTTGCATGTCGATATATTTGGCACGCGACTTTGCCGCCACCCGCCGCGACTTAGAAGTACAATTGCGGCAAGTCGAGCAGCTCTCCGCCCAAACTCTGGCACAGGAAGCAGAGCGCCGTCAGCTTGTGAGTGCACAGAACGAGCGTTTAGAAGCTACCGTGCAAGCCCGCACCGAGGAAATTATTGAGCAGAACCACACGCTGGCCACGCAGCGCGACGAAATCAGTGCCCAGGCCGACCGCCTGCGAACCTTGGACCAGGAGAAGACTCGCTTCTTCACCAATATCACCCACGAATTTCGGACTCCGCTCACGCTTATGCTAGGTCCGGCTGCGCAAATTACGGCTGGCACACGTGAATCAGCCACTCGTCAGCAAGCGGAACTAATACATCGTAATGCCCAGCGTCTGCTGCACCTCATCAACCAGTTGTTGGACCTGAGCCGGCTCGAAGCTGGTCCGCAGGTGCTGCACCTCGTGCCCGGCGAGGTAGTCGGTTTTGTACGGGGACTGGTGGGCTCGTTCGAGTCATTTGCCCAGCAACGTGGTCTCACTTATGGTTTCGAGGCTGCCCTTTCCACACTATATGTAGAGTTTGATGCCGATAAGCTGGAAAAAGTGCTTATTAATTTGCTTTCCAATGCCTTCAAGTTCACTCCCAAAGGTGGTGAGGTAACGGTACAGCTACGGGCGGAAGCCGCGCCGGAACTAGACGCGCATTCTATGTGGGTAGAGCTAATGGTTCGTGACACTGGCTGTGGCATCGCGCCAGCTCACATGCCGCACGTATTCGACCGGTTCTATCAAGTTGATAGCACTGACACCCGCGAGCAGGAAGGCACGGGCATTGGCTTGGCCCTAAGCAAAGAACTCATGGTTCTACACGGCGGCACCATTACGCTAGCCAGTGAGGTAGGGCAAGGCACTCGAGTGGTGGTGCGGCTGCCGCTCCCTCTGGCAGCCACTAGCACCGTACCGGTAACAGCCGCTACGGGTCCAGCAGTCGAGCACGCCCAACTAGCTGCTTCTGGGTCCATGCTCGCCACGGCTCTACCGCAGGCGCCACTACTGCTATTGATTGAAGACAATGCCGACATGCGAGCTTACCTACGTACCATCTTAGCTGCCGACTACCAGTTACTGGAAGCAGAAAATGGGGCTGCTGGCGTAGCCCTCGCAACAGAGCAGCTTCCCGACTTGATTTTAACCGATGCTATGATGCCCCGCCTCGACGGCTATGGGGTGTGCCGAACGCTAAAGCAGGACGAGCGCACCAGTCATATTCCGATCGTTTTGCTTACGGCCAAAGCCGATCTAACCAGCAAGCTACACGGCCTAGATACAGGTGCTGATGCCTACTTAACGAAGCCGTTTCTACGCGCAGAACTACTAGCCCAGTTGCGCAATCTAGTGCGTAGTCGCCAGCAGCTCCAAGAAGCGTATCGCCGCAGCTTAATCGACTTGCCTCCCAGCCCGCCTTCTATGGAACAGGTGTTCTTGGCGAAGGTACAGCAAGTGATAGAACGCTTTCTTGATGATGAGACTTTCAGTGTTGAGATATTAGGGCATGAGCTTGGTTTGAGCCGTACTCAGCTGCATCGCAAGCTCAAGGCCCTCACCGACCAAGCGCCCGGCGACTTTATCCGACTGATACGCATGCAGCGAGCTCATGAATTGCTAGCTAATGGCGCAGCTACCGTGTCGGAAGTCGCGTACCAAGTGGGGTACAGCAACCCTGCTAACTTTTCTACCAGCTTTTCGCGCCATTTTGGCTACGCGCCAAGCAGTACGCCCCGGCACGTGAAAATAAATTCGTAAGGCCTTGGAGGCTAGCAGCTGGCTAACCTTTGTATCTAATGGTTGGTGAATCAGAGTCTTGAAGAGCAGACTCTACGACAATTTGCATTTGCTTGCAGGTGCTATCCACATGCTACCAATGGCAACTCACACCACTTGAGAAAGCCAATTGATGGCGGCCGCTTCTTCCTCGAACACCCGATACACCAACGCCCCTTTTGCTTGCTGCTGGATTTGGCTGAAAGAAAGGCGAGTAAACACATCTTGTGATAGTACCACTGCACCCGTAACCGGCCCGTAGGCCACCTGACGTGTCTGCCAGTAATTGAGGATCAACAAGCGTTCATCTTCTGTAAATGGCAACAACAACCGCTGGTCGCTGAGCACCCGGTGCCAGTCGTAGCGCTGAAGCAGCCGCCCCGTGTGCGTTAAAAACCCTTGCACATCCGACAACGACCGTTGACCAGGATGGTAGCGCAACCATGCGTAGCCATCGGCATGCTCATGGAAGCGCCCCATTGCGATTTCAAAGTAGAGTAAAGACATGCAAAGAAATAAGGCTGTATCGACAGGCGCCGCCGGTTTAGGCTTGCTCGTGTTCCTGTAGGTAAGCCAGCAAATGCGGCAGGGTCATCTCCCGGCGTCCAACCCGGTCGAGTAGGCTGCGCTCGTAGGAGGTTAGTACTTGCGTGGTATCGTGCGTGAGTGCTAAAGCTGCCAATACTAATTGATGGCCTCCTTGCTCGGTTCCTACAAGTTCGGGGTGCTGACTTAACCAGAGAAGAAGAAGGAATTGCATAAGTAAATATCCTTTTATTCAAGAGTTTCAGCAACCTCCTAACCGCGCGGTTCGACCAAAGGCTATGAATCAGTGGTCCAATACCGAACTGGAGTCGACAAGTGAATACAGTAGCTGCTCGCTATAGCTACCCCTGTAGCTTTTCTAGCTTTAGAAGGCCCCGAAAACCAATCTTGTCGGTTGAGTTTTCCGGCTATTTTAGAGCAACGCTTCTAACCATAATCTGAAATGATGGCGTGATTCTGAAACAATTGTTTCAGTATTTGGGTTATGCTCGCAATGGCTCGAAACGTAGAATTTATTCCTCAAGAAAAGGTTGAGAAGGCGTTACACGTTTTCTGGCAGAAAGGCTACCACGCCACGTCTATGCAAGACTTGGTGGATGCGATGCAAATCAACCGCAGTAGCTTGTACAACTCTTTTCAGGATAAACATTCGCTGTTCCTGGAATGCTTACGTAGCTACGCCGAGCTATCGCGCATAGACTACGAAGCCGTGGCCCGTCAACAAGGGCTCTCGGCGCTACAGGTCCTCGACCTTCTCATTGACCACATTGCGGAAATGACGGTACAACGGGAAAATGCTTGTATGAGCGTCAGGTCTTGCTTTGAAATGGCTGCTCACGACCCGGAAGTGCAGCGCGTTTTGCGAGCTGCCAACACCCGCATTGTTGCGCTGCTCCAGAATCTGCTGACAGCCGCTGAGCAAGCCGGCGACATTCAATTGCAAGACCGCCCGGAGGTAGTAGCTAGCCACCTTTCCAGTAACTTCTGCGGCTGGTGGCACTCGTATCTCCTGTCTGAAGATTCTGCCTTGATAAAGAAAATGGCGGCTTTGCTTAAAGCCAGCTTACGAACTTGATTTTTGTCTTTTTTTGAAACAACCGTTTCAGAAAACACTTATTGCATTACCCTTTTCCTCGCTACTCTAATTGACGTTTCTCCATGGCTACTACTTCCATGTCCTCCATACCTTATTCCGTACTTGATTTGGCCGCTGTTGCACAAGGCAACACGCCAGCCGACTCGTTTCGGAACAGTTTGAGCTTAGCGCAGCACGCTGAAAAACTCGGCTACCGTCGTTTTTGGTTGTCGGAACACCACAATATGATTAGTGTGGCCAGCTCGGCACCAACAGTACTAATGGGGTACATAGCGGGAGGAACTACTACCATTCGGGTTGGATCGGGTGGCATTATGCTGCCGAACCACGCCCCGCTTGTGGTAGCCGAGCAACTGGGCACGCTGGCATCCCTTTACCCAAACCGCATCGACTTGGGCTTGGGCCGTGCCCCCGGCACCGATCAGGTTACGGCTCAAGCCATTCGGGGCAGCCGATTTTCAACCGCCCATGATTTTCCACGGGACATCCAGCAACTACAAACCTACTTCTCGGCCGGCAACAGCACTAGCAGTGTGCGCGCCATCCCAGGCGAAGGATTGGACATCCCGATTTACATACTTGGATCAAGCACCGATAGCGCCTACTTAGCGGCGGCCATGGGTTTACCCTACGCCTTCGCTAGCCATTTCGCGCCCGGGCAACTGCTATCGGCCATTGCCATATACCGCAGCAACTTCCGTCCGTCTGCATCGTTGGCTGCGCCCTACGTCATTGCTTGCGTGAACGTGGTAGCCGCTGATACCGATGCGGAGGCCGAGTGGCTGCGCACCACCCAGCAGCAGTTTGCACTCGGCGTGGTAACGGGCAAAAAAGCGTTGCTGCAACCCCCAGTAGAGTCGATGAGCGCGCTTTGGGAACCTGCTGAGCAGCAGTACGTGGAGCAGATGCTAGGAGTGTCTTTCGTGGGCAGCAAGGCGACGATCCAGCAAAGCCTGACGCGTTTCATCAAGCAAACACAACTAAATGAGCTTATGGCCGTGTCGCACATCTACAGCCACGAAGCCCGACTCCACTCATACCAGCTTTTGGCTGAGACTTTACAAGAAATACAGCAGCCTGAACCAGCTAATCAGTTAGTTTTCAACTAAGGCAACAAAAAAGGAGGTCTGCTAGCAGACCTCCTTTTTTGTTGCCTTAGTTGGCGTTCCAGATGCTTTCAGCGGGCTTACTTCGTTGGTGTCTTCCTGGCCTTTAAAGGCCTTGCACCTCTGTTTACTGATCGATAGTTATTTACTCTAGCTGCGGCATTCATCACGTTAATACCAGTAGGCAAGAGTATTCGCCCACGATGTTCGTGCGAATCGCATAGCAACGGCAGGAGCTGTTAGCTCGATTTCAGAGCGGCTAGAACGCGCTTGATTAATTCATTTGGGCTGCCGTCGTGCCAGCGCCACACAATAACCAAGTCATGCTCGGGGTCAATCCAAATGGTATTTTGGCCCGCGCCAAGTGCCGCGAAACTAGTGGCGGGGGCATCAGGCCATGCTTTCTGCTCGGTGTTGAGCCACCAAAGGTAGCCGTAGTCGGGGCCGACGGGGCCGCGCGTGGTAGCTTGTTTAATCCAAGTAGGCGATACTAGTTGGCGCCGGCCCCAGCGTCCTTGCCGCAGCATCAGGTAGCCGAAGCGCGCTTCGTCGCGAGCACTAATGATTAGTCCGCCGCCCCAGCGTGTACCCCCACTCACTGAGGGCATGGTTTTGCCTTCCACGGTGGCTACGGCGTTGGGGTAAGGCACCCACTGCCAAGTGGATGACGCACCAATGGGGTCCATAATTTCCTGTTTGAGCACGGTTGGCAACGGACGTTTCCAGAGGCGCAACAGTGATAATGCCAGCCGGTTGATGCGCACGTCGTTATACTCGTAATAGGTGCCCGGCGCTTGCAAGGCGCGCGGTTTACGCTCTCCTTTCCCGAAGGCTTCGTGGCCGATGAAGTTGGCGTTCTTTCCCCATAGTTCGCCTTCCCATTCACTTGTTTGCCGCGCGTGATGCTCCCACGTAATAAGGCGATTCTGCTCGGAATCGTAGCCACCGTCCTGAATGTACTTGGCCACTGGGTCGTGGATGTCTTTGATCATACCGCGGTCAACCGACAAACCCATGATAGTTGACAGGAAGCTTTTTGCGGCGCTGTAGGTGGGGTCTGGCCGGTCGGTTTCGCCCCACTCGGCCACCACATATCCATGCCGCAGAATAAGGCCATTGGTAGCAGCACGGCTCGTGGGCATTGGGCCCAGCAGTTTGCCGAAAATTTCCTCCTGCGTAGAGAAGTTAGGAGTCATCTGAGTGGTTTCCTGCGTGCGAGCAAATGCCACCGCTTCAGCCAAACGCACCGAATCGAAGCCAGCGGGGCCAGGAGCTTGGTGCTGCCAAGCTGCACCCGGTGCCGGGAAGTAGGTGTTCGAGTTGGCTGTGCTATCAGTTGAAGGCGTAGCCGGGCGCACACAGGCCGTCAGGGCCGGTAACCAGAGCAGTAAGAAGAAAGAGATTCTACGCATAAACGAAAGTGAAAAGCATCAGGCAAGCGCTAACAGGTGATAAGGAAGCACCAGAAAAAGCAATGAAGCGAAGTTAAGAGTGGGCCTGAAAGGCACGCCTATCAGGAGCTATTTCGTGCTTCTTGTTATAGGAAGTATTTCCCACTCTAGCTCTATCCTCCGTGAGCTTTAAGCAGTTCGATTACCCGACACCTTTATTAAACTCTAGTCACGCTGCTAGCTCCCTGCCGGAATGGGAGGCTGCTGTACGGCACTTCTTTTCTTGAAGTAATAGTAGAACGGCAACCCGCTAAGTACCAACCCAATGCCTATCAACGATTGTTTGGGCTGCGTGACCAAGGTGTTGAAGGTCAACGAAAGAGCGAACAGCAAAATGAATATCTGCACAAAAGGGTAGCCTATTACATTAGTGGTTATTCTTCCTTTCCGCTTCATTTTTAGAACTGCCAAGGCTAGCAATCCATAGAAAAGGAAAGTAGCGAAAATCACTAGGTCGGTCAGCATCTCGAAGGTGCCGGACAGAACCATCAGGCAACTCCACACCAGCGTGTAAACAAGCGCCATGTGGGGCGTTCGGTAGCGCGGATGCACGGTTGCGGCTTTCGGAAAGAAAAACCGCTCCTGCGCCATCCGAAAGTAGATGCGGGTGTGCGAAAGCAGCACTGCATTGAGGGTTCCAAAGACGCTCACCATAATCAGTAAGGTTACTCCGGTTTTGCCAGCCTTACCCAGCACACTTTCGGCCACTACAGCGGCGCCAATCTCGTTCGGACTAATAGCAGCGAGTTGGGACAGCGACAATACGCGCAGGTACGCATAATTGACCAGCAGATACACTCCAATGGCTATGCAAACGCCACCCACTAAGGCGCGTGGCACATTACGAGTTGGGTTTTTGACCTCACCAGTTACAAACGACAAATCCACCCAACCGTCGTAGGCCCAAAACACACTGAGCAAAGCCGTTAGGAAGGCGCTGACAAACGAGGCATTGCTGGCAGTTGCCGCCGGCGCGTTTGGGAGAGGCGCCGTTTCGGGAGCCGGAGCAGCCAAAAACAGCCCCACCAAAATGAGCAGCAAGATGCCCAACAGCTTGGCTCCCGTGAAGACGTTGCTGAGCTTCCCGCTAATGGCCGCCCCGCGGTAATTCACCCACGTAAGCGCGCAGATGGTGCCAATAGCCAGAATCTTTATGCCCGAGTCGGCAAACGGATAAATAAAGCCACCGATAGACACCTGCGCCCAGGCCTGCAAAGGGTTAGGCAGCGGAATCAGCGTGTTAATGGTTTGGGAGAAGATAAAGCCCAGTGCAGCCACCGAAGCCGTCCCGATAATGGTAAAGTCAGTCCACCCAAACAGGAAGGAGGCAAAGTTGCCGAATGAGAGGCGCAAATACTCATAAATGCCTCCCGACTCCTCGGTGAGTGAGGACAACCCCGCCAAGTTGAAGGCGCCGCAAAGGGTGATAAAGCCGGCGAGCAGCCACGCCGTCAGGATCCATGCTTCGCTCAGGCCTGTTTGGGCCAAAGGCACGATCTTCTTGAATACACCAGACCCAATTACAATACCGGCCACCAGCAAAGTGGCCGTGATAACCCCAAACGCCCTGACCAAGGTGACCCCGGCCGTAGCTTCTTCCCGTTGCGGAATGCCCATGAAGCCAAGGTAAGCAAATCCAAAAGCTAGTCGAGCTAGCAAGTTTATGACCGTCCCGAAAAACAGCTTACGCGAAGCGCTATCCGAGTGCGTTATACAAGCCCGCTTGTAATGTAAAAAAGAGGCTCGTTGACCATCGGCCCCACAATCCAACTTCCGTCGGGTATGGGACTAGTAGTCAACGAGCCTCTTTCTACCGTGACACTATCAAATGATGAAGATTAGTGCCTCATGTTGAGCGCGCTGAAGCAACATATTTATCTATGCTGCCACTGTACCCGTCATGCTGAGCTTATTGCCCACCGCTCACGGCTTTGGACTCACTTTCTGGCTTCACCATAGGGTATTTGATGCCTAGCTGTTCCAGGTAGGTTTTATACTTGGCGGGATTGTAGTAATACTTCTTCATCTCGGGCCGGAATTCTGCCATAATGCCTTCGTTGAGCTTGATGGCGGGTTTGTCGGTGGCCGAAATTAGCGGGGTATACTTGGTGTCTTTGGTTTGCACTTCGTTGAAGTAGGTCCAAGCGTCTTTCAGGATTTCGGGCTTCACCAACATGTCGAGCAAGGTCATAGCCTCGGCTTTAGCGCCGGCCGTAACGCCTTTATGGGCAATGGGGGTAGCCATCGAAACAGCATTCGACCAATGGTGACCGGGCAAGCCGGGGATATTGGCCGGATAGCGTAGCACCACGGTTGGCACGTTCCAGGAAATATCGGCAATGTCGTCGGAGCCGCCCCGATCGAGAATTCTTCGGGTTTGCTGAGCGTATCAAGTTTCGTAGCCAAGCCATCAATCGGCTTGTTGCGACGGTCGGTTTTCGGGGCTTTCATTTCTTTCTGGATGGCGCGGGCCAGTACTTGGTCGTCGGCGCTCCAAGTGGGCAGGCCTACCACCCGAATGTTCTGGTACATCGCCTCGGCAACGGGCTTGTTCATGTGGCCGGGCCAAGCACTTCCCATCACTTCGTGCGTGACGCTGGTATTGGTCATGAGCGTAGCACCCTCAGCCATTTTCTTGGCGTCGTCAAACATCTGCATGATCTTGGGGTAGGTCCGGTCGCGGAAGTAGTACCACACCGAAGCTTTGGACGGCACCACATTGGGCTGGTCGCCGCCATCGGGAATCACGTAGTGCGAGCGTTGCGTTACCTCCATATGCTCGCGGTGGAAGTTCCAGCCAATGTCCATCAGCTCCACAGCATCGAGGGCACTGCGGCCGCGCCACGGCGCACCCGCCGAGTGTGCGGCTTGTCCATCGAAGTTAAACTTCACCGAAATCATGCCGTTGCCCCCACCATCCCCGTACGAAACGCCGAGGTTGTCGCCGACGTGGGTGAAGATGCAGGCATCCACGTTTTTGAAATACCCATCACGCACAAAGTACGCCTTGGCTCCGAGCTGTTCCTCGGCCACGCCCGGCCAGAGCATGAGCGTGCCCGGAATCTTTTCCCGCTCCATAATCTTCTTGAGCGCCAGCACAGCCGTCACGTTCAACGGCTGCCCGGAGTTGTGGCCTTCTCCGTGGCCCGGCGCCCCCGCAATTATAGGGTCGTGATAGGCTACGCCGGGTTTCTGTGAAGCCTTCGGGATACAATCAATGTCGCTGCCGATGGCAATTACGGGCTTACCTGAGCCCCATTTCGCCACCCAGGCCGTGGGAATCCCCGCAATGCCTTGCTCGATAGTGAAGCCGTTTTTCTTGAGGATGCCGGTCAGGTAGCGTGAAGTTTCCGTTTCCTGAAACCCAAGTTCCCCGAAACTGAACACCATGTCCACCATCTGCTGCGTGGCTTTCTGCTGCTTATCAATCTCGATGGCCAGCTCCTTTTTAAGGGCTTCCAGTTTCGCTGGCGACATGGTAGTTTGGGCGGTTGCGCGTTGCGGCAAAGCCAACGTACCCAGCAAACCTCCCACGCTCAGCGCGCGCCGAAAGAAAGTAAAGTTGGTTTTCATAAGCTCAAGGGTTTTAGGATTACCTGAAATGGAAAACGGAGACCTGGACGAAAGCAGGTTATCATGTCGACATGCTGACTGTGTACTCAGTATGCCTAGTACTATTAGTGACAAACCAGAACATCCTGCTGAGCAGGTGACGCATCAAGCTAGGAATGCAACTAAGCTCAAGCCTCTCGCCTGCTGCCGATGTGATACTATTGTCATGCTGAGCGAAGCCGAAGCATCTCGCGTGCTGACGTTGCCGTGCTAACTCAACGAGGCGAGCGAGATGCTTCGGCTTCGCTCAGCATGACAGTTACCTTGGCAACGGCATCCCCACAACGTCAGCACGTAGGAGACTTCGGTTCCTGCATTGCTGCGCCACCTGCTCAGCAGGACACGGGATACTTTGGCGGAAAAGCAACATGATGCTTCGCCAAGTGCCCCGTTACATTTTACTCTACTTGTATTAGCAACAGCAGCACGCGTGAAACTTACGATGCCTTAGTACGCCACATCATCGTCCAGAAAATCTATGCTAGGCATGCCGATGGGGGCGCCGGGCGGCATTTCTAGGCCGGGGATGGGCTGGAACTTGTTGGGGTCTTCGTTGAACTTGGCAATTTGGGCTAGGCCAAAAGCAAGGTTGGCTTTCTGCCGGCTTTCGGCCGAGGGCATCTTCGTGGTCATCCACTGTTGTAGCTCCTGCACTTTCAGCAAGGCCTGTCCGCGGGCACTTTCTGATGCTTGGTTGTTGGCGGCTAGTTCCAGTAAGGTTTTCAGCGTCACGTTGTTGACCATGGTTTGCAACTCGCCTTTGTAGCCGGTTTGCAGCGGGGCCTTCCAGGTGGCGGCCAGCAACTTATCAACCACCTGCATAAAGCCCGGCTGCTGACTGTCGCGGGCCTGGTACTCGATCAGGCGGGCGGCCCGCTCGGCATTCAGCAGCGACGAGATGGTTTCACTTGCCGCAGCTTCGGCAGCAGCAATAGGGTCGAAGGTGGGCCCAGTGTGGCGGCTAAACAGCTCCGACATGTTGTTGTAGCCCGACGGACGCGGCGGAATCTTCTGAATCAGCTTTTCGGGCAAGGCCAGCGCGTCCGGCGTGATGGTGGTTAGCAATGCATCAAACGCTTTCCACTGCTCGGCGGGTGCTACCATTTTGGTGGCTACCTGCCCATCGCCTTTGACAGCCGGCGAGAAGTACAACCCGCCCAACGACTTGGCGGCGGCTTCAATCTGGTAGCGGTGCAGCAGGTAGATGGGTACCAGCACTTCCTCCAGTGTGGCCATGGGCGCTTGGTCAGGAATGGCTTTCTCCGAGAAGTTGTCGAGCACGTGCCGGCGCACGGTCATGAGCTTGGTGAGCTGCGTCACGGCATTTTCGCCATCGTCCCACTGGTGAGAGGTGGGGTGCGTGTAGCCGCCGATATCCGGGATGAAGAGGTGGCCCTGCTTGAGGGTTTCCTGCATGATCTTTTCGAGAGCCTCATCTTCGTTGGTGCCTTTCGGGAAGTCCTGGTAACCCCAGAGCACTGACCGTTTGTCCCAACTACCGATGCCTTTGGCGTAAGCGTCGGACACGTCAATGGTGCCGTCGGCTTTCAGTGAGAAGCGCGGGAATGGATAATCCATCACCGAACCCCGGCCATTGGGGCTAGCGGCAAAGTTGTGAAAGAAGCCCAGCGTGTGCCCGATTTCGTGCGCCGACAACTGCCGGATGCGGGCCAGAGCCAGCTGCTCCATTTTGTCGGTGTTGGATTTGCCGCTGCCGTAGGGTTGCAATAAGCCCTCGGCAATCAAATAGTCCTGCCGGTGCCGGTCCGAGCCCAGCGTCACGACCCCTTTGATGATTTCGCCGGTGCGCGGGTCAATGTAGGAAGAGCCGTAAGAAAACGCGCGCGGGTTGCCGGCGCGGTCCACCCAGTTCACCACGTTGTAGCGAATGTCCATGGCATCGGCGCCAGCCGGCAGTTCTTTCACTTGGAAGGCATTTTTGTAGCCTGCCGCTTCAAACGCTTGGTTCCACCACGCCCCGCCTTCAATTAGTGCTTGCTTAACTTTTTCGGGCGCACCCCGATCCACATAGTATACAATGGGTTCAACAGCTTCGCTGGTGGCAGCCTTGGGGTTCTTCTTTTCCAACCGGTGCCGCCGCGAGTAGCGCACCATCACGGGCTCGGTCATGGGGCAGAAAAGTCCAGGTAACTGAACATATTGAAGCCGGAACGCGGGTCAAATTTGCGCGGCTTGTAGTTGTTGTCGGGCAGCTCCACCAACGACTGGTGCATGTTCACCGTTACGGCGTTGGGGTCGGGCGCAATTTCTGGACCGCCACCGAAGCCCCGGCCGCCAGCCGTGGCCCCACCCGTGAATGTGACCAGTGCTTCAAACTCGGTGTTTTTAGGAAAATTCTTGGTGCTTTCCAGAAACACGCCCGAGCGGGTTTCGTCGAAGCGGTAGGGGCACTGGCACCCCCGGTGGCCGGGGCGGCTCCGCGCAGACCGGCAAAAGAGCGGGCCCCGAGCCGGTCACCGATTTTCTGGCTGTCGCGCACAATGAAAGGCGTGAAATCGACCAGTACTTTGCTGCCTTCCGCAGCAGCGGGCATGAAGCCCCAAATCACGGATTTGGCAAACGCACTGGCCACTGATTTTTGCTCGTCGGTGTTGGTCGTGACGGCGCGGTAGTTGTAGTTGGGCGCCATCAGCAGCACTTTGGGGCCCATCCGCATGAACTTCACGATGGCCGACGAGGCTTGGCCTTTCTCCGGCCCACCCGAGCCAACGCCTTCGGTAAGGGAGCTGAAATACAGAAAGTCTTGGTCGAACCGCTCGATTTCCAAGTAGACTTTGCCGGTTTTCTCGTCGTAGTAAAAGGGGAAGTAGCCGTCGTACTTCTTCATTCCCTTGGTGAAGTCGGCAATGGAAGCGGCAAGTTTGGGGGCGGGTTTGCTGGCCGCCGATGCCGGATCGGTGGCTGCGTTTTGGGCACTAGCCAACGAGGAAAGCGCCAGTAACAAGGCAATGGGTAGCTGTTTGCGTAGCTTCATTCGGGGTGGTTGGGGTAGTTGAAAAAAGAAACCTAACGTACCAGAATTCGTCGAAGAACATCCAGTGCCCCACCGAATTCTGATAGCGTATTAGAGCAGCTTATTGGAAGAAATCTCGGCGTTCGGAATCGGGAAAATGTACTCGGGCTGTGCAGGCGAAATAGAAGGCGCCGTGCCTTTGGCGGGAATAGGCAACAGGTTGCGCAGCAAGTCGACGGACCGGAACCCCTCCCCTAGCAACTCGATGCGCCGCTCCACCCATATTGCGTTTAACAGAGCCGTGGGCGTGGCAGTAGCAGTGGCGGCGAACGTGTAGGTTGGGTCAGCGCGCTGATGCACAGCCGTTAAGATACGCGCCGACAAGATTAAATCTGGCGTACTGATTTTGGCCAAGGCCTCCGCGTAATTTAGCAGCACTTCCGAGTAGCGGATGACGGGGATGTAGTCGAGGTACGGGTTGGCTTTTTTGTACTTGGTAAGATACACGGTAGTGCCGGCCGTGCGGAGCATAGTCCGACGCTCATCGGTGGTGCGCCATTGGGCGTTGCCTAAGATGCCGGTCGGGTTAAGGTTGTACTCCTGATTGACGGTGTACTCGTAGCCCAATGAGCTTTGGCCGCTCACGTTATCGAGTTCGGTCATTGGCATCGAGAAGATGCTTTCGGTGGTGGTGTAATCGGAGTTGAATACGGTGCTGATACTGGCCTGCATCTGGTGCAGCACGCCGCTGTTGGATTTGAAAGGCGCCGTGGCCGAGACAATTTTTTGGGCCTCCGTTACCACGTTGGCGTACTGCCCCATCGACAGATACACGCGGGTTTTCAGCGCAATAGCCGTGTTGCGGTGGGCGCGGGTGGTGTTGAGCAGCGGCGTGGTGTATGTAAGCGGCAGCCCGGCTTCGGCCTCAGTCAAATCCCTGATAATCTGCGCGTACACCTCCGCCACGGTGCTGCGGGCCATGTCGTTGTTGGCGGAAGTAGTTTGGCCTTGCAGCCGCAGCGGTACGCCGGGCGAAGCGCCGTTATCCTTCATATAAGGCTGCCCGTAGAACGTAATCAAAGTGAAGTAACTCAGGGCTCGCACAAACTTGGCCTCGGCGGTGTAGTTGGCCGCCACGGCAGCTTCCACGGCGCCAGGGTGCGCGGCCAAGCCATCGATGAGCAAATTGGCCGAGTTGATGGCGGCGTACGCCGTGCTCCAGGTGGTAAGGGCATCATTGGAACCGGAATTGATGGTGTGGTTCCAGGCATCGTAGCCAGTGAATACGTTTTGGAGGCGGTTGATAAATTCCTCGCCCCGAATGTCACTGAGCATTAGGTAACGGCCGCCAAAAAAGCTGCCGTTTTTCAGTCCGGCATACATGCCGTTCACCTGGCCCAACACGCGGGTTGGCGTAGCAAACAGCGCTGCATCGGGCAACGACGTTTCGGGGGCGGGATTCAAGATTTCCTTTTCATTGCAAGCCGTGGTGCACAGCGTGCAGGCCAGGAAGAGTAAGGAAGCAAGGCGGAGTGCCCCCGCTTTGCGGGTAGCGGGTATAGTGATTGTCTTCATCGATTTCGGGTTGATGTGTTAGCAGCCAGCAACTTGGCTATCAGGCCGGGCAACTGTTGAGTGCGAGCTGGCTACTATCTACTTGTTTCGGACTGCGGACTTAGAAACCCACGTTCACGCCCAAGGTGAACGTGCGGCCCTGCGGAATGGAATTCTTGTCCACGCCGGGCGTCGTGTTGGTGTTGCCGTTCGAGGATATTTCCGGGTCGGTGCCGCTGTACTTGGTCAGGATGAAGGCATTGAATACCTGCGTATACACTCTAACCGAACTGACACCCGACTTGCCGAACACTTGCTTGGGTACCGTATAGCCAAGCCCCGCCGATTGCAAACGCAGGAAATCTGCTTTCTCCACGTTTTCTGAAATCGGAAACGAAGAACCATTGGACAGCAAGTCGCCGAACACAACCCGCGGAATATCGGTGACTTGGCCTTCCGTGGTCCAGCGGTCTAGCACTTCCGTGGTGTTGTTCCAGAACCGCTGGTCGCGCCAGGTGCCCTTCGTGCCGTTCATCACGTAGTTGCCGCCCGAGTACGTGAAATTGATGCCCAAATCGAAGTTGCCGTACCTGAAAGTGTTGTTGAAACCGCCGTACCAAGTAGGCAAGGCGTTGCCGAGCAACTGGTAGTCGCTCACGCTGATAGCGGCGGCCGGCGAGCCATCCAAGTAGGTCCAGCGGCTTTGACCCGAGGCTACGGCGTGGCTGTACTGTACTTTCTCACCGGCTCCGTTGATGAAAATGCGCTGGCCATTAGCGGGATTCACGCCGTCGGTTTTGGCGCCGTACAGGCTACCGACCGAGTACCCTACCCGCGTGATATTGGTGGTTTCCGAGCTCGTACTTGTGGTTCCAACAATCTCGGCACCGTCGCCAAACAAAGCGGTTACCTTGTTTCGGTTGGTGGTATAGTTAAGGTTGGTGTTCCAAGTGAATTTGCCGGCGTTGAGCACGCTGGCATTGATGCCCAACTCGAAGCCGCGGTTGTACATCGAGCCCACGTTCATCAGGATGGCGTTACCCGGAATGCCTTTTGAGGGCGTCTGTGGCACGTTCAGAATCAGGCCATCTACGTTGTTGCGGTAGTAGGTTATATCGAACCGAATCCGCTCGTTAAACAAGCCCAAATCAGCGCCTATGTTGGTTTGCTTGCTGGTTTCCCACCCTAAGTCGGGGTTGCCGCCCTGGCTGAACGTCCAGGTGGGCACCGAGCCGTACAGCGCCGAATTGTATAAGGATAACGAGCCATAGGAGTTCGACAAGTTTCCATTGCCCACCTTGCCCCAACTGGCCCGCAGCTTCACGTTGGTGAGCACCGCGGCCAGCGGCGTGTTCTGATAAAACTGCTCTTCGCCCAACGACCAGCCCCCGATACACCCCCGAAATTGCCGTACTTCTTGCCCGCTCCCAAGGCCGAGTTGCCGTCGCGCCGGAAGTTCACGGTCAAAAAATACCGCTTGTCAAAGTCATAGGTGACGCGTGAAAACACCGATGCAAATGCCCGCTCGTTCAGGAAGTTGTTGGCCGGCACTATGCTGCCGTAGCTACCCTGGAATTCGTCGAAGAAATTGTCGGACAGAATAGAGCGAGTCGCGCCCCACGACGAATTATTGAACTTCTGCACGTCGTAGCCGGCCAGCAGGCTCACGCTGTGCTTGGTGGAAGGCAGCGGCAGCTGGTACGTGAGCGTGTGGGTCAGGTTCCAGTTGTCGATCAGCAAGCTACTATTCGTTGCGTTGCCGTTCGGGTAACCGGGGCCGTGTAAACCAGTCTGGAATGTGGCATTCTCGATTTTCAGCCTGTCAATGCCGTAGCTGAGGCGGTAGGCCAAGCCCTTCAGCGGGGTGAAGTCCGCCGAGAAATTGCTGATAATCCGGTCGTTTTCCGAGGTATACTTGTTGAGGTCGAGCAGCGGCACCGGGTTGTAGAAGTTGCTAGCTACCGTGTTGTTGCCCATACCCAAGGTGTTGGCCGTGCTGAGGTTGTAGCTACCATCGGGGTTCACGGCATACACGTTGGGCGCTGACAGCCAAGCTAGTCTAGCCGAACCTACCAAGCCAAACGCATTGCCTTCGAGCGAGCCGGTATTGGGTGAGGCATTGAGGCTGTTGTTGTAGTTGGCATTACCCGACAAACTCAACCACGGCGTCAGCTTGTGGCTTAGGTTGAAGCGCACACCTTTGCGGGTGAACTCATTGGTTTTGAGAATTCCTTTCTGGTCGCTGTAGTTGGTGGAAAAGTAGTATTTGGTGCTTTCCGAGCCTCCCGAAACACTGAGGCTATGGTTTTGCGAAAAGCCAGTTTGGTACACTTGGTCATACCAATTGGTGTCCACCAACGAACCGTCTTCGTTGTAGGTTGGGAAGAAGGAAGCGGATGGTATGCTGGCATTATTGGCGTTGCCACTCAAGATTTTCGAGTTGAGTACCGCTTCATTTTTGATGAGCATAAATTGCTCGGCGTTTAGCATTTTGGGCAAGCGCACAGCCTGCGTGAGGCCTGCCCACCCCTCGTATGTCACGCGTGGCTTGCCTGCTTTGCCGCTTTTGGTGGTCACCAGAATCACGCCGGCGGCGGCCCGGGAACCGTAAATAGCAGTGGAAGCTGCATCCTTCAGCACGTCAATCGACTCGATATCGGCCGGGTTGATGTCGCCTAGCGGGTTGTTGGCCACCGTAGTGCTACCCGACGCGTTGCCCGTGTTAATCGGGATGCCATCCACTACCACCAGCGGGTAAGAACTAAGCGAAATCGAATTAATTCCCCGAATACGGATAACAGGAGCATTATTCAGCACCCCGTTGGGTTGACCGATGCTCACGCCAGTAGCCTTGCCAGCTAGGCCTTGGTCGAAGCTTTGAACGGGCATATCCTTGACGGCATCGCCGGATACACGCGCCGCAGAACCCGTAAATTCTGCCTTGGTTTGGGTGCCGTACCCTACCACCACTACCTCGTCGAGGGCTTTTGCGTCGGGCCCCATGGCTACCGTTACGGTGGAGCGCCCCGCCAGCGATACTTCTTGGGATTTGTAGCCTAAAAACGAAAACACCAGCACGCTATTGGGGTCGCCTTCCAAGGTGAAGGTGCCGTCCATGGCAGTGGCTCCGCCGCGCGTAGTACCTTTCACGAGCACTGTCACGCCGGGCAGAGGCGAGCCATTTGCTTCTGTTACTTTACCCGTGATCTTTTGGCTTTGCGCGCTAGTTTCCGCTGCGTAGAGCAGCGTAGGCAAGGCTAGTAAAAGTTTTTTCATGCTTGGAATATGTTGGTGAGAGCATCCTATTCAAGCAACTCCAGAGCTATATCGCTGGCGCTAGAGCGCAGGTCGATTCAGGGCAGCTTTTGCTGCCAAGACGTATGGTTTTGTAGGGTACGGCCTAAGCAGGCCAGCACGGATTTACCGCGACATTAAGAGAGGGAAAACTGCTTTTGTGGCATAGAGCGGCTTAGCACGCATTTTTTGTGCGAGGAACCATGCGAGGCAGTGGGAGTGCCTCAATCCAACAAGGGGGCAGAATAGGCCGAGGGTATCCCGGCAGGGCGTGAAAACAATTGAGGCAGTGGGAGTACCTCACCAACAGCTTCAGTAGGGACCAATAGCTGCTTAACGCGCGGATTCTAGGGTTAACTAGAGAGAAGATCATGAAGCTCCTGAGTGGAGCGCTTAGTTGCATGACCTATTACAATGGTAAAAAGCATTTGCTGTTATTGCAAATCTTTCATAAATTTTATTTATTCTTTATAAACTCAATAATACAGCCCTCGTTCTGTTGCCACTTTCTAAAAGCAGCAGCTTGAAAGGCTATTTACATAACTAGTTCTAACTTATAAATTCGATAATCTTTATATTGAACATTACTCAGAAATAATAATTAATAACCTATATTATATTTAATTATTTCAAGTGCAATGCGCAATGTATTGCATGCAATGTGTCTGCCGAAAACCCTGTAATTAGATTCAAAAACGAACAGTGCGGGTGACCTTGATATAAAAAATGCAATCGGTTGCTTTCTTGCTTAAAGCAGTAAATACTCTTTAACTATTTTTGGCAAGTGTTACTAGCCAACACGCTTTTCCACTACAAGTTGGGTTCTACAACTGAACCTCACTCAGTGACATAAGCTTGAAAATTCATAAGGACGATATTCCTACTATAGATTATGTAGTCTCACACCTAATGTAATGTGTGGCTCGCCGCTGATGCTATTAATGAATATTGCCCTGCTTTTTGAATACATAGCACAGTTTGGGCTACTACTCGACCGAAAATACATTGGCAATGCTTTCTGCCCGCTTAATAAGCTGATCAGCCAGAATGATAGCCTACTATCTACTACGCTGGAACAATTCTTTTTTAAAAAGAGCCACGGTGCTAGCACTTCATCAGTTGTGAAGGACTGCACTTTCCGAATGGCAAATAAGGTTCTAACGCAGACGCAGACGCTGCTGAAGGCCTTGCAAGCCCCCAATGATCAGTGCCCCCAAAGTGGTTGCGCTGCGGTTTTGCGACCGTGGTATCTCCCGAAATTGACTACGCATTTTGCGGGTAACTACCGCGGCGCTTTGAGCATCCAGGCCGGTGTCTTGTAGCAGGGTTTGCACCTGCTTGTTGGACTTGCCTTGGCGCATTAACTGCCCTACTTTATCGTATAGATGCTGTAAACTGTTTTGGCGAGGCGACGGACTATTATGTTCCATAATCTTGATCAAGAAAAAGAGTAGCGAGCATAACGCGCTGTGAATGAAGCCTTATAATACAATCAACACGTAATTGTTTTGTATTGTACGGCTTTCTTGATCTTATGGACGACCTTAATCTAGATTCAGTTAAAGTTTTTGTTTTGGGTGGAGTATGTCTTATGCTCGCTGACAGCACACTGATAACCCGCTTATGGCAGAGCGCAAATTAGCGGACGCTATAAGGCAACATTGCTTGGTACAATGCTGCTTTTTTTACGCTATGGTGCTATAAAAGGGCTTGCAATCCCCCGCAATTCGTTTGGTCTATGGCTCTTGTTTTAAGCGTGGACTACGGTAGTGCAACAGGTCAGATTGCTATGAAATTACTGTTCAGGTAATCTACCCTGAGTGCTACGAAAAAATTATTTAATATGAATTACTGATTGACCTTGGTTGTCACCCCAACGTTGGCAACAGCAGAAGAACAGACTGTGTCAGTATCCCACTCCACAATTTTGAAACGCCGCTGTTTCAGCTGTCTTTTCCGCGCAACTCATCTAGCTGATTAGTTCAGGCCATACATACGTCACTATAAGTGGCCGCTTTGCTTGGAGGTTAGCAAACGAGCAACGATAGTCCACCAAAGACTGAGGAATTAGCTCTTGAAGGCATTCAAATCTGCATTTCAAACTTAAAGCAGTGCCTGCCATCAACACTTAACAATAGGCCATGCTGCACGCATCTTCGGCTCGACAGATAATCAATCTGAAGAGGTGAATTGGCGGGACTTTACGGAAAAACCGGCTGTGGCACCAGGGTATCGGACGATGTGCTGGCCGTGGTACGGCTAGCTTGCTGGCACGCTTCAAGGGCAGCCCGTGCTTGGGCCAATTCCAGCTCGGTCACCGAAACGGGCAGCCCCGCTTCCAGCTCGTAGTTTAAAGGGCGGGCGTCGAGCTGACGTAGGCAATACACGTTCAGGCCCACCGACAACAGGAGCGCACCTAGCAACAATCCTAGTAGCAACCGGTTTCGAAATTCCTGCATAACAACTCTTTACACTGGTAAACATTGCAAAGAAGCTTGCCCAGGATTAGAACGGCATGAGGCGCACATTAGAAAACATTAGAAGCCACCTAGGTGCCCGGCAGCACAAGCGTGGCGGTGGTTCCCTGCTCTGGTACCGACACCAACGTGAGGGTGCCGCCGTGCCGCTCGGCTATTTTCTGCGTGACGGTCAGGCCTAGGCCATAACCGGGAGCATGCCGGGCATTCTCGGCCCGGTACATGGCATTGGCTACCCGCGGCAGCTCGGTTGGTGCAATGCCTATTCCCGCATCCTGCACCGTGACTACCAATTCTGGTCCACGGTAGCCGAGGCATACTTGCACGGCCTGGTTGCTGTATTTGCAGGCATTGTCGAGCAAGTTGAACAGCGCAGTGGTCAGGAGTTGCTCGTTCCCGAGCACCCTGAACGGGTCGTCGCCCGTAGCAGGCAGTTCGCCGAATATCAGTTGTACATGGCGGTGGGGATATTTGCTTTGGCAATAACTCAGGGCCTGCGTAAGGCAGTCGTCTAGTCGCACGGTGTCGCGCCGAAATGAGGCGTCTTCGGCCTTGGCTAGCGCCAATAAAGCATTAGTCAGTCCAACCAAATGCTTGAGCTCGTCCACCGCCGAGGCAGTGCTAGTTTTGGCTTCTGATAGATTGGTGTCGTAGGCGTAGGAAGTTTCTAGTGTGCCGAGCGCCGTGGCCAGGGGCGTACGCAGTTCGTGAGAGGCATGGCTGAGAAAGTTTTTCTGCATCTCGAATGCCTGCTCTACCCGAGTCAGCATCTGGTTGAAAGTGACAGCTAGCTGAGCAATTTCGTCGGTGCCATTGCCTTCGTCCACCCGTAAGCTTAGGCGGCCCGCCGTGATGCGCTCCACTTGCTCGATTACTCGCGCCATGGGCTTCAACGATTCATCGGCAAAGTACCAGCCCGCCAGGATGATGAGCACCAATGCACCGGCGTTGCCCACCAGCAGAATCAGTCGCAGCTTATCAAGCTGCAGAAAGCCAAACTGGTCGCGGCCGGCAGCGAAGATGCGGTACTGCCGCCCGCGGTACTCATGCGCAATGCCTACTACTTCCAGCTCGCCATCGGTGAACTGGACTGGCTGGTCTACCTCTACCTGCGACAAGTAATAGGAATTCAAGCGCTGACTTAAGCCATCGTCGCTGGTATAAATTAAGTGCCCCTCGGGGTCATAGATGCTGATTTGCTCGTCGAGAATAGTGAGCAGGTCGCGCCGACGGAATGTGCGCAGTGCTTCCTCATTGGACTGCGGCTGACGCAGCAGCAGGCGGGCCGTCATGGTGCCTTTGCCCGCTAAGCGCTGACTGAAGCGCTGCTCCCGGGTGGCCGCGTGGAAGTAATAGATGAACGCTGAGAAACTAAGCTGAATGGCGAGCACCAGCAAAGTAAAGCGCAGAATAAGCTTGTTGCGAATCAGCATGCTAGTCTGGCCCTTACCCTTCGCGCAACACGTAGCCCATGCCCACCACCGTATGAATGAGCTTGGTATCGTAGCCTTTGTCGAGCTTTTTGCGCAGATAGCTGACGTACACGTCGATGACGTTGGTGTTGGTATCAAAGTTGAGTTCCCACACCTTCTCGGCAATATCCACCCGCGAAATCACTCGGCCCCGGTTCAGGAGTAGATATTCGAGCAGGGTGTACTCCTTGGTGGTTAGGTCGATGCGCTGACCGGCGCGGGTTACCACTTTAGTTTCCAGGTTCAACTCTAGGTCGGCTAGGCGTAGTACGCGCCGCACGGTGGCTCCTTCATGGTGGCGCCGCGTTAAGACCCGTGCCCGCAGCAGCAACTCCTTGAACTCGAAGGGCTTCACCAAGTAATCGTCGGTACCGGCCTCGAAGCCCGCTACTTTGTCGTCGAGACTGTCGAGGGCGGTGAGCAGCAGCACCGGCTGGTGCGGGTCTTGCTGCCGGATCTGCCGGCACAACTCGAAGCCATTGATGTAGGGCAGGTTCACGTCGAGCACTACCAAGTCGTAGCGGTTTTGGTGCAGCAGCGACTGTCCCATGCGCCCGTCGTACGCTACTTCCAGCTCGTAGCCCTCGTTTTCAAACCCTTTCTTGACAAAGGAAGCCAGCTTGGGTTCGTCTTCGACTAACAATATCTTCATCAGAGCAGAATATTTCCTGGCAGGACAATGCCTCAGCAGCTTGGCAGCATCGTGACCACAGAATCCGGGCGTCCGAAGCTTGCTGCACTTTCTGCTAAGCTGTTCGACCCCGCTGGCGAAGGTAGCTAGATACCCGGTGCAGAACCGCAAAAAACTAGAGGCTGCCAGCGTTGGGCTGGCTCCTCTAGTCTCAGAGCTTTCCAATAACAAAGAAAACAGCTTAAATGGCGGCTCGGCTGTTTTGAAGTAAGGCACGCAGCATAACCCGAGCCCGGAACAAACGAGCCTTCACCGTGCCCACAGGCAGCTTTAGTTCAGTTGCCATTTCCACGTAGCTTAACTGCTGAAAGTAACGCAAACGCACAGGACGAGCATACTTAAGCGGCAGCACATTGGTTAGCTTATGCATCAGGTCGATGCGCTCTTGCCGAATGAAAGCATCCTGCGGATTGGGCGCTGGGTCGTGCACTTGCAGGGGCAAGTTCTCCTCGTCTCTTTGGTGCAAGGACTGCACCGGCAGTTTTTGGCGCCGGATGAAATCTATGCTATGGTTGGTGGCAATGCGAAACAACCAGGTGCTAAAGGCAAAATCGGGGCGGTAATTAGCTAAGTATTTGAAAGCCTTGGTAAAAACCTCTAAGGTTAGGTCTTCGGCATCGTCGGCATTACCTACGATTTTGAGTATCACGTACGATACGGGCTTACGATAACTTGAAAGTAACTCGGCATACGCTTTCGCGTCGCCCGCCAGCGCAGCGTCAATTAGCGCCATATCCTGTTGAGACCGAACAGACAACTCATGAGGAGCTGGGTGGGCAGGGGAATCGGAAAGCATAAACGGGTAAGAAAGAGGTGGAGTAACGTGCGGGAAAAGACTAATCCAGGGCTTGCATTAGTGAAGCCTAGGTAACACGCTGATCGGCAACCAGTAACAACAGCACCAACCCAACGACGCAGCAAAAGAGCACCCGCGGCATTAGAGCCGCATGAGTTGCACATTAGAAAACATTAGAATTTCCTTTTCCCTGCTCCACTTCTTACTCTCACTTTTAGTTGCTCTACTAGCTTTTCAGGTATAAGCAGCCTCACCCAATTACTTCATTAGTAATATGCTTTTCAGCCCATGTATAAGCGCTATTACAATACGCTTATGCATGGGCTGAAATGAGAAAACACCGTTTACTTGCAGTTACTGCAACAAGAAGTAGCGGTACCGCTTCGTTGCCCGTTCGTTCCTATTATCTGCTCTAAGTTGTAGGCACCTTTTGTTTATGCTACTCGCCTTTGCCCTTGGCTAGCTGCCCAAAGGGAATGACGCCGACCCGCGCAGCCCACTTATCGTAGAGGGCTGTCATTTCCTGCACCTTCTGCGGGTTCTGGGCGCTTAGGTCTTTTAGCTCCGAACGGTCCACTTGGGTATCATAGAGTTGCCACTTGTTATCAGGAAAGTCCGACACCAGCTTCCACTTGCCTTGGCGCACGGCCCGGTTGCCTTCGTGCTCGAAAAACAGTGCCTCGTGCCCTGACCAAGAGTTGCCTTTTAGCACCGGCACGAGGCTGATGCCCTCAGTGGGTGTGATGGGGTTGTTTTTAAATGATTTCGGGTAGGATACACCGGCTAGCTCCAAGCAGGTTGCCATTAAGTCGACGAGGTGGCCGGGCTGGGCCACGGTGCGGCCAGGCTGCACGATGCCGGGACCGTAGGCAATGAAAGGGGTAGCGGTGCCACCTTCGTACTCCCAGTGCTTGAAGAGCCGGAAGGGCGAATTGCTAACCGAGGCACCAGCAAACTCGTAGGCAGTAAACGAGGTAGGGTCGCTGGCGGGCTTGTTATTGGCTTCCAGAATTTCGGGCCGGAAGCCGGGGCCTTTGATGCTCTCGTTGCTGCCGCCATTATCCGACAGAAACATAAGCACGGTGTTCTGGTCTTGGCCTAACTCCCGCAGCGTCTGGCGCAGCCGCCCGATGTTTTGGTCCATGCGGTCTATCATGGCGGCGTACACGGCCATTTTCGTGTCCCACTGTTCCTTTTCTTCCTGGCTTAGTGTTTCCCAGGCCGGCACGTGCGAGTCGCGGGGGAGAGGCGGGTGCTAGCGTTGAGGATGCCAAGCTGCTTCAAGCGCTGAAACCGCTCTTCGCGCAGCTTGTCCCAACCCGCCATATACTTGCCCTTGTACTTGGCAATGTCTTCGGGCAGGGCATGTAGCGGCCAGTGCGGCGCTTGGTACGCCATGTACAGGAAAAAAGGCTTGCCAGAAGACTTGCCGTCTTTCAGAAACTTGATGGCATAATCGGTGTAGGCATCGGTGGAATAATAGCCAGGGCCCGGCGTGAAAGGCTTATCATCGAGGGCAATGGTGAGCTTTTGGTTGGGCCGGTACGGGCGGTTTTCGAAGTAGCTATTCGCTCCGTCGATTAGCCCAAAGTAATGGTCGAAGCCGCGCTGGGTGGGCCAGTGCTCTGCTGCCTGTCCTACGTGCCACTTGCCGGTCATAAACGTGTTGTAGCCGCCGTTTTTGAGGGCTTCGGCAATCGTGACGCAGTTGTTGTTTAGGTAGCCCTGGTAAGCGGGTTGAGGGCGCGTATTCATCATATCCCCCACCCCGGCTTGGTGCTGATAGAGCCCCGTCAGCAAGGAGGCGCGGCTTGGGCAGCAGCGTGATGCGTTGTAGAACTGCGTCATTTTCAATCCTTCCCGCGCCATAGCATCCAGGTTCGGCGTCTGCGTGTTCGAGCCAAAGCAGCCGATGTCGGAGTAGCCCATGTCATCGGCCAGAATGATGATGACGTTAGGCTGCTTGGGTTGAAGGTGGGCCGGCATCAAACTCAGGAACAGTCCGGCTAGCGGCAATAGGATCAGCAAACTTCCTTTCTTACGCCTCATCTGTCTTGTTTTTTCTGCGTGGATACTGCAGTCCTCAAGCTCGGGAAAGTGAAACGCGTTGGCAACCTGTACTTACCTGTCCGAATCCTGGCTGCTACTTCTCTTCTACCACCTGCACGCCCCAGGGCGCAAGTTGCAACTGCTGATTCGTGGCAACTGCGGCGTTGGATAGCAACTCTTTGCCGCCACCATGCGGATAGCGCAACGAAGCGGGCGCAGCGGAATAGTTGAAGTAGAAATGCACTGCTTTCTTGCGCTGATTGACGCCCGACTTCGTGATGAGCGGGAATTGCAGTTGCTGATCGGGCCCCCATAGGCCAGCCTTCTTTACAGCGTCTTGCACTATTTTCTCTAATACTTCCTTGCTGGTACGGCACCCGATGTAGGTGGCCAGCCCCTTACCGTAGTTGTTTTCGGTGATGGCAGCGTACTTCCCCCACACGGGGTGGTCGTAAGTGGCCAGCACCTTGGCTGTGGTGGGCGTAAGCAGCTCCATCCAGGCGCTGACTTGGTTGTTGGCCTCCCCTACCTGATACGGGTCACCTTTCAACGATACTTTCTCTGGGGCCGTGAATTGGCTGTAGGTAACGCCGCAGGCTTCCGTGATAATGCCCGGCTGCCGGGTGGAGCGCACCTTCACGTTCTCGTCGGAGAAGCCGCTTTTGTAGGTGTACACGACGTGGCCCCCATTCTTTACAAAACGGTTCAGCCGCTCCAGCAGACTAGTGGGGGCAGCGTAAAGCGCCGGCACAATCAGCAGCTTGTAGCTTTCCAGATTAGTGCTGGATGGGTCTACAAAGTCGCAGCCCACGTTTTGGCGGTAAAGGGCATCGTAGAACGGGCGCAGAATATCGTTGTAGCTTTCCTTGGTGCCCCAGCCGAACCCAAACCACTTGAACGCCGTCAGGGCTTCGTTGCTGAAGAGAATAGCGGCCTTGTTGGTTTGCCGGAGGTTGACTAACTGTGAGCTTAGCCGCTGGAAGTCCTGCCCAATGGTCTTGGCTTCGTCGTAGGTAGGGTTAGGCTCGAAATCGTGGCTCAGCAGGCCTTTCCAGTAGGTTTCGGCCGAGTTGTGGATGGAGTGCCAGTGCCAGTATTCCAGCATGTTGGCGCCCGCAGCTACGTGGCTAAAGGCCTGCAACCGCAACTGACCGGGATACGGCACCCATTGCGGAAAGCCCTGCGCCTCGGTTTCTAGCACCAAGTAGTTCTGCCCGCCTTTCATAGACCGAGCCAGGTCGCCCCAAGTGATATTTCGGTGCCCGTAAGCTGGTCTTGGCTGGGGTGGTAAATGTCGATGCCGGCAATATCCAGGGCTTTGGAAGCGGCAAAATGGTCGACTTCCGGTTGGATGCCGTAGGAGAAGCCTTTCCAGTCGAGGTCGAAATTCTGGGTGATAAACTGCTTGGGCTGCTTGTACTCGCGCACCAGACCCGCCTGCCACGCCAAGTAATCCGTCACCAGTTGCCGCTGAAACTTGGCAAACTCACTGCCCAAACTAGCATTGATGGTGCCGTTAGTCGAGGGGAAATCCTCCCAACTGTTGATGCGGTTGCTCCAATAGTCCAGCCCGTAGGCTTGGTTGATAACCGCCAACGACGAGTACTTTTTCTGCATGTAAGCTACAAACAGCTTCTGCACTGCCGGCCCTGCGGTGTTGTACGGCTTGGTTTCATTGTCGATCTGATAGCCGATGATGGCTGGGTGGTTTTTGACGTGCCCGAGCAGCGCCCGTATCACTTGCTCGGCGTGCCGACGAAAATCCGGATTGGTGATATCCATGTTTTGGCGCGGTCCATACTGGTTTTGGCCGGTCGGGGTAATGGCGAGCACCGCCGGATACTTGCGCACCAGCCACGTTGGCACTGCGTAAGTGGGCGTACCGATAATCACTTGAATATTCGCTTTGTGCATGGCATTCAGCACCCGGTCGATGTGCGAAAAATCGAACACGCCTTCCTGCGGCTCTAGCGTACTCCACGTAGATTCGGCAATGCGCACGACATTGATGCCCGCGGCCTTCATCATCTGCACATCCTTGTCTAGGCGTTCATAGGGCATGTACTCATCGTAGTAAGCAACCCCAAAAAGCAACTTATCCTGTTTGGGTGCTTGCGCCACAAGCCAACTGGGCAAAAGCAATAGAGGCAGGCAAAACAGTAGCAGTTTGTTCATCAGCAACGGGTTGTACAAGGCATCGGATGCAATGGGGAATAAGGGAAGATAGCAGAAGTCAGCATTTCCTTGGTTCAGACTTCCGATAGAGTTAGTCTTAATACTACTTCTCCTATAGCTATTTCAAGCGTAGCAAAAACAGAGTTATAACCACGACACTTGACTGCGCTGTCCTCCAATCTGCGTCTCTACAGCCCTGGAGCGTACCCGTGGATAGCAACACTTATGAGTAACTTCTTCCAATAAAAAACCGGCCCCTCCGGTTGGCAGAGGACACCTGATGCAGATGTTTCTTGCCAACCGGAGGGGGTCGGTTTACTGTTTACCTTAGTTAATTAACTCAGCCGCCTTTTGGCATGCCGCCGGTTACTTCCAGTAAGCTGCCGGTGGAGTAACTGCCATCTTGCGAGGCGAAGTACACATAGGCCGGGGCCAGTTCTTCGGGCTGTCCGGGCCGACCTAGCATGGTTTCGTCGCCGAATTTTTTCAAATCCTCTTTCAGCATGGTGCCCGGAATGAGGGGCGTCCAGATAGGACCCGGTAGCACAGCATTCACCCGGATTTTCTTTTCGCCCAGGTAGGCGGCCAAGCTCTTAGTAAAGATGTGAATAGCGGCTTTTGTGGAGGCGTAGTCGATCTGGTGTTTGTTGCCGACAACGCCAGCAATACTGCCGGTATTGATGATGGAATCCCTTCGTTCATGTACGGCAGCACCGACTGCGCCATGAAGATGTACCCTTTGATGTTGGTATCGAAGGTGCGGTGAATGTTTTCCTCGGGAATGGTTTCGAAGCTCTCGTAGCCTTGCTGGTAAGCGGCATTATTTACCAAAATGTTGATAGCACCCAACTCAGCGTTGGTCTGGCGAGCAGCCTCGCGGCAAGCGTCGCCCGAACGCACATCGGCCTGAATAGCCAGGAACTTGCGTCCCTGCGCTTCCACAGCTTTGCCTACCACGGCCGCATCATCAGCGTTGGTTTGATACACTACGGCAACATCGGCGCCTTCCATAGCGAAGGCCAAGGCTACAGCCCGCCCGATGCCGGAGTCGCCGCCGGTAATCAGGGCCACTTTGCCTTTAAGCTTGCCGGCTGGCAAGTAGTTGGACATATCCCAATCAGGTTGCTCTTCCATATCCTCCTGGCTCGTGGGATACGGCATGGGCTTGGGGTTGATTTCGCTATTGGTTGGGCGCGGTTCGTTTTGGTCGGTTGTCATGGTTTGGAAAGCTTGTTTTCAAGACAGAATACGAGGAACCCGGTGTGCTGGCTGGCAAACCCCAAAAGTTGTTGTGTTACGGTTCTGCTACTCCTGACTAGCCTACGAATTGGCTGCTGTAATGCCGCTTAGTTCCTCGTCTGGCGAAGAGCGGCGGGCGTGTACGCGGCTGTCGTGGCCGGCTTGTTCTTGCTTGAACCCATGGACGGCGCAGATAAACGACGAGTGCACGAACGTTTGGGGGAAGTTGCCGAGCATCTGCCCTCCATTATCCACGCCGGCTTCTTCCGCAAAAAAGCCCAAGTCGTTCTGGTACCGCAGTACCGCATCCAAGATCTGCCGGGCTTTGTCGAGCTGACCGGCCACGGCATAGTAGTGCGCCATCCAGCAAGTGCCCGCCAGAAAGGCGCCCTCCTGATGCGCATCAAACTCCTCTAGCCGACGCCAGTAAAGGTTGTCGCGGCTCCACTGCCCCTCTATTTCGCGAATGGTAGCCAGCATTTCCGGACTATTGGGGTCGCAATACGTCCAGAGCGGAAACTGCACCGCCGTAATGTCCACTTCCTGCGAACCCGCATACACGGCATAAGCGCCAGACTTGGTCAGGCAGTGCTGGTCCACAAAAGCCCGAATATCAGCGGCGGCTTGCTGCCAGCGCTTGGCCTGCTCCGGGGTGTCGGCGTAATCGGCAATAAACTCTAGGCCCCGGGCCGCCAACACTTTCGAGGAAGTATATGGCTTGGTAGCGCCTTCTTCCCAGATGCCATTGTCGTCGCGCTGCCAGTTTTGGCTGAGAAAGTCGGCCACCTCCGCTACCATTTCCCATTCTTTCTTCTCGCCAAATCGGTCATAAAGTAGCTTAGCGGCCAGCAACACGTTGGCGTGCGCGTCGAGTTGCAACTGGTTGCCGGCGGTATTGCCGATCTGCACCGGATGGCTATGCTCGTAGCCCGCCAACTCTAGCTCGTGGGTGCCGCTTAGCTTTGTTTTATCGACGGCGTAGAAGGGGGTCAGTTCGACCTGCTGGTTTTCGCGGCGGGCTTGTGCCAAAAACTCAATAAAGCTTTTTTCGGGTTGCCCCACTGCATCAAGCTGAAGCAACGAGCTGACAATCAGACTCACATCGCGCATCCATACGTAGCGGTAGTCGTAGTTGCGCTGCCCGCCCGGTACCTCCGGAAGCGACGTAGTAGCCGCCGCAATGATGCCGCCCGTGTCTTGGTAAGTGAGCTGTTGCACGGCCCGAATCGAGTTCAGCACAGGTTGCTCGTACGGCCCCTCATAGGACAGCAGAGCCGCCAGCTTGCGCCAGCCTTGCAGCGTGTGTTCCCGCGAAGCAGTCAAGCGTGCCTCCGATAAATCCGGCAAAACAGTCTCCGTTTCTGTCAGCACGGCCCATCCGGTAGCGCCAGCGGGAACTTCAAAAACCAGCGTGTCTTCAATCTGCCGCACGGCATGAGAGGCCCGAAGCCACAAGCCCAACTCAGGAAAGTGAACCGTCGTGTCGGCTGGCCCTATTTTAGCTGCGGTGGCGCGAGTCCCATATTCCGGCCGGAGCCGGAGCGTTACGGTAATGGGAGCTGGCGCAACGGAGAACAACCGACACAGCCCGGTGAAACTGTCGTCGAGCGGCATCCAGTCCGTCACCTGAAAAAACTGACCGGCAACCGTAAATTCGGTGGTCAGGATGCTACTCCGCTCTGCATAGGCCCGGCCAACGTAGTGCTGATCGGGACCAGCGACGGACCAATAGCCACCCTTCTCGCCATCAAGCAGCAACGACAAGACGGCGCTACTGTCGAAGCGCTGGGGGCAATACCAACACAGGGTGCCCTGCTTGTCAAGTAAAGCGCACGTATGACGGTCGCTGACCACGGCCAGCGCCTGAATGGCGGGTTGTTTTCTCATGAGTTTCTGCTAGTCCGGTGACTACTGAGGCTCTTGCGCCTCACTAGTTTCCAGCTAAGCAGTACGTAAAACATCCAGCTACTGTATACTACAACTAACTACACGGCCAATTAAAAAGCTGAGCGGTAAGCAAACAGTCCGGGCACTCCACCGGTCATCAAAAATAAAATAGATGCTCCCGGCTGATACCGTTGAGAGCGAATGTCGTGCAGGAGACCAGCAAACGCTTTGCCGCCGTACACGGGGTCCAGCAACAAGCCTTCCGTTCGGGCCAGGAACTGCACCGCTTCCTTCATTTCGTCGGTAGGAATTCCGTAGCCCTCACCTAGGTGTTCGCCATCGAGTAGTATTTCGGGCTGCGGATGACTGGCTTGAAGCAAGGCAAGCGTATCCGCAACTTTCTGCTCGGTGGTGGCTTTGGCTTGGCTGAGAGGCGCAAGTACGGTGTAGGATTTCACGCGTTGCGCGTGGCCTTCCAGCAAGGCAAAGCCTGCGGCTAACCCAGCGTGCGTGCCACCACTGCCATTGGGAACAATCAATTGGGCGAAATCGAGCTCCATGGCGTTTGCCTGGGCGGAAATTTCCCAAGCACAGGCCACGTAGCCCAAGCAGCCGAGCGGACTAGAACCGCCAAGCGGACAAACGTACACCCGTTGCCCACAGGCTCTGAGTTCCTCGGCCCGGGCCTCGGCATACGCCAGCGCATCCGCCTCGCCCGGCAGATCGTGCAGAGTGGCGCCAAACAGCTCGTCAAGCAGGATATTCCCGTTGTGTTGGTATGCCTCGTCGTGCCGGGGCACGTTGCGGGTAAGTACCAGCTCGCAGGCCAATCCCGCTCGTGCTGCCGCGGCCGCTGTCAAGCGCGCATGGTTCGACTGACGGCCGCCTACCGTGATGATGGTGTCGGCTCCAAGGGCCATGGCTTCGCCGAGCAGGAACTCTAGTTTGCGCAGCTTGTTGCCGCCTCCACCGAGCCCCATCAAGTCGTCGCGCTTGACGAAGAGCTTCACTCCTAGCTGCTTGCTTAGCCGAGGCAGCGCTTGAATGGGAGTTGCACCCTCCAGTAAGGGGAAGCGTGGAATAGCAGCTAGCTGAGTTGGCAACTGATACGATACCATGCGCGAATTCAACGGTTTAGAATAAATGTGAAGCCCTCGGCTATGACTTAGCCCTTCTGTAACTCCTAACGGAGGATGCTTTGGCCGCAGTTGACACTGCCATCCAAGATAGACTTTCGACAGAATGCACCTGCTTCCACAACGTTTGCTCGGCAAATTGAAGGGTATACGTCGCCGACTATCGGCTAGTAGTTTCGCTTTACTTGCAGGCCATTGAGAAATGCTTCGCCAGCCTGGGCAGTGAAGTCGATGATGATGCCCTTACCGTCCCTAGCCGTGACAGGCACTTTGAAGCTGGTGGCTCGCAGGGGCCGTAGGTAGGTATCCGCACTTAGGCTAGGCAATATGGGTTGGCCGTTGAGCGACACCGTAAACGCTCGCGCGGTTGGGGCAGCTTGGCTACCCTCTGCCTTCTCGCCGGCTAGGTTATAAGCTAACTGCTCGGCAGCTGGAGCGGCTTCGAGTTCGGCAAAGTGCAGCGTTACTTCGTACTGGCCATCGGGTACGTCCAGGCGGAATTGCTTGAGGCCTTGCCGCTGGGTTTCGTAGATGGCGTCGTAGTCGGTGCCGAAGATGTCGCGGTCGGAGCCGTAGGGCAACCGGTCGCTAGGCATTTTGTAAACGTGGCCGCCTACGTAGCCCCAGCCGCCGGGGGTATAGGGTTGCTCGGGCACCCACACTTGGTGCAGCTGGGCATCCGTGAAGGTGCGCTCGTCGCCGAGGCTCACGTTGAGTTCGGCAAACGGCAGGTTGGCAGACGCTAATCGGGCAGGCAAAAGCTGAAACTCGATATCGGTCTGATCTTCTACTGTCTGCCCTGGGTTCTGTGCCCGCAACCGGTTCAGACCATTACCGAAGGGCACCATGAAGCGCGCTACTCCGAACACAGCGGGCTTGGTGCCCAGGTCGCGGCCGTTGAGTTGCAGCTGCACGGTGGGCTGGTTAGTATACACCTCCACTGGCTGGCGGCAATAGAGTGAATCGGGGCCGGCAGCAGGACCAGCACGCAGCGTCCAGGCACGAGAACCGATGCGCAGTACCGGCGTGCGGAGCAAGTGGGCCTGATAAAACCAGTAGGTGTCCTTGGGTTGCCGGTCGCCGGTAAGCAGGCTTTTGTTGTTGATGTGGGGCACGGCTTCCTGCCGGGTTTCGGAGTTGAACTCGGCTAGATTCCATACCGCGCAACCAGCCACAAACGGCCGATCCAGGATGGCTTTCAAGTAGAACTCGTGGTAGCGGTTGGCGTACTCCATCGACTTGTCGAACCGCTTCGGCACAGCAGCATGCAGGCGCACGTCGCAGTCGGCGCCGTATTCGGTTACCAGCAGTGGCTTGTCGGGCAGGTCTTTGCGGTGGCGGTCAAGAAAATTGGGGAAACCTTGCAAGTCGGGCGAGTACCAGCCGGGGTAAAGGTTCCAGCCAATAACCTGCGGAATAGCCGTCAGGCCGGCTTGTTGGTAGAGGTTGAGGTCGCCGTGGCACACCAGCATGGTGGCGCGGGCCGGGTCTTCACGCCGGGTTAAGCTGTCGAGCTGCCGGGCCAGGGTGGCTACCCGGCGCAAATAAACGCGGCCAGGCTCGTTGTCGCGCTTGATGCCGGTGGGCAACCGCAGCAGCACTTCGTTCATGTAGGACCAGATGATAACGCTCGGGTGGTTGCCGTTCTGCCGAATCATCTCGGTTTGCATGGTCCGGCAATTTTGGAAGAAGGCTTCCGAGTCGGTAATGGCGTTGACCACGGGAATCTCAACAGAAGCCAGAATCCCGAGCCGGTCGCAGGCTGCCAGCACGGCGGGGTCGTGGGGGTAGTGCGACACGCGCAAGAAGTTGCCGCCCATTTGCTTGAGCAACTGCACGTCGCGCTCAGCCAGGGCCGTAGGCAAGGCGTTGCCCAAGCCCGGATAGTCTTGGTGCCGGTTGGTGCCGATTAGTTTGAGCGGCTGGCCATTCAGGAAAAAACCTTGCGCTGCGTCGAAACGAAACCAGCGCAACCCTACGGGGCTGCTAACTTCGTCGAGCGGGGTGTTGCCCTCCAGCACCTGGGTTACGGTGCGGTACAGGTACGGGTCGTCGGGAGTCCATAAATGGGGCTGACGCACGCTGGGCAACGCCAGCCGGAACGCCTGTGTTTGGCTTGCTTTCAAGGCGAGGCGCGTCTGCTGCCGGGCTACCAACTGGCCAGTACGGTCGAGCAGCTGGGTCAGCACCGTAACCCGCCGGGTTGTACTGGCCTCGTTGGTGAGGGTGCCAGCCACTACTACGGCCGCCGCAGTAGCCGATACCGTAGGCGTAGTGGTAAACACTCCATCAGAAGCGTGGTTGTCGAGGTCGAAATGCACGGGCTCGGCGGCCACCAAATACACGTCGCGGTAGAGCCCCCCGTAGAACGTAAAGTCGGCCGTTAGCGGTGGGATATCCGGGTTGTAGCGGTTGGTGAGCTTCACGACCACCTCGGCCTTCGTGGGCTTGTTCCCGCTGAAAGTCAGAAATTTACTGATCGGAAAGCTGAACGCGGTATAGCCGCCCACGTGGCGCCCGGCCAGCTGCCCGTTCACGTACACCTCGGCTTCTTGATTGGCCCCTCAAAGCGCAGAAACACGCGGCGGCGCTGCCAATCAGCGGGCACGGTGAGCGTCTTTTTGTAAGTGCCAACGCCTCGGTAATAACCCGGCTCATCGTCGAGGACGTCGGTGGCGTTCCAGGTGTGGGGCAAGGACACTTTTTCCCACCCATCCGAACCTGTGGTTAACTCGCCTTTGCGAAAAAGCCAGTCGGAGCTGATGGATTGCACGAGGCGCTGGGCGCTGGCCGGAACAGCCAGCAGCAGGAGCAGGCTAACATGTAGGCGACGCAACCAGGAGAATAGAAGCTTATTCATAGGGGAAGGTACCACTCGGGGCCGGACTAGTACGACACAACCGCCGGCACGGCTTCAGCGTCCGTACCGGCGGCGTGCGCATTTCACAAAAAGCTTGTGCTCGGAAAACTTAGCCGTCTTAGTTAATCACGTAAGTGCTGATGGAATGCGGCAAACTAACGGCCGGAGCGGCCTGACCTTTCATCCAAAGCTGGAATTCCTGCTTTTTGTCGCCGCTGTTCATGACCACCACGGCTACTTTGCCGTCAGCATTTTGGAAGGCCGTAGTTTGCAGCCAGTCGCGGTTGGTGGTGCTGGCAATGCGCCGGGCGCCGGGCCGAATAAATTTCGAGAAGTGGCCGATGTAATAGTAACAGTTGGTGTAAATCAGCTTGCCAGTGCGCGTATCGGCAATGATGGGCGCGAAGCAGAAGTTACCAACGTGGTTGGGCCCGCCCTTTTCGTCGAGCAGCACGTTCCAATCGGTCCAGCCCACGGTGCCGGCGTTGAAGTCGTTGATCATCGAATTACCGTACCGCTCGCCGAGTTTCCAGTCGTTCACTTGGTCGAAGTTGAAGTTTTCGATGCAGCCTTCGGTGAACATCAAGTTGGTATTGGGGTAGGTTTCGTGCACGCGCCGCTCACTGTCGAAGAGCATGCCGCTGGTGGTCCAGGTTTCGTACCAGTGGTAGCCGATGCCCCACACGTACTTGGCGGCCTCGGGGTCGTCGAGGATGGTGCTGGCCCGCTGGTACATCAGGTCGCGGTTATGGTCCCAGGCAATCAGCTTTTTGTCGCCCAAGCCGCCTTTTTCGAGCGTGGGCCCCAGGTACTGCTTGATGTAGTCGCGCTCTTCTTCGGCCGTAAACAAACACGACTCCCACTTCTGCGTGGCCATCGGCTCGTTTTGCACCGTCAGGCCCCAGATGGGCAGGCCGCGCTGCTCGTACGCTTTGATGAACTTCACGTAGTGGTCGGCCCAGCTTTGGCGGAACTCTGGCAGCAACTTACCGCCGCGTAGCATGTTCTTGTTGTCTTTCATCCAGGCCGGAGGGCTCCACGGGCTTACGTACAAGGGCAGCTTGCCCCCGGCCGCAGCCGTGGCCTGCTTGATAAACGGAATCCGGTACTGCTCGTCGTGCTTGACGCTAAAGGATTTCAGCTCCTTGTCGTTGTCCTTGACATAGGTATAGCTACCACTGGAAAAGTCGCAGCTGCCAATAGACGTACGCGCCAACGAGTACCCAATACCTGCCGTGGGGCTGTAGTACGCCTGCATGAATTCCTGCTGCTGCGGCTTAGGCAGCTTAAAGAAGGTTTCGGCCGAGGCATCGGTCAGCGCGCCACCAATGCCGAGCAGGGTTTGAAACGAGTGCGACGGGTCCACGAACACGCAGACCTGAGTTTCGAGGGGCTGCCCGGCAGGTTGGAAGGCCAACGGCTGACCAGCGCTTAGGCGCTGATCGGTGTTCTGCGCGGTGGTATATACCTGCGCCGTTTTACCAGCGGCCGAATACGGAGTAGGCTGCGCCAGCACGCGGCCCAAACCGAGCGCCAAAAGCGGCAGCAAAAACTTGATTTTCATAGAAAACGGGTGAGCAAAGCAGAAGCCAGCCAGGGCTACCACACGTAGGTAGCCACGGCACCGCCGTAGAGCGAGGTGCTTACTTCTTTGCCTTTAAACTGGATGTTGAATTTTTGCAGCGTTGAACTGGTATTAACGACCATCAAAACGCGCTTGCCATTAGGGGTTTTGTAGGCCACGTTGGGCAGATTGGGGGGCACATTGGTGGCCACGCGCACCGAGCCGGGCCGCACAAACTTGCTGGCGTGCGCAACGCTGTAGTACGCCGGATTGCGCGTTACGGTATTGGCACTAATCGTAATGGCGCCTAGGCATTGCGTGCAGCCGCCGCTGGTATGCGGCCCGAAAGCGGCGTCGTTGGCTAGGTTCCACTCCAGCACGTTGCGGCTCCAGTTGCGCGGCGCAGCAATCAGGAGGTTATTGGCGTGCCAGGTTACATCGGCGGCGAAGTTACCGGGGGCTTGGGTCCACTGCTCGGTGAAGTACACGTTCTTGCCCGGATAGGCATCATGCACGGTGGTCAGGGCATCCATGGTGCCACCGTAGAGGTGGAACGCCGAGCCATCGACGTAGGGCCGCGCCCCGGCATCGTTGAGCACGGTGATGGGGTAGTTGGGTTGGTCGGCGTTGTGGTCGTAGGCAATAATCTTGGTGCTGATGTTCGCCGCCCGGAAAGCCGGTCCCACATGGTTCTTGATAAAGGTGGCTTGCTCACTGGCCTGCATCACCAAGCTGGGGTTGTTGTTGGGATTCAGGGGCTCATTTTGCAGCGTTACCGCGTCAATCGTAATGCCAGCGGCCTTCATACCCTGGATGTACTTCACAAAGTACTGGGCATACGCATCATAATATTCCGGCTTCAAACTACCCCCCTTCGGGCTGTTGTTGGTTTTCATCCACGACGGAGCCGTCCACGGTGAACCCAGGATTTTGATGTTGGGGTTAACCGCCAAAATCTCCTTGAGCATCGGAATGAAGTAGGCTTGGTCGGGGGCGAGGCTGAAGTTGGCCAGGGTGGGGTCGGGGCTGTTCGAGTCGTCGTAGGTGTACACCTGGTCGTTGAGGTCGGAAGCCCCGATGCTCACGCGCAGGTAGCTGATGCCCAACGAGGTGCTATCCGTGGCGAACAACTCTTTGAGTAGCTCGGCCCGGCTGCTTGCTGCCATCTGACTCATCACCTGGGCACTCCCGCCAGTGAAGGTGTAGCCGAAACCATCCATCGTTTGGTAAGTTTGGGTGGTATCTACTATGATGGTAGGGTCTTGGTTGTTGTTGGTGCCAAACTGCAAATTCACCTTCTGACGAGCGAAAAGAGCGGATTTGTCGGGCATCGTCAGCCAGAGCGCTACCTGCGACGGTCCTACGGGAGTTGTCGGAGTCGGGGTTGGGGTAGGAGTCGGGGCGACGGGGGTGTTTTCCTTTTGGCAGCCGTCAAGCAGTAAAAGCACCAGAAACAAGCTGACCAGGCAGCGAAAGTGGGTGGGCAACGTCATGGGGCGAGCTAGAAAAACCAGTGAGTGAAATCCGTCGGCGCAGGCTACTTACCACACGTAGGTAGCTACTGCGCCAGCTGGCAGCGTGGCTTGGGCGTTTTTGCCCGAGTAGCGCACACTGAATGTTTGGGGCGAGGTTTGGTCGTTGAGGACCAGTAGTACGTGCCCGCCGTTGGGCGTGCGGTACGCCACGTTGGGTAGCACGCCAGTGCTGGTTGAGTTCACGCGCACCGAGCCGGGCACCACAAACTTGCTGGAATGGGCTACTGTGTAGTAGGCCACGTTGCGCGTTACCGTGTTGCCGGCCAGCGTAATAGCGCCGAGGCATTCGGTGCAGCCGCCAGGAGTGTGGGGGTTCTGCTGCGGATCGGCCGCCAAGTTCCATTCCAGCACGTTGCGGCTCCAGTTGCGCGGCGCCCCGATGAACATGTTCTTCACGTGCCAGCCTAAGTTGCCTTCAAACTTGGTGCGCGAGCCCACCCACTGCTCGGTGAAGTAGAGGTTTTTGTTGGGGAAAGCCTCATGTACTTTGCTCATGGCGTCAATGGGACCAGCGTAGAGGTGAAACGCGGAGCCATCGACGTACGGGCGGGCCGTGGCATCGTTAAGGACAGTGAGCGGATAGTCCGGCTTGTCGAGGTTGTGGTCGTAGCAGATGATTTTGGTTTTCAGCTTCGCGGCCTTAAAAGCGGGCCCTAGGTGCTTGCCAATAAACTCGGCTTGTTGCTCGGCTAGCATCAGCAAGCTAGGGTTGTTGCCGGGGTGCAAGGGCTCGTTCTGCACCGTAATGGCATCGAGCTTGATACCGTGCTTCTGCATGCCCTGGATGTACTTCACAAAGTATTGCGCGTAGGCATCGTAAAACTCCGGCTTCAGGGAGCCACCTTTGGTTTCGCCGTTGGTTTTCATCCAGGCGGGCGGGCTCCACGGCGACCCCAACAGCTTGATGGCGGGGTTGATGGCCAAAATTTGCTTTAGTACCGGAATCAGATGTTTCTCATCGGGGGCCAAGCTGAAGCGCGCCAACGTCGGGTCGGTCTGGCCGGCCGGCAGGTCGTCGTAGCTGAACACTTGCGCATCGAGGTCGGAGGCGCCAATGCTCAGACGCAGGTAGCTCACGCCAATACCCTTGTCGGTGGTGCTGAACAACTCGCGGAGCAGTTGGTTGCGCTCGGTGGCGCCCATGGCACTCAGCAGCTCGGCGCTGCCGCCAGTCAGGCAGTAGCCGAAGCCATCCATGGTCTGATAGGTTTGGCTATCGTCTACCTCAATCACGGCACCGGTTGCGGTTCCCGCCTGAAACGTCAGGCCGCTGGGCTGCGGCTGCAAGAGTTGAGTTTGGTCGGCGGTGGTAATCCAGCTCGACGCGCGCGCCGGGGCGGTGGCCTTGCCCCGCTGAGGGCGGTTTTGGCCGTGGCCTGGCAACAGCGTAAGGGTACATAGGGCTACCAGCCCCCAGCGGCAAACAGAAACAGATAGCATCAGTGAATCAAGAAAAGTACAGGTGATAATTCCACAGCCAGGAAAAGAAGGGCAATGCTCTTCTCCCTATGGCTTCAGGCCGGAAGTAAAGGAACGCCTTCACTTCCGGCCTGAAGCACTTTCTAGCTACCGTTCAGGTTAGTAGCCCGGATTTTGCTGAAGTTGGGGATTGTTATTGATTTCAGCTTGCGGCAGCGGAAACAACAGGTAGTTCACATCACGTGCGCCTTTGCGGAACTGGGCAATTAGGTCGAGAGCCGTAACGGTATGCGCGCCGGCTTCCACTTGGTTGTGACGGGCGTAGCGTAGCAAATCCCACCACCGCTCACCTTCAAAGGCTAGCTCCAGCCGGCGCTGCCGGTCGATTTCGTTGCGTAGCGCCTGCTTGCTGGCTGCTTGGGCTGAGCCCATCGTTAGGGCCGCCAAGCCAGCACGCTGGCGCACCAAATTCAGCTTGGCTAAGGCGTCAGTCGAAGGACCGTTTTGCTCGTTCACGGCTTCGGCATAGTTCAGCAGCACCTCAGCGTAGCGCAACACGTACGAGTTGTCTATGGAGTTGAAGTTGTTGCCACTGCTGGTCCATTTGTAGGGGAAATTGCCTCGGTCGTTGATTGCGCTATTACTGCTGCTAATAGCTTGGTTTTTACGCGAGTCGATATAACTGACATGGTTACGCCCAAGAAACTTACCAGCGCTATTCACCACATTTCCCACATAACTCCAACGCTGATCGTTCACCGTGTCAGCATACGCAATCAGTTCGGCCGTAGGGAGGTTGAACTTCGAGAACGAATACGTAGTGAGCGGGAAGGGCAATATCTCGTCGGGCAGTAAGTTGCCCCCGTCGGGAGTTCCAGCGAATTGAATCTCGAAAAGTGACTCGGCCCCTTTATTTTCCGCTGGAAACAGCGCTCGGAAGCTATTGTTAAGTTGAATGTTGGCAGCAATCACCTTGCCCGCCGCAGCCTGAGCTGCCGCCCAGTTGCGCTGAGTAACCTGCACCCGGGCCAACAGGGCATTGGCCGAGTTTTTAGTGGCTCGGTTAAGGTTGGAAGCGGCAGTGGGAGGCATTTGGATAGCAGCCTTTTGCAAATCTGTTACCACCTGCTCGTACACTTGCTCGGGAGTAGCCCGGGGTAGGTTCAGCTCGGAAGGCTGCGCCGTCTCGGTAGGCTCTAGGCGCAGTGGCACGCCTCCATAGGCTCGCACCAAGTTGAAGTAACACAGAGCGCGCACAAAGCGGGCTTCGCCCTGGATTTGGCTGCGCCGCAGTGTGTCCATCGTAATGGTAGGCACGTACTTGAGCACGATGTTGGCCCGGTTGATACCCAAGTAGGCTTGCCGAAACACGTTACCTACTTGGCTGGTGTTGGGCGTCCAGGCAATGGTTTCCAGCGCATTCACGTCGTTGCTGACGCTGGTGGTGTTGTCGCTGGGCATCTCGCCCATCGTAAACAAGTCCTGGCCGTAGGCCCCAGCACCTTGCAGCGCATCATAGACGGCCGTAATGCTGGACTCAGCATCGTCGCCGGAGGTAAAGAAGTTGTTGGGCGTGATGCTGGTCAACGGCTCTTTCTGCAGGAAGTCGTCGCAGCTGGCGAGCAGCGCAAGCGCGCAGAGCGGAAGGATATAGGCTTTTTTCATCGGGAATGGCAGGCTAAGAAGTCAGCTTAAAAAGAGGCGTTCAAGCCCACGGTGTAAGTGCGCGATTGGGGGTACACGCCAAAGTCGCGGCCCAGGCTGGTAGAAGAGAAAGGGTCAGCACTCACCTCGGGGTCATAGCCCGAATAGTCGGTCCACGTCAGCAGGTTTTGGCCGGTTACGTACACGCGCAGATTCTTGATGGCGGCCCGTTTGGTCAGGCTAGCAGGCACGGTATAAGCCAGCGTCAGATTTTTGAGGCGCACGTAGGTGCCATCTTCAATGAAGCGTGTGGAGAGGCGGTTGTTGCTGTTCGGGTCGCTGCGTACTGGGCGCGGAATGTTGGTATCGGTGTTGGTGGGCGTCCAGTGGTTGAGCACTGCCGTACTTTGGTTGATTGGGTCACTCTGGCCCTCGATAACTGTGCGGGTCTGGTTATAGATGTCGTTGCCGAAGCTACCCTGGAAGAACACGCTCAACTCCAAGCCCTTGAAGGAGAAGTTGTTGGTCACGCCCGCAAAGGCTTTGGGGTTGGGGTTGCCGATGATCTGCCGGTCGCTGTTGTTGATTACTCCGTCACCGTTCAAATCCTTGAACTTGATATCGCCAGGAGCCGTGCGAGCAGCTTGGTAGATTTTAGTGGGCGAGCCGGCGTTCAGGGCGTTCAGCTCGTCGGCCGACTGGATGATACCGTCGGCGACGTAGCCGTAGAACACGCTGAGCGGAATACCCGCCTGTTGAATGGTGTTGCCCGTGATGATAACGCGCGGGCTTTGCTCGCCAGCATCGTTGACCTGCGTGCCGAGGTCGATGATCTTATTGCGGTTACCCGACACGTTGAAGTTAGTGGTCCAGCCGAAGCCGCCGTCCTTGGCCTCCACGTTGGTCGTCACCAAGCCTAGCTCAATGCCACGGTTCTGAATTTCGCCCAGGTTCTGCAGAATGCTTAAGCTCTGGCCCCCTGTACTTTGCGGAATCGGCACCGACAGCAGCAAGTCCTTGGTTTGCTTGTTGTAGATGTCGAACGTGAACGAGAGGCGGTTGTTGAACATGCCCAAGTCCACCCCGCCGTTATACTGGTACGTGGTTTCCCACTTCACTTCGTTGCCGATGTCGCTCTGCGAGATACCACCCACGATTGCCGTTCCTGTACCTTGGTAGTTGTATCCTAGTCCGTAGCGCGAGTAGCGCTGGTAAGTATAGAATTCTTGGTTTCCGTTGGCGCCGAAGCTACCGCGCAGTTTCAACTCTGAAATGGCATTAGTTTGCGGGAAGAAAGCTTCTTTGGAAATCCGCCAGCCCAACGCCACGGCCGGGAAATATCCGAAGCGGTTGTCGGTGCTGAACTTGCTGCTGGCATCGGCCCGGAAACTGACCGTAGCCAGGTAACGCTCATCATAGTTGTAAATGGCGCGAGTAAAGTAGCTCAGCAGCGCCCACTGATCGGCGTAGCTGCCCGGAATTCCGTCCGCAATGGAGCCCCCACCCAAATAAGGAACGGCATTGGAGGCGAAGCTTCGGGTACCGGCCCCCGACGTAAAGCGCTCCGACGACTGCATGGACTGCCCCGCCAACAACGTCAGGTTATGACGGCCACCGAGGTTGGGATTATACGTAAGAGTGTTTTCCAACAGCCAGATAACCTGCTGGTTGGTGGCCGTCCGGGCCGAACCACGCAACGAAGGATCTACGCCCGGCAAGGCCAGTGGCGGGTAGTTGCGGCTTACAAACGTGTTTTCGGTTTGGGTCCGGAAGTCGAGGCCCAACGACGAGCGTACTGTCAGGTTCTTGAGGATGTCAAACTCTCCGAACACGTTGCCAATCGTCTGATACACCACCGCCTTGTTGCTGCTTTCCAGCAAGTTGCCGACCGGGTTGTCGAAGTTAGACGCAAACGGGTTGACGCTGTACAGGCCATTGGCGTTATACACCGGAATGGTAGGCACCTGAATCAAGGCGCCAATCACCGTACCCGAGTTGCCTGCTCCTAATTCCGAGCGCACACTACCATTGGTGAAGGTGCGGCTCATGTTCAGGTTGGTACCCAGCCGGAAACGGTTGCTTAAGGTCTGATTGAGGTTGACTTTGAAGTTATAGCGGTCGAAGCCCGAGTTGATGTTGATGCCTTCCTGCTTGAAGTAGCCACCCGCTACGTAGTAGCGGGTTTTCTCGGTGCCGCCACTCACGTTAAGCTGGTAGTTCTCGATGCTAGCGGGGCGGTACACCTCATCCTGCCAGTTGGTGTTGTAAGGAGGCAAGTCGTCGAGGTTGGCGAAGGCGGGCGCCTGGCCGGCATTGGTCAGCACTTCGTTGTATTCCTGCGCAAACTGCGAGGAGTTAAGCACATCTAGCTTCTTACGCAAGTACTGGCGGCCGTAGTACATGCTCAACCCTACTTGGGCTTGGCCTACCTTGCCTTTTTTCGTGGTAATAACCACCACGCCGTTGGCTGCCCGCACACCATAAATAGCAGCCGCAGCCCCATCCTTGAGCACGTCGATACTCTCGATGTCGTTGGGATTGAGCGTATTGAGCGGGTTCAGGCGCTGGTTGCCGGTCGTGAGTTCCTGCTGATAATCTGGCAGCACGGGCACCCCGTCAATCACGTATAGCGGCGAGCCATTCAAGCTCAGCGAGGCGTTGCCCCGCACCCGCACGTTGATGCCAGCGCCGGGTGCCCCGAAGGAGCCGTCACCTGCACGCCGGGCGCTTGGCCTTGCAGGGCCTGGTCGAAGCCGGCTACTGGTTGGCGCTCGATAGCCGCCGCGTTTACGGAGGTTACGGAAGTAGTCAGCTCTTGGCGGCTCTGGGTGCCGTAGCCTACTACCACAACTTCGCCAAGTCCTTTCACATCTTCGGCCAGCGTGGTGGCACTCACTTGCGTGGTTTGGCCCTCGGTCACCGTAACCGGTACGCGAGCGGTAATCAAGCCTACCGAGGAGAATATCAACACCTGTGGACCCACTGGTACGTCGGCAATCAGGTAGGAACCGTCGGCATTGGTGGCGATACCCTGCTTGGTGCCTTCTACTACCACCGTTACGCCAGGCACGCCTTCCCCTTTCTGGTCGACTACCTTGCCGCTCACCGTACCCCCAGCTACCGCCGGAGACAGAAACTCGGTTGCAAGGCGCAAGCTATGAAGGGAACTAGCAGGAACAGTGGCAATAGGTGCCGCGAAGCTGGATAGTACCAAGCTGCTCAGCGCGGGGGTAAGCAGGACCTGCTTGAGGGGCCTGGGGCCGCGTGGGAATTGTAGCGGAAACGGCATAAAAAAGTGGTTTAAGGTAAATGAGAAGCCAAGTGGAAAGCAGCATTCCGGCCGCTATACCTTGCCGTTAGTGGGCAGGTAAAGAGTCAGTTGCCTTGGTAAATTGACCGTCGGTGGGTGAATCGACTAGGGCGTCGATGGCCTGGTTTGTTAGGGTTGGTGATACAGTGGCTTGGCGGGCTACCAGAGCCGCGGCGGCGCAGGCGCGGCGAAGACAATCATCGGGGGCACGGCCCTGCAATTGGCTGGCAACCAGTGCCGCCAGAAATGCGTCGCCGCTGCCGATGGTGGGCGGCGCGCCTTCATTGAAAGAAGGGCAATGAAAGAATTGGCTATCGGTCCAGAGCGTGGCGCCGCCTGCTCCTTTGGTCACACAGATAGCTTGTATGTTGAAGCGCCCAGCCAGCCAGGGTAGTGCCGTAGCTTCGGTGGCGGGCTGCCCCAGCCAACCCATGATTTCGGCAAGTTCCTGGCTGTTGAGCTTCACCAGAGTGGCTTGCCGCAAGAGGTACTTCACTACTTCGCGGCTGTAGTGCGGGGGCCGCAGGTTCACGTCGAACACCCGGAACAAGGCGTGTTGCAGCAACCGGTACAAAGTCTCACGGGCGGCAGCACTGCGTGCCACCAGTGACCCATACACCACCACCTGGGCCTGACTTACGGCGGCCACGGCTTCAGCCGTGTAGCGGAGGTAGTCCCAGGCCACGGGCTCCACCACCTTGTACTGCACCTCGTGGCCACTGCGCACGTTTGCTTTTACGACGCCTGTCAGGTGGGTTTTGCTCCGCTGAATTAAGTCGGGATTCAGGCCCCTTTGCGTACTAACAGCCAGTAGCTCCCGGCCCAATTCGTCGTCTCCGATGCGGCTAACCAGTTGCGCGGGCAAGCCTAACTGGTGCAGATAAACCGCCGCGTTGAACGGCGCGCCACCCGGCTGTCGGCCAGTTGGCAGCACATTCCAAAGGATTTCGCCAATACAGACGACTGTAGCCGACAGCTTCATGAGTGAGAGGATTTCTCACAAAATTCACCGTCCGCCTCCCCGCCTTCTTGCTGATTTATTTCAAAAATCCGTTCACGAGAGTAATTCCACTTAACATGTTGACATACAATAAAATGATAAAAGCTAATCCTCGTCTGAAACTGGACGGAGATTAGCTTTTATTGCACCGCTTTTGATAATATTTCAGTGGGCCGAAGAAAGGTGCAGGACCCTAAACTCGGAAGGGGAAAGCTGGTAGCGCGTGCGGAAGCTAGTCGAAAAATAGGAAGGGGAAGAGAACCCTAATTCGTACGCCACCTCGGTGATGGTAAGGTTCTCGTCGAGCAGCATTTCGCGCGCTTTGGTAAGGCGCAAACTCAGGATAAAGTCGGTGACGCCGGTACCGAGCACGGCCTTCACTTTGCGGTACAACTGCATCCGCGAGATGCCTAAACTGCGGGCCACCTCTTCCACCGTGAGGTCGGTTTTGGTGAGGTTCGCCTCCACGATGGCCGTGAGGTCGGCCAGAAATTTCTGATCGGGGTTAGTGGCTACTACGGTGGCCGTGTCTATACTTAATTCGCGGCGGTAATGCTCGCGCTGTCGTTCCCTGTTACGCAGCAAGGTGCGCACGCTCTCGGCCAGGAAGGTAGGGTTGAAGGGCTTGGTCAGGTACAGGTCGGCACCAGCCTGCACGCCTTCCACTTGCTGCTCGGGCGCGTTACGAGCCGTAAGCAGCACCACCGGAATGTGCGAGGTCCGCCAGTCGCCTTTCAGCTGCGCTACCACTTCCAGTCCGCTCAGTCCTGGCATCATCACATCGCACACAATCAGGTCCGGAATCAGGTCGGTGGCCATCCGAAAGCCGGTGTGGCCATCGGTGGCACTTTCCACGCGGTACTCGGTGCGCAGCTTGCGCGTCAGAAAGTCGTTGACTTCCGAGTTGTCTTCAATGACGAGCACCAGCGTTTCGCTAGTGGCCTCTAAGCCAACCACCGGCTCGGAGCCGAGCGTGGCGTGGATCGGTTCAGGTTCATCGAGAGTGAACGTGACGGGCAATGCTGGTTCAGTGGCCCGCAGGTTTTCGGGCAGTTGGCAAGGCAGCGTCACCGTGAAGGTGCTCCCGCGGCCAGGCTGACTGCTAAAGACAAGCTGCCCTTGGTGCAAGCGCACCAAGCCTTGTGCCAGCGCCAAACCCATACCCGAGCCTTTGGCCACGGCCCCCTGGTCGCCTTGATAAAACCACTCGAAGATATGGGCCCGGTCTTGGTCGCTGATGCCCCGCCCAGTGTCGGCTACGCTCACCCGAAGAGATTTTCCATCGTCGGTGGGCTGCATGCTGATGGTGATGGTGCCTTGGTCGGGGGTGAATTTGAGAGCGTTAGACAGCAAGTTCAGAAACACTTTATCCAGAATGTTGCCGTCGAACCATGCCAACAAGACTGGCGCCGCAGTTTGAAACTGAAGCCGTACGCCCTGAAGCTGAGCTGGCTTTTCAAACGCCTCCACAATTTCACGCACGAAGGTCACCAGGTTGCCTTCGGTAGCACGCACCGTCATTTTGCCGACTTCAATTTTGCGGAAGTCCAGTAGCTGATTGACTAGTTGGAGTAGCCGTTGGGTGTTGCGGCGCACCAACGCCAAATCCTGACGATGGGTGCTCGTGAGGTCGGGGCTACTGCTGAGCAATTCTTCTACCGGCCCCAGAATGAGGGTGAGCGGCGTACGAAGCTCGTGCGAGAAGTTGGTGAAAAAGCGCAGTTTGGCTTCCGTGTCGGTGCGGGCTTGCTCAGCTAGCAACTCCAGCTGGTTGCGTTGCGACAAAATCTCCTCGTTCTGCTTTACCAATTGGTGGTTGATCTTGACGTTTTCGGCGTTTTGATCGGCTAGCTGCTGATTGATCTGGCGGTTTTTGCGGGCTGATAGCCACGCCATAGTTCCTAGAACCACCGAACCTAGCAACGACACCAACAGTCCGTATAAACCCGTGCGCTGGCTGGCATAGGTGGCTTCTAAATCATGCAGCAGGGATTGTTGCCGCTCGATGTCACGCTGTTGGCTGACCACTCTATCGGCTTGCTCGATCAAGGTCAAGACGTTGGTCGAGTCAATAACTATAGTACCAAGTGTATTTTCACGTTTGAAGGGCTCTCTACGCAAAATGCGCAGAGCGGTGCGGATAGCGTCTTCCCCTCCCGGCGAGTACAGCATAGTGGCCTTCAGAATACCCCGATGCACGAGGTTCTTGCCGCCCAGGCCATCTACCCCAATAATTTGCACGCGTTTGGTTATCCCAAGCTGCTGGCACACCTCGTAGGCTCCGAGGCCCATACCGTCATTGTGGGCAAAAATGAGCGACACCTCTGGATGCGCTTTCAGAGCAGCCGTGAGAGCAGGTTTCAAGGCATCTTCCCGCCAGTCGCCGGTTACTTCGCTTAACACTTTGAGGCCAGGATAAGTCCGCAGCCCCTGAACAAAGCCTTGGTGCCGACCAGTAGTAGCGGAGGACCCGGGGGTTCCTTTAATTTCGATTACGTTTCCGCGTTGGTGCAACAGTTGGGCCGCATAGCGGGCCGCCGTTTGCCCAACTTCCACATTGTTGCCGCCTACAAAGGCCGTGTACTTATCGGAGGTGATGCGCCGGTCGATTTGCACCACCGGAATGCCACGCTCAAAGGCCTCCTCCACGGCCGGCGTGACCGGACCCGACTCGTAAGGCGAGACAATCAGCAGGTCGATTCCTTCGCGTACTAGCTCACGTATTTGTTGTTGTTGCCGTTCGCTGTTGTCTTTTGCGTCAAGCATCCTGAGTTGCACTTCCGGGTGAAAACTCAGCTCCCGTTGCATGCCTTCGAGCATGGCTATACGCCAAGGCCCTTCTGTACTACACTGCGAAAAGCCAATGCGGTAGGCCGGGGTAGTAGGGGCTTGGGTGCACCCAGCAAGCACCAGCAAGCTAAGTACGTAAGGCAGAAAGGTATGCGGCCGAAGGGGAAGCAAAGCACTCAAATTATTTACACCAACTCTAAGGCGCATACACCTAATTAGAGCCTACCCAAATGTAGATATAATATCAAGGATTTCGAGGAGAACCACCTCACGTAGGCTAGCCAAGCAAGAACGAGTACACCCGCTAGCACAACTAAAGTGTTGGCGATGAAAGTTGCACTTCGCTCCTATGACCTATGGCGCAGTTACGGTGGCGCGCAAGCCTCATTACGTGTCTGGCAACCGCAATTCCTGTGACTTATCCCGCTAGGTGTGGTTGTGCGGTGCCGTCTACGCCGCGTATTCGCTTGTTTTTCCGAGTTGGTATCATCGTTGCTTGCTTAACAGGTAGCACCCGTCTCTTCTATGCCCACTCCTAACACCTTCTGCTACCATGTCTTCCTCCTATTATCACTTTCAGACGTTGGCTTATAGCCAGCAAGACCGCTACGTACAACAGCATGGCCAACTAATTGCCCACCGCTGGCACGAAAACTTTAGCGTTGAACTATACGACTTAGGTAGTTTCTACTGCGAACGGTGGCTGGAGCAAGAATGCTTACACCGACCACGCTATCAAGCCCTTGCTAATGTAGACAGTTTGGAAATCTACAGTTTACAGGAGCGCGCGTCGCTTTACTAAATGATACACCTGTACTAGTAGACTCCATTACTCAGTTGATGTTCTTAGCATCGAGGTCAAGACCTGTATAAGGCTACGTCAGATGGCGTCTGAACGAATAGTAGTTTCATCCGTTGGCCTAGTCCGGACGCTCACATGTATGCACTAAACGGGTTTTAACTGCGAGTGCACCAGCATGCGAAAACTTGGAAAAGAAGTTGGGACGCTTTTCATATCAGAGTTTCCTGCTAGCGAACTGTCTGCGCTTCGCCTAGCTTTACACTTTACGTCTCGCTTTGCTTCCTAGAGCCAACGCTATGCCCCCATCCCTGGCTCCTACTGAACCTGTTTCGGCCACTATCCTTGCTGCTTTTGCGCCTGCCGACGAGCTAGTGCGCGACTTGCTTGCCGTTTCGCTTACCGGCATCATCTTCTACACGCCCGTGTATGGCCCCGATGGCAACATAGAGGATTTCTCTTTTGCTTACCTTAACACGGCCGCCCAACGCATGATGAACATGCCGGCGCAGCCCACGCTAACGCACCGGCAGCAGTGGCCACACAGCCAGGAATACGGCACTTTCGCCTTCCACGTCGATGCATTTATGTCGGGGGAACCGCGGCATTTAGACGTCAACTACCAATCCGACGGCCATGACAACTACTACTGCTTGGCTGCCCGCCGCTCAGGTGATGGCCTGCTAGTCAGCTTCACCGACACGGCCGACCACCCCCGTAGCTCGGTGGAAATAGCTCTGCGCGAAAGCCAAGCTCGTACGCAGCAAGAACTACTGGAAGCAGCCGAACGGCGGGCGCAGGAACAAGAGCGTTTTTATCAGGTTTTCGAACAAACTCCGGCTTGTATTGGGCTACTACGCGGCCCCGAGCACGCGTTTGAATACGTAAATCCCGCGTACCAGCAGCTATTTTCCAATCGGCAACTCGTTGGGCGGCCGCTTGCAGAAGCCTTGCCCGAAGCTGTGAGCCACGGCTTTCTTGATCTGCTTAACGAGGTATACCAGACCGGCGAAACGTTTTACGGCAACGAATTGCCGCTCCGCTTGGAACAACCCGATGGCCAGCCGGGCAAGCAGATGTATTTCACCTTCACTTACCAAGCCTACCGCGAAAACGGCATCATTGCGGGCATTTCTATCTTTGCCTACAATGTAAGTGAACAGGTGCAGACGCGGCAGCAGGCCGTTTGGCAAGAGCAACTTCTGCACACTCTTTTTCTGGAAGCGCCCGCCGCCATCTGCATACTCGACGGACCCGATTTCATTTTCGAGCTTGTCAATCCGAGCTATCAAGCCCTGTTTCCGGAGCGGCAATTGCTAGGGCGGCCTTTACTAGAAGCCGTGCCGGAATTAGAGTACAACGCTGTTTATCAAACCTTTCACGAGGTATACAACTCGGGGCACACGCATGAAGAGAGAGGAATGCTTATTCCTATTGCTAGCCCAATCGATGGCAAGTTAGAAAACCGCTACTTCAACTACATTCAGCAGGCGCGCCGCAACGAGCAGGGGCTGGTAGACGGGGTGCTCGTATTCGCTTTTGAGGTTACCGAGCAAGTGCGCGCCCGGCAATCGGCCGAAGCCAGCACCCGTCAACTGCGCCTGCTCACCGACGCCCTTCCCGTGTTGATTGGCTATGTAGACCAAGATCATAAGTACCGTTTCGCCAACCGTGCTTATGGGGCTTGGTTTCAACAAGACCCAGCTGATTTGCTTGGCCAGCAGGTCCGCCAGGTGCTTGGAGAGCAAACTTATACCAACATTCAGCATCACTTGAGTCGGGCCCTGGCCGGGGAACGGGTGGATTTTGAAACCACGATGCACTACAGTCCCGGCATTGTCAAGCACGTCCACACGATATATGTGCCTGATATGCAAGAAGGCAACGTTGTGGGGTGCTACAGCTTGGTGACCGATGTAACTGAGCAAGTGCTGGCGCACGAGCGGGTGCAGCAGCTCAATCAGGAATTGGCAGCCATCAACGAGGAACTGCGAGCCACCAACGAAGAGCTGGGCGCCACCAATCAGCAACTGGTACACACCAATTCCGACCTCGACACCTTTGTTTACATGGCTTCGCACGACTTGCGCGCGCCCATCAGCAATATCGAAGGACTGGTGCAGGCGTTGCGCGAGGAAGTGCCTGCCAGCGTATTGCAAGCGCAAGACGTGGCGCACGTATTCGACTTGCTGCAGAACACCGTGCTGCGCTTTCAGCATACGATTGACCAACTTACGGATGTAGCCAAGTTGCAGCAGGTCCACTCAGAACCAGCAGAAGTAGTGGACTTGCCGGCACTAGTAGAAACCGTACGTTTGGATCTGCTCCCTACTATACAGGCAAATGAAGGCGAACTTATGCTGCACATACCCGTCTACCTGACTGTACGTTTCTCGCCAAAAAACCTGCGCAGCATCCTCTACAACCTGCTCAGCAATGCCTTTAAGTACCACTCGCCTGACCGACCACCACGCATACAAGTGCACGGGCGCCGTGCCGATAATTCTATCGTGCTGGAAGTGCACGACAATGGTCTGGGCTTAAGTGAGCAGCAGCAGAGCAAGTTGTTTCAGCTCTACCAGCGTTTGCACTCGCACGTCGAAGGCTCAGGGGTGGGCCTCTACATGATCAAGCGCATCGTAAACAATGCCGGCGGCACCATCAGCGTGCAAAGTCAACCCGGTGTCGGCTCGATCTTCACCGTTACGCTCCCCAACCTCCTTTAAGCAGGAAATACTTCGCTGTTTCAGTGAACCTAGTTTTCCTTGGAAAACCACTTGTCTAACATGAAACCAGCCGCCTAGGGGAGGCGGCTGGCTTTCACTTACATACTACTTAACAAGGCAACGGGCTGAGCGAGCGTGAGGTCTGTGAAGCCTGGAACATCCCTACTTTAACTCCATCAACAGCACTCGCACATCAGGGTTCGGGTTGCCATCGGTAGGCACGTACTTGCCCAGTACCTTTCCAATTTGCTGCAAATGCTTGGTATACTGCTCCACCCCATAGCCTTCCCTGAAATCGTGGCCTTGGTAGTACCAAGCAGGCTGTCCGCCATAATCGCCCTGGTTCATGTCCACGCCGCTATAAATCACCCAAACGCGTTTGGTATTGGGCACTGAGTACATATCGGCATCCACCTTGGCATAGTAATCGGGGTAGTTGCGTACGGTATAGCGGTAATCCGGATCTACTACCGCCTCGAACTTCAAGCCATCAGTTGACTTATAGTACTTATATCCGGCGGCAGCATTCCAGTACACATAAACCCCGTCGCCGGGTTTGATATTGGTATCGACATAGTGCATAGCCTGCCGGTAATACGACATCTTGTAGCCGCTTAGCAGGTAAGGCGTCAGGGTATTAGCCACGGCGTTTTTGAGCAGTCCGAATAGCAGCAGCAGCGTAAGCACATGGCCCACATATTTCAGTGGAACCGTTTTGTTTCTCAGGTAATCACAGCCGCCAGCTAGCAAAAGGATGGTAAAGGGCGCCAGATAGACAATCATCCGCTCGTGGAACGGATATAGGCGCAGGGAAGACGCCACAACAGCAATCAGCAGAATAATGCCAACCGCCAGCAGAAAACGCTTGTTGATTTTAAAGAAATACAAAACACCTAAGGCACTCAGTAGCACCGGCACAATCGTCATGCGCTGGATAAAGCGCTCCAAGTAAGTGTGTTCCGATAAGTCGTCTATCCAGGTTAAGCCGAGCGGGTAATGAAAAAAGACGGCCGCTTTCTTTAGTAGCCAACCAACGCTACTGACGGGTTGCAGGGGGAAATACCCATCAAACTTGTAGAAGAAAAACACCAGCCAGCCCGCATCCGACCCTTCCTTCGTGAACAGGAAGTAACTCAGCAAAAAGCTAAGCAGCCACATGCTAAAGGGAACTACCAATCGAAAGATCACCGGCCAATTTCCTTTCACCAGATTGGTGATGCCCACAGCCATTGCCATGCCGGCCAGCACGAATATGCTCGGATACGACAACCAAATGGCTACACTGCCCCCAATTCCCCACAGCAGCAAAGACCTCCACCGGGTTTGGTGCCGGTAGCGGACGTACATCCACAGCAGCACGATGGTAATAAACAAGTCGGGGCCGTATGGCTTTGCTTCAACGGAATGGTAGATAATGGGGGTTGCGCACGCCAATACCGCCAAGGCAACTAAGGTCCCGAAAGGCTTCAAGAAGTGCCGGGCGACCGGCAAAAAAAAGAATAAAGCCGCAATGCCCGTGAGCAAAGGATATAGGCGCAGCGCCAGCTCGTTTTTGCCAAACAGCACCACAAACAGATGCGTGATTAACATAAACCCAACCGGTGCTTTCTGCATGTACGGCAACGGTTTGGAAAGCAACTCCTTGAAGTTGAAATCTACTAGCCCCGCCGACAGATAGATTTCATCGGTCCACAATGAGCGGTTGTAGAAGTAATGGAACAGCCGAAGAGAGATACCCAAAAAGAGGATACAGTAGGTAGCCAAAGCGTAGCGGCTAGTACGGTGTTGCTTCGGAAAAACAGCGACTTCAGGACGGAGCTGAGCTAGCATAGAAGGGCGTCGATAAGGTAGCAGCATCTATAATTTTCTGTAATATATTTATAAAAAATTAAAGTATTCTAATCAAGTTTAAGATGATTACGGATTGCAATCTATTTGCACCCCAACAGTAGAAAAGCTATTTCGTTGACAAGCAAATGATTGACACACTATTCATTGAACATCGATGCTTAGCGATTATTTCACCTGCTTATTGAAGGTAGCAGAAGTAAATATCCAGGACAAGTTGAAGACGTACAAGAGCTAAACTTCAGCTCTGCTAGCAGTCCTTAGGTGTTGGAACTCCAGTTACAGTAACTGTCCCAAACTTACTCTTAAGTATCTTTCCTTCGCGTTCTAACACCCTTACCTAATGGCTTCGTTGCGCCAAAAACTCTTGAAGTTGCTTTATCCACTCATTATGCGACTGACTAAATCTAGCAGTCGGGGCAAAGTGCTGGAAAACAAGCAGACGAAGTCGGCTCTCTTTCCTTTCTACCAGTTGCAAAGTCAGCTTAACAGCGGCCACAGCTTGTCGTTCGAGACACTGAAGGGCAAGCAGGTGCTGCTCGTCAATACGGCGTCGAACTGCGGCTACACCAACCAATACGCAGAGCTACAGCAACTCTCGGAAAAGTTTGCCGACGAGTTGGTGGTGCTAGGCTTCCCCGCCAACGACTTTGCCGAGCAAGAGAAAGACGATGATAAAACCATCGAGCAGTTCTGTCAGGTAAACTTCGGCGTGTCGTTTCCCTTGATGAAGAAGAGTGTAGTTGTGAAACAAGAAACTCAGCACCCGGTATATCGGTGGCTTTCTGATGCTCAGCAAAACGGCTGGAACGCACAAGCCCCGGATTGGAACTTCTCGAAATACCTCGTCAGCGCGGACGGCCGCTTGACGCACTACTTCGGCCCCGCTGTTTCGCCTCTGAGTGAGGCAGTGACCAGCAAGATCAGTAGCCACTAACATCCTGATTAAGTAAGACGAGCTTATTGCTTAGCGAGTGTAGCTGATAGACAAAGATCTATTGACACCCTACGCGTGGTTACCACAACTGCTTGGACGCGGTAACTGCAAGTCAACAGTGTTGCCCTTTAGAGAATAGCTGCCAGCTTCTACCTCCTGTTCAAGAGAAGCCATTGCTCTCGGCAAACGAACACGCGCCTACTAGCATCAAAGCTGGATGGTTGTGAGAATAGCTGTTTAGCAAGGCGTATATAATTATGTTCATACGCTCTAGCACTTTCCTTGTTAGCCTGCCAATTTGCTGGGCGCTAGCGAGCAGCTACAGCTAGCAGAAATTGCCTTTGCAAGCTGTTTTTGAAAGCATTAGCGAAACGGCTAACAAAAATCTTATTCTATTTATATAGTATTCGCAATATCCATAATACAGTAGTCTACAGGAGAGTGCGGCTGACAGGGAAAAGTAGTTTGGGTGTAGTGAAAAGCTACTTTCTTTTTCCCATTCCTAAGTCCCCGCTGCAGATGAGGAAACAACTAGTGTTGGCTAGCCGCTACCAAGCGCTGCTGTTGGCTTGTGACGAAACACCCTTAATGGGCATAACCCGAGCGTGGCTATATGGCACGCACTCGCGCAACTCGGAGCACTTTTCTTGATTCAATTTGGCCTCTCCAAGGCCATCGTCTCACTCTGCTTTTCCAAGCTTCCACCAACCCACCATTCATGAAAAAAAACTTTTACTTGCCGACGTTAGGCCTTCATACCACTTCGCGTCAACGCCTTGTATCGGGCGCCGGCAAACTAGCTTCGTTCGGACTGCTTGCAGCTAGCCTATTCACCGCTGCAGGAGCCTTCGGGCAAGGCAACTCGCATTCCGCAACTACCCCCTCGGTGCGGCAGCTCGAAACCCTGGGCCGCGGCCTTGTGGCCGTCGACCAAGGCGACGGCAAAGTGTTTGTAAGCTGGCGTTTGCTGGCTACTGATGACCCCAAAGTGGGCTTCAACCTGTTTCGCAAACCAGTAAGCGGCGACGCGGTAAAGCTTAACGAGCAACCCATCACGTCGAGCACCAACTGGGTGGACGAAAAGCCGGACCTAACTCCGGGCACCACCTATTTCGTGCGCACAGTGCGCAACGGTGGGCCCAACCAGGGCGATGATTCTTCGGCGCCGGAAACTGCTCCCGTCTGGGCGCAGCAGTACATGCGGCTGCCGCTGCAACAACCAGCAGGTGGCACCAACGCCAGCGGCGACTACACGTACAGCCCCGGCGACTGCTCAGTAGGCGACCTTGACGGCGACGGCCAGTACGAAGTCATCGTGAAGTGGGACCCCTCTAACGCCAAAGACAACTCGCAGAGTGGCTTCACTGGCAACGTGTATCTGGATGCCTACAAGCTAGATGGCACGCAGCTATGGCGCATCGACCTCGGCAAAAATATCCGGGCCGGGGCGCACTACACGCAATTCATGGTGTATGACCTCGATGGCGACGGCAAAGCTGAGCTAGCCTGCAAAACCGCCGATGGCACCATAGATGGCACCGGCCAAGTGCTCGGCGACGGCAGCGCCGACTACCGCAACGCTAGTGGCTACATTCTAAACGGCCCCGAGTACCTTACCGTCTTCAACGGCCTCACGGGCGCCGCTTACCCTAGCACCACGTACTTGCCGCAGCGCCACCCGGTCAAAGGCGACAACCCCACAACCAACGAACTCAGAACCATTTGGGGCGACAACTACGGCAACCGCGTCGACCGATTCCTGGCCGCCGTGGCGTACCTCGACGGCGTGCATCCGAGCCTGGTGATGTGCCGCGGCTATTACACTCGCACGGTACTTGTGGCCTGGGATTTCAAAAACGGCCAACTCACGCAGCGCTGGACTTTCGATAGCGACGACAACACGCCCGGCAATGCTGCCTACCGCGGCCAAGGCAACCACAACCTGACGGTAGCCGACATTGATGCCGATGGCAAAGACGAGATAGTCTACGGCTCGTGCGCCATCGACGAAAACGGCAAGGGCATCTACTCCACTGGCCGTGGCCACGGCGACGCCCTGCACGTGTCGGACATGGACCCTAGCCGGCCGGGCTTGGAGGTGTTTTCACCGCACGAAGATCAGAGTGCTTATGGCACTAGTCCTGCCGATTTCCGTGAGGCCAGCACCGGACAACTTATTTGGGGCCGACCAGGCGCTATGCAAGGCGACGTAGGACGGGGCCTGGCCGCTGATATTGATCCGCGCTTTCCCGGCTTCGAGGCATGGGCTTCGAGGGGAGGCTTGTACTCCGCCAAAGGCGACTTGATAACCAACACCAAGCCCAGCATCAACTTCGCCGTGTGGTGGGATGGCGACTTGTCGCGCGAGCTGCTCGATGGCACCGTCATTGATAAGTGGGACTATGCAAACAACCGCTCTACCCGCCTGCTTACCGCCTACAATTTCGGCGCCGAGCGCAATAACGGTACCAAGGCCAACCCCGGTCTCTCCGCCGACCTCTTCGGCGACTGGCGCGAAGAAGTTATCTGGCGTGACATCAACAACAAGGACCTGTTGATTTTCACGACCACTATCCCAACTACGTACCGGCTCACCACGCTCATGCACGACCCGCAGTACCGCCTCAGCATTGCTTGGCAGAATGTGGCCTACAACCAGCCCCCGCATACGGGCTTCTACCTCGGCTCCGATATGGAGCTTGGCACCAACATGCCGGGCAAGAGCGGTGAGGATGAGTTACGAGATGCTACCCTGTATCCGAACCCTTCTAACAGCAGCTTCCGCCTCAAGGCATCCGGCAACTTCCGCTACGTAGTGCTCGACCAATATGGCAAGCAGCTGGAGGCCGGCACTGGCAAAGACGAAGTTGTGCTAGGCGAGGCATTGCCCGCTGGTCATTACGTGGTGCGCATCACCACCAACAGCACGTCCAAAGCTATTCAGATTGTGAAGGAATAGGCTGCTCGTTCGTGTGGCCGTTTCATGAACCTAAAAAAGGCAGTCAAAAGGCTGCCTTTTTTACTATCTAGCTCACACACTACTCTTTTGCCTGCTTAGGCATTGCTTGGTGGCGCACTCGTTGGCATTCAAGGAAAAGGCCGCTGTAAGCCCACCGGTTTCTTGTCCCTTACTTTTTCCTAGCACTCTCTTCGGCCTACAGCACATGGTTGATCTTCGTTTTCGACTTAAACCTTGGGGTTGCTTGGTTGCTCTGGTGTTGCCGCTTGCTTCGGAGGCGCAGCAGGCTACAGTTTCTTTGGAGCAAGGCTTTGCGGAGCCGCCACCTGCCGCTTGGCCCCGCACCTGGTGGCATTGGACCAACAGCAATGTCAGCAAAGAAGGTATCACGAAGGACCTGGAATGGATGAAGCGGGTGGGCATTGGCGGTTTCCAGCTGGCGGATGTAGCGTACGGTAGCGGCCAAACGGTACCCGAGAAAGTGGTGTTTGGCACGCCCGCGTGGCTCGATGCTGTGCGCCATACTGCCACTGAAGCCAACCGATTAGGTTTAGAAATGACCATGTTCTCGTCGCCTGGCTGGAGCCTGACGGGCGGCTCGTGGGTGAATCCCAAGCAAGCCATGAAAAAGCTGGTATGGAGCGAGCTACATGTGGAAGGCGGCAAAACATTCAAGGGCAAGCTGCCACTACCACCTTCCAACGACGGGCCCATCCGCAATCTGGCGCGCAGCAAAAACAGCCCCACAACGGGCTTTTACGGCGACTGCGCCGTAGTGGCCTACCGCACCCCAACCGCCGAAACCGAACCAGCGCGCCTACAACCCAGTACGACAACCAACGCCGGGGCCATTGATGCCAAAGCGCTGCTGGATGACGACTTGAACACCGCGCTGACCGTGAAGCCCACCGAAACGCGCGGTACCGCCTGGGTGCAATATAGCTTTCCGCAACCCACCAAAGTGCAGGCCTTTACCGTAGCAGGTCCGCGTGGCATCCCCTTCGGACGCTTACTGGCCAGTACCGATGGAAAGGAATTTACCACCTTGGCGGTGCTGCCTGGCAAGCAGGGCTACCGCGGCGGTACGGTGCGCACCTTCGCCGTCCCGACTACCACGGCCCGCTACTACCGATTGGAGCTGAGTGGTGCGCCCATGAAGCCCGCCGACGTAATTTCGGAAACGCCTGCCCAACCCGACAGCAGCTATGCCCTCAACGAGTTTCAGTTGCACACTGGCGCGCGGGTACACCGCTGGGAAGACAAAGCTGGTTTCAACTTTCTGTTTGAATACGAATCAACGGCAACCCCGCCCGTAGCCGCGCCCGCCACCATTAGCCCCACCGGCGTGGTGGTGCTAACCTCGAAGATGCAAGCCGACGGCACGCTCAACTGGCAAGTACCGCCGGGCAAATGGACCGTCCTGCGTATGGGCTACTCGCTGACAGGTGCCAAAAACCGACCCGCGGTGCCGGCCGCCTCTGGGCTTGAAGTTGATAAGCTCAGCCGCAAACACACCGCGGCCTACTTGCAAGGCTACACCGAACCCTTGCGGCAGGCGCTAGGACCACTCTACGGCAAGAGTTTGCGCTACGTGCTGATGGACAGCTGGGAGGCTGGTATCCAGAACTGGACCGACGAGATGCTACCTGAGTTTCAGAAGCGCCGCGGCTACGACCTGACGCCTTTTCTACCGGTGCTAGCCGGCCGGGTAGTGGGCAGCGCCGACATCAGTGACCGGGTGCTGTGGGACTTTCGGCGCACTCTCGTGGACATGTTTGCCGAAAACCATTACGGCACCGTTACCGACTTTTTGCACAAGCAAGGCGTCCAGACGTACGGCGAAGCCGGCGGCGTGTCGCTGGAGACCATAGAAGATGCCTTGCTTTATAAGAAGTACGTGGACATTCCGATGGGCGAGTTCTGGGTGAAAGACCTGCACCCGTCTTCCATGTACTACGAGGACGTGCGCGGAGCCGCTTCGGCGGGTCACGTGTACGGCAAAAACCTAGTGGCTGCTGAAGCCTTCACGGGTGGCAACTTCGAGTCGCCGTACACGCTAAAGAAGATCAGTGACTATTGGTTTACGCAGGGCCTCAATCAACTGGTGTTTCACACCTCGGCGCATCAGCCGCTCGATACCAAGCCCGGCAACACCATGGTGGGCACGCATTTGAACCGCAATATCACTTGGGCCGAGCAGGCCCGGCCGCTGATGACTTATCTGGCGCGCAATTCTTTCATGCTACAGCAGGGCCAGTACGTGGCCGACGTAGCCTACTTGCTCAACGAAGGCGCCCCATCGACCATGCCGTTCTGGGGCGCGGGTTTGCAGCCGGCCCTCCCTGCTGGCTACGCCTTCGACTACATCAACGCCGATGCGCTGCTTAGCCGCATGAGCGTAAATGCCAACGGGCGCCTGGTGCTGCCCGATGGGATGAACTACGCCGTGCTCGTGCTGCCCGAAACCAAAGCCATGACCTTGCCCGTGCTGCGCAAGGTGCAGGAGCTAGTGCAGGGCGGCGCTACCATAGTGGGTCCCAAACCCGAACAGACGCCAAACTATACAACCGCCCAGCAGAGCAGCACCGAACTGCAAGCCATTGCCAGCGAAGTGTGGGGTGACTTAGACGGCCGCAGTCGAACCAAACGCCGTTACAGCAAAGGCCAAGTGGTGTGGGGGTTACCTCTGGCGCAAGTGATGCCCCTAGCCGGCCTGACGCCCGATCTGGAATGTAGCCAGCCCTTAGGCAGTACGGTACCCTGGTTTCACCGACGCGTAGGCGACGCGGATGTGTACTTCGTGGTCAACCGTTCGGATAGCACTCAGGATCTGACGGCTCGGTTTCGGGTGCACGGCAAAGACGTGACGCTATGGCACGCCGCAACCGGCGAAATAGAGCCAGCTAGCTACACCATCAGCGGCGAACATACTACGGTGCCGCTTCACTTAAAGGAGCGTGAATCGGTGTTTGTAGTGTTCAACCGCGCTGCACCTACCGCGGCCCGCAACGTTGCACCGAAGCGTACTTCTACCTTGCTTACCGTAGCTGGCCCGTGGCGCGTAGAGTTTGCGCCCAAGCTTGGTGCCCCGTCGCAAACGACCTTGGCCCAGCTCGCCTCCTGGACAAATAGTTCTGAAGAAGGCATCCGGTATTTCTCGGGCACGGCCACCTATTATAAAACCCTGGAAACCAAGAAAATCTGGTTCCGCGGAGGCCGCAAACTGCTACTCGATCTGGGCCGCGTCGGCGACTTGGCCGAAGTTACTGTCAACGGGAAGAAGCTAGAATTGCTCTGGCAGGCGCCCTTTCAGGTGGACGTGACGAGAGCCCTCAAACCGGGCAAAAACCAGCTGGAAATCCGGGTAACCAACGAATGGACCAACCGTCTGATTGGCGACAAGCTGGCGGGGCCTGAGAAGAAAGTGCTCGATTCTTACACGGCGCCCTTCGGTGGGCAATACGAGCTGGGCGAATCGGGCTTGCTGGGTCCAGTGAAACTTGTGCAAGTAGAGCAAACCACAAGTGCCAACGGTAAACCACAGGCGATGATGTCGCAATCCAAACTATGAAAACGCACTTTCTCTCCGCTCTGCTGGTGTTCACAGGTATTGGCTTGCTACCTATTCCCGTGCACGCCCAAGTTGCCAACAAGCCGCCTAATACCGTGGCGGGTATTGCAGTGAACTACAACGAGGAACTAGTAGGCACCTATTCGCTGCCTGACCCGCTGGAGTTGGCCAACAATCAAAAAGTAACCGATGCTGCCACCTGGAACAAACAGCGCCGGCCAGAAATCAGAACGTGGTTTGAGCAAAACGTGTACGGCCGCGCCCCCGAGCGGCCACGCAAGCTGCGCTTCGAAGTATTCGACAAAGGCACCCCCGCTTTCAATGGCAAGGCCACGCGCAAGCAGATAACCGTGTACTTCTCGGAGCGCAACGACGGCCCGAAAATGGACTTGCTGGTGTACCTGCCGGCCAACGCTACCAAACCCGTACCGCTGCTGCTTAACATCAATTTTCTGGCGAATTCCTCGCTGGTTGATGATCCGGGTGTGCGACCCGGACAGGTCTGGAACAAAGAAAAGCAGAAAGTACCCGCCCCTGCCTACAACCCGGCCGGCCCTATGAAGCTCACCGTCGAGCCGTTTCTAACTCAGGGCATCGCCGTGGCGTCGGTGTACTACGGCGACATCGAGCCTGATTTCAACAGCGGTATTTCGTACGGCGTGCGCAGCCTTTACCTTGAACCCGGCCAAACCCAAGTGGCCCCCAACGAGTGGGGCACCGTTGCGGCCTGGAGCTGGGGCCTAAGCCGAGCCCTCGACTATTTCGAGAAAGACAAAGCCATAGACAGCAAGCGGGTGGCTCTGCTGGGCGCGTCGCGGCTCGGCAAAACGGTGCTATGGGCGGGCGCCAACGACCCTCGGTTTGCGCTGGTTATAGCTAGCGTTTCCGGCGAAGGCGGAGCGGCCTTGGCTCGGCGCAACTACGGCGAAACCATTGCTCATTTAGTGGCCCCGACCCGCTACGCCTACCAATTCTGCCAGAACTACCAGCAGCTTGCCAACAAAACCGATGCGCCCATGGATTCGCACATGCTCGTGGCCTTGCTGGCCCCTCGGCCGCTACTGCTGCAAACCGGCAACACCGATTACTGGAGCGACCCGAAAGGCGAATTTCTGGCGGCTGTAGCGGCCACTCCTGTCTACAATCTGCTCGGCCAGCAAGGAATTGAAACCAATACTCTGCCCGCGGCTAGCCAGAAAGTCGGCGGAACCTTGAGCTACTACATGCACGACGGCGGCCACGGCATTCTCCCCTCCGACTACCCTGTATTTGCTGAATTTATGCGTACCCACCTGCTGCAACGCAAGTAGCAGCAAAACCTATAGGATTCCCTTGAGAATCATTGTGGTACACAACCACCGGTTTTCTCGCAATCATTCCCTTTCCTTGTGCCTCTCTTGGCTTACAATATTATGCAGAGCAAACACAATAAACTTTTGGTGGCCGCTGGGCTGCTACTTGGTGGGCTAACTACCTGTCAGAAGCTACCTGCACCTACTGCCAGCGTGGCCGCCAACCCCGCAGCTTCGCCCTGGCCCGCCGTTACCACCCAAACGCGTCCGTGGGTGCGCTGGTGGTGGATGGGCAGTGCGGTCGATGCCAAAAATCTGCGCTTGCAGCTAACTCAATTCAAAGACGTTGGCTTAGGCGGTGCAGAAATCACGCCTATCTACGGCGCCGTCGGCTACGAGCAGCAGTACATCGACTATTTGTCGCCGACCTGGCTGAAAATGCTGAGCACCACCACCCACACGGCCGACAGCCTCGGCCTCGGCGTGGACATGAACGTGGGTACCGGCTGGCCCTATGGTGGACCTCAAATCACACCTGAGCAAGCCGCTAGCAAACTGGTGGTGCAGAAATATTCGCTTGCGGCCGGGCAGCGCCTGAAAGAGAAACTAGCGTTGCAAGACCCTAAACAACTCCGCCCCGCGCCGCTGGTGGCCCTGACAGCCTACGGTAGCAAAGGCGAGCGGCTGGATTTGCGCAGTAAAGTTGCCGCCGATGGCACCCTGAATTGGCAACCAACCACCGGCAGCTGGGAGTTGTACGCTGCCTTCAGCGGCAATACCCGCCAGATGGTGAAGCGCGCTGCTCCCGGTGGAGCTGGCCTCGTGCTCGACCACCTTTCGCAGGAAGCCCTGAAAACGTACTTGAACCGTTTCGATCAAGCTTTTGCCGGCCAACCAACCGGCGTGCGGTCCTTCTTCAACGACAGCTACGAAGTATTTGAAGCCGACTTCACCCCACGCCTACTCGACGAATTTCAACAGCGGCGGGGCTACGACGTACGGCCTTACCTGCGCGAGCTAGTCAGCCAAAGCACCACTGATGAAGCGGCCCGCCTGCGCGACGATTATCGCGAGACCATGGCCGAGCTAGTACAGGAAAACTTTGTTACACCCTGGACCGCATGGATTCACGGCAAAAAGGGACTGTCTCGTAACCAGTCCCACGGCTTTCCCGGCAACCTGCTCGACCTTTACGCCACCGTCGATATTCCGGAGTGCGAAACGTTCGGCATCACCCGCTTCCCGATTCCCGACATCCGGTACTACTCCGAGGAAGCCGCCTACACCAATCCGCCACCTGATTTAGTGATGCTTAAATTTGCCTCGTCGGCTGGGCACGTGCTGGGCAAGCCGCTGGTGTCGTCGGAGACGTTTACGTGGCTTGGGGAGCATTTCAAAGTGCCGCTTTCCAATTGCAAGCCCGAAGTAGAGCAGGTGTTTCTGGCGGGCGTCAACCACGTATTCTACCACGGTACTACGTACTCGCCGGCCGAAGCGCCTTGGCCCGGCTGGTTGTTCTACGCCTCCACCAATTTTGCGCCTTCCAATAGCTGGTGGCCCCACCTCACCGGCCTGAACGACTACATCACGCGGTGCCAGTCGGTGCTGCAAGCCGGTCGCGCAGAGAGTGACGTGCTGCTCTACTGGCCCGTCTACGACGTGCGCCACTATGCCCCACCCGCCAAGCTCGATATGATGGTTAGTATCCATACCATCGATCAATGGCTGCAACCCACGGCGTTTTATCAAGATGCGCAGCAACTGATAAAAAGTGGCTATGCTGTTGATTTCGTATCCGATAAGCTCCTGCAACAGTCGCAAGTGAACGGCGGGCGGCTGCAGGTTGCGCCCCAAGGTGCCGTCTATCAGGCGCTGGTAGTACCCAAAGCTAATTTCATGCCCATTGAAACCCTGGAAAACATAGTGCAGCGAGCCCAGCAAGGTGCAACGGTTATCATCCAGGAAATGCCCAAGGACGTCCCTGGTTTTCACCAGCTCGAAACCCGGCGGCAGCGGCTACGCGCTATTGTGGCGGGCTTGAATTTTGCGAGCGTTAGCGCCGGCGTGCAGCTTGCCAAGGTAGGCAACGGCCAAATTTTGTTAGCTTCCAACGTGCAGCAAGCACTTGATTACCAGAAAATCACCCGCGAAACGCTCACAGATTCCGGGCTGAAATTCATTCGCCGCGCCGTGCCCGATGGCCGCTACTACTACCTCGTCAACCACACCGCAAAACCCGTGGACTCTTGGGTGCCGTTGAATACAACTGCTAGCTCGGTGCTACTGCTCGACCCACAAACCGGCCGCAGTGGTTTAGCTGCTAGCAAATCGGAAGGCAATGGCACCACTGTTCGGCTTCAGCTTCAGCCCGGCGAGGCCATGATTGTGAAAACGTCCACCGGTGCCGCCGCGGGGCCGGCCTGGCCCTACCTCGCGCCAGCCGGGCCTGTGCAGTCAATTGCGGGCCCTTGGAGTCTGCGCTTTACGCAGGGTGGCCCGGAGTTGCCCAAGGCGCAGCAACTAGCTAAGTTGGTATCGTGGACGGAACTGTCCGAACCCAATGCCGCTCGTTTTTCTGGCCGCGCGGAGTACACTACCACGTTCACCCTGCCCACTAAGCCCGCCACCGACTACGTGCTAAAGTTGGGCGACGTGCGCGAAAGTGCCCACGTATGGGTCAACGGCCACGACGCGGGCTTGGTGTGGAGCTTCCCCTACGAGTGCCATTTAGGCACCTACTTAAAGAAGGGCCGCAACGAATTGAAAATAGAGGTAGCCAACCTCATGGCGAATCGCATCATCGACTTAGATCAGCGCAAAGTCACTTGGCGTAAGTACCACGAAATCAACTTCGTGAACTTAGCCTACAAGCCGTTCGATGCTGCCAACTGGCCCTGGCAGCCCTCCGGCCTTTTAGGACCGGTTACGCTCACGCCCTATGCTGCCACAAAGCTCTAAAGCCTGTTCACGTTTTTCTTGAATAAATAGGCCAGGAATGCCCTCGTGACGCTGCTTTCGGTACCTATCCTGGATGCCTATCTTGCCACTTCACTTACTGAAATTTTCATGCATCACATTATTTATATGAGCCGGGGCGTACGCCCGATGAGCGAGACTGATTTGCGAACCCTACTGCAACAAGCTCGGAGCGAAAACGAGCGCCAGGGCATCACCGGGGCCTTGGTCTACGGCGACGGGCAATTCATGCAAATTATTGAGGGCGAGGAAAGTGTACTGGCCACACTCTACGCAAAACTGCTGCAAGATTCACGGCACGTCAACGTGGTAAAACTAGCCGACAAACAAGTGTTGCGGCGCAGCTTCGAGGACTGGTCCATGGGCTTTCAGGTAGTCTCCCCGAAGAGTTCACGGAACTCACTGGCTACGTCGAGCCTCGCCACATGGATATGCAAGCACCCGGCCTAAGCGCAGCCGACGCGCTGTTGCTGCAAATGATGAAAACCTTCGTTTTGACCCCACGCCAAGATTAACGACCCCAGCAGGATTTGCATGCAGTCTTAAGCACGTAGATAAAAGCTTCTGGACAGCTTTCATTTAAAACAATGAGCCGAACAAGCACGCATAACCAAGAGCCGAGGTAGCTGCCCTGTCAACACCTTGGCTCTTGGCTATGCGTGCGCTGCTTGCTGCCGACTCACTAATCCCAGGTAGCGTTGTAACGCCGCAATAGTAGCAACAGGAGCGCTCAAATGCGGGTAGTGGCCAGCCGTATCCAATATATCAAGCGTGCTGTTTGCTAGGTGAGCATGCAGGTAATGCCCTACCATAGAAGGTGCTACCGAGTCATCTGCGCACTGCACTATCAGCGCCGGAACTTGCAGCTTAGGTAGGTCAGCACGATAATCGGATAGAAACGTAGCCCGCGCAAACTGCCGGGCAATAGAGGGTTCCACTTGCGAAAAGCTGTCGAGCAGGTCGTCGAGTAGATCTGGTCGCATGTCTCCGCCTACTATTGAGGGGACGGTTGAGGAAGACCACGCGCGGTAGTCGCGGTCAAGAAAACCAAGCAGTTCTTCTAGATCGGGGGTATCAAAGCCACCTATGTAGTCGCCGTCGTTGACATAACAAGGAGAGGCGGCCAGCAACACCAGTCGCTCAAACAAGGCGGGTTCCCGAATAGCGGCTAAGACTCCTATAATGCCACTAACGGAATGGCCAACATATACCACTTTAGGTAGTTGCAATTCCCGCAACAAAGCCAGCAGATCATCTACATATCCATCCAAGGTTCGGTAACGGGCAAAATCGTAGGCTTCTTTATCGGAGCGACCAGCACCTACCAAGTCGAACAGCACCACTCGGTACTGAGCTGCGAAGGCCGGTGCAACATAGCGCCACGCGTGTTGGTCGGTGCCAAACCCGTGTGAAAACACCATCGGCTGGGTACCCGATCCGTACACAGAAACCTGATGGCGAAGAAATCTATTCATAGCATGACGATAGTAAAACGGGGATAAAGCTGCCGAGAATCTTTCCTTAGAGCAAGGCTTTCCCAACATAGTTCTGTTTTCTCATTGTGAGCGCCAATTGGTTGGCACCCTCTCCAACGAGGCTTTATCTAGCCAACAACTTCAACGTCTGGAGGTTTGTTTGCAAGAAAGCAACCAACAACAGCGCTGGGTTTTACCAGAGATTCAGATATCTGTAACCTAAATTCCATCCTATAGTATGCTTGCTCAGCAAGCTGAACCGTACACTACAAATACTTACTTGCTGCCGACCTAAACTAAAGCTCCGCGCACCCGTTGCTAGCCCAGCAGGAAGCACTGAGTTGCTGGCCTAGCAAACACCGCCTGATCGTTCCTCATGCAACTCCTGGCTTCTTACCCTTTTTTAAATCTTTTCCTGCACGAAGGCCCCTCCCGTGCTATCGAAGCCCAATGGCAAGGCTTTGTCAGTAGCGCCTTACTACGTGAGACCACACTAGAAGCCGTGAAACTGGCTCGACAGCACCGCATTACGGGTTGGATTGCCGACGACCGGCTTTTAGGCCCAGTACGCCCCGTTGATCTAGATTGGATTGCCAAAGAAGTGCTACCCCAATTGATAAGCGTCGGGGTCAAACGTTTCGCTCGTATCGAGGCCACGGACCCACTCAATAGAATGCTGATTGGTAAGGTGCAAGAGACAGCCGAGCAGAAACTGCCGTTCGAATTGGGCACATTCACAGATCTAGTAGCGGCCCGGACTTGGGCCTGCGGCTAGTACGAGAATGGTTCTACGCGTGCTACGCTTCACGAGCATCAATCAACTGCAATCAACCGGTAAGATGCTCTTCTTATTGCCTTATTTAGTGGAGCGTTCAGCTGGCTTTTAGCTGGTTGCAGGTAACGAGGCCAACGCGAAAGATCTTTTCATATGGGTCATGACTTCTTGCAGCCCTTGCGAAATAGCAGTTACCAAAGCTGCCAAGGGCGCCTCTTGAAACTCGCCTTGCCACTCGTCTAGTTGACTTACTTGGGGCATTAAGTGCCAGACGTGCAAATGGGCCAAGCTTGGCTTAAGCGTATGAGCGGCGCTTTTCAATTGCGCCACGCACCGCTCCTGCAGGCCTTGCTTGAACGCCTGTAGCATTTCCTCACCGCTTTCAACAAAAGTTTCCAGCATGAAAGTCACGAAGGAAAGGTCACCCTGCCCAACCTGCAACAACTCTTCTACTTCGTAGAGGGCTGACTTCGGGGCAGGAACCTCCGCTAAGCTAACCGCAGGTGCTAGCACGGCCGCGCACGGCGCTACCCATTCGCTTACGACCTGTAGCAATTCAGCTTCTTTGAATGGCTTGGTGAGATAGGCATTCATACCCGCGGCCAAACACTTTTCCCGTTCGCCCTTGATGGCATTAGCTGTCAGCGCAATAATCGGAGTTGTTAGGTGCAGTTGTTGACGCAGGGCATCGGTGGCAGCATAGCCATCCAGGACCGGCATCTGAATATCCATCAAGATCAGGTCGAACGGTTGTTCTTGAGCCAACGCCACGGCCTGTGCACCGTGTTCGGCTTCCGTTACATGCATCTGGGCGTGCTGCAAGAATGTCTTGGCAATCTGCCGATTGAAATGGTTGTCTTCCACCAGTAGCACATGCTTATAGCGCAATTCCTGGTAAACGGAACTGTCGGCTGGCAGCAGTGCCTGGGGCAGCAAATCGGTGGAAGTACCTACCGGCAGGCGCAAGGTAAACTGCACTACCGTTCCTTGCTGCTTTTGGCTTGTGACCTGCAAATCACTGTCCATCAGCTTCACCAGATTGCGGCAAATAGAGAGGCCAAGACCGGTGCCGCCAAACTTGCGCGTCACCGACGCATCTTCCTGGCTGAACTCTTGAAAAATGCGCGTCAGGAAAGCAGGATCAATACCAACGCCAGTATCCGTGACTTGGAATACCACTTCTGCTACGCCCTCTTCCTCGTTTGTGCTTACTATGTCGCACGACACTACCACTTGCCCTTTTTCCGTGAACTTGATGGCGTTGCCAGCCAGATTCAAGAGCACCTGCGTAATGCGGTGAGGGTCGCCAAGCAGCACGGCTGGCAGTTGCGAACTGCCCTGCGTGAGCAGCGTGAGGCCAGCTTCTGCAGCTTTATAGTGCAGCGTCTGCTCCACTTGGTTTAGCAACTGCATGGGCGAGAAACCCACTTGCTCGAGCACCATTTTGCCGGCCTCCAGCTTCGAGAGGTCGAGAATGTCATTGATAATAACCAGCAAGTTTTCTGCCGACGTGCTAATTGCTTGCTGATAACTGTTCTGGGTTGGCGTGAGCGGCGTTTTGGCTAGTAGCTGGCTCATGCCCAAAATAGCATTCATGGGCGTGCGAATCTCGTGGCTCATATTGGCCAGGAAAATCTCGCGAGCCCGCACAGCCGATTCGGCCGCTAGTTTGGCGTGGCGCAAAGCTTGTTCGGTGGCAACCCGGTCCGTTACATCCAAGCCGTACCCTATAATAAGGTGCAAAGAGCCATCTGGGTGGAACACGGGCTGCAGGCACCGATACTGATGCCGGGTTCCTTCGGGGCGAAAGAAGGTTTCCTCGTACGTCACGAGACGGCGCTCGCGCACGGCCTCTTCGAAGCGAGCGTGGCGCTCCTCGGCCATGGCTATCGGGCGCTTGTTGCGAGCAAAATATTCAAAATTGTCTTTGCCAATCACCCATTTGCGTACTTCCGGGTTTTTGATTCCGCTGGCGTTGACATACAAGTACCGAAATTGATTGTCGAATATGCCTACGTCGCACGGCAACTGATCCAGCGCAAATTCATAGAACTCCCGCTGATCAACGAGTTGCTTTTCCGCGTTCCGCCGCTCGGTTACATCAATGCCCATGCCCACAACCAAATGCAGCGAACCATCTGCTGCAAATATGGGCCGATAGTAACGCTGTACGTACCGGACCCCAGCAGTGGTTGTTATCGTTTCTTCCCACATAGAAGAGGTCCGGGTCTGCACAGCATGCTCGAAGCATTGCCGCCGATGCACAGCCACTTCGCGGGGACGCTGGCGATACTCGCAATAACTGAAATCGTCTTGCCCAATAATCCAAGCTCGCAGTTCGGGATTTGAGATGCTACGGGCATTAACAAAACGGTAGCGATGCGCGGCATCGAAAACCGCAACTTCCACTGGCAATTCGTGCAGAATGGCTTCGTAGAATTCCTGTTGCTTGACAAGTTCAGCTTCGGCGTGGTGCAAAGCGGTGCTATCAGTAAAGCATAGCTGCACGCGGGTTTGGTCGGCTACGGCAGTAACTTGGTAGTAGTGGCTGCCCACTTGCACCTCTTTTGCTTGCAGGGTCCCGGTATGCAGAGCAGCTTGTACTATGGGTTGCAGTAGGCTACTGCTGTTCAAGCCCTCCTGCTCGAGGGTTTCTATGAGAGTAGCGGCGGCAGCATTCGTGTATAGCACTTGTCCGGTTGCCGAAATCTCAACTACGGGGTGCGGATGATCTGCCAACAGCCAACTGGTATCGTGCGCAGATGGCTGAAAACACTGTACGTGGCCAAAGGATCCATCACCAAGCACCAAGTAGTCCCATCTTGTCGCCTGGCCGTTTGCCAATACTGCTCGCTGATCATACGCGCTGTGCCCACTTGTCTGCATAGCCTGCGCGCGCGTCAAGAAATCTGCTGGGTTTTGGAACTGCTGTTGCAAGGCCAATACCATTTCCGCTTCCGGCTTGTCGGCTTCTGCTGTCCTGAGCCAATCGCGACCCGAAGAGTTGGCTGCTGCAATGTTTCCTTCCTCGGTGGTGATAACGACATGGCCAGGTAGTGCTTCTACTAAGCCAGTAAAACGCGCTTCCTGATACCGAGCTTGGGCCTGGGCTTCAGCAAGCGCCTGCTCCAGCCAGGCCAAGCGCTCTTCAGCCCACAGTCGCCACGCTTGCTCGTCGGTGGGAGCAGAAGCTGAATAATCACAAGCAGAGAAAGATGCGGCAGCAATAGCCATGCAACACATAAATATAAAATGTACAGATCAGCAAATATAGACAAAGTAACATGACCAATACTATTTTATTTAATCTATTGAATTACAGCATATTGTATATTATTTAATATAACTAATCTAATAACAACTTGTAAAACACAAGTGTATAAAAATTATGTCAATCTCACCCATCACTCTACAGTGTACAATGCAGCATCACTACCTTCATCAGCTTCTCGATACTTGTGCTTAGTACTCTGTTCGCGTGGGATATAGTAAAGCGTAGAGACACCTATCGAACAATGCTCCGACCAGTTCAAATCACCTCTGGCGAATAGAGAAGTCACGCAGTAAGCCTGATTTTTATCAGCATACTCTAGCAGAATGCAATTGTATAGTTTTATTGAAAATATCCTAAAAATACACATTTCGTGTATTACCAAATTTAGATTTCTCCTTTTAGCAGAGAATAGAGCGGGATTTGCTAAGATTTTTGTCGCTTCTTGCCAATTAAATATCCAAATTTTTATAGTGGTTCTTAATTAACGCCTAAAAAGAGTTTATTTTTATTAGAGTATTTACAAAAATTATTTGATAGTTTACATATATCAAATAATAGAGCTTCCGTTGGCCCTTGGTCTAGAAACTACAGGGATTGGTGCTGAAAAGGTGGGGAATAAGCGCGAATACCAAAATCCGAGTAGTTACTAGTGCAGAATAGCGAGTTGGTTGATTTGAAAGTATATGATTAAAATTATATAAACTGAAATGTAGCTACATCTAAGTCTCGACGATTAGTTTACCTATCTAATCCGGTAAGGTAAACCGATACTATACGCGCAGGATTAAGTGCTTGTCCTTCGCGATATACAGCTCTACGCTAAGGCATGAGCTTGGCGTACTTATGCTTTCCACAGCCTCTGGCTCGACAGCTTGACCGCTCTACAAGGGAACTCGCAAGAGGGAACTCGATCTGCTGCTCTGGTTGCCTAACCCAAGCGTAGGTTCTTCTCCTTTTTCAACAGTTGAGCTTGACTTACAAGGCACGGCGTGCAGCTACTCCGTGCATGCCACTCACCGAGTCACTGGTCGCAGCTAAGCAATAGCGCTTGCTGCTCACGGAAAACCACCACCCTTTATTCTTTACCCGTTTCCATGGATTACAACCTCTACTCTCCTAGCAGGTGTTTTTGTCAGGGCTACCTGCTGCTATTAGCCATCATTGGCTTCTGCTTCTCAACAGCCACTCCAACGGCCTCATGGGCACAATCGTCGCAGCCACGCACGTTGGCGCCGGGATTAATCAACCGTATGGCAGCAGCGGCAGGTAACGACAAAGAGAAAAAAAAGAAAAAAGCCAAGTTGCCACCCGAGCCGTTGTCAGGGGCACGTTTGGCCAATGCGCAATATAACTTCTCGTTCTCCCCGAGCGCCTTGAAGGGTATCACGCTCGAAAACCCCACCTCGTTGCAGTTCGGTCCTGATGGCCGCCTTTACGTCTCACAACAGAATGGTCTTATTAAAGCCTTCACAATCAAGCGCAATGGGGTTAACGATTATTCGGTAACGGCTACCGAAACCATCAGTTTGATTAATTCGATACCCAATCACGATGACAATGGGCAGTTGAATGCCAGCGTGCAGACGCGGCAAGTAACGGGCATCTTAGTGAAGGGCACTGACACGAACCCCGTGCTCTACGTTTCTTCCTCCGACAGCCGCATCGGTGGGCCCGGGGGCGACCTTAACCTGGACACCAACTCCGGCATTGTTTCGCGCCTGACCCGTACAAATGGTACCTGGAGCAAGATCGATCTTGTGCGTGGACTGCCCCGCTCCGAGGAGAATCACTCCTCTAACGGTATGCAGCTCGACACGCAGACCAACACGCTGCTGCTAGCTCAAGGCGGCCACACCAACGCGGGCTCGCCCTCGGTCAACTTCGCTTTCACGCCCGAGTATGCTCTTTCAGCAGCTATTCTTTCTATCAACCTAACGGCCATTGACGCGCTGCCTACCTTAGGCAGCGGTAACACTGCCTACAAATACGACCTACCTACCCTCGATGACCCCACCCGAGCCGGTAACCCCGACGCTATGGACCCCTTTGGTGGCAACGATGGGCTGAACCAGGCCAAGATAGTTGCTAATGGGCCAGTGCAAATCTTCTCGCCCGGCTACCGCAACCCCTACGACCTCGTCCTCACCCGTAACCGCCGCCTCTACACCATCGACAACGGCGCGAACCAGGGCTGGGGCGGCTACCCAGAAAACGAGGGGACACCCAACGTTACCAACAACTACGTCAATGGTGAGCCGGGCTCGAGCACCCCATCGGCCACGGAGGGCACCGTTAACAACCTCGACAACCTGCACTACATCGGCAACCTTACTACCTACTCCGCGGGTACTTATTATGGGGGTCACCCTGCTCCTACTCGCGCCAACCCAAACGGTGCGGGCCTTTATACCCACAACGGTACCAGCGGGGTGTGGCGCAACAGCAAAAGCGGGACAAACCCATTGCCCACTGACTGGCCACCCGTTGCCAAAACCAATACCATTGAAGGTGACTTTCAGATGCCCGGCAGTGCCGCCAGCAAATCCCTGCTGACGTTTTCTTCTTCCACGAATGGCATGTGCGAATACACGGCTTCCAACTTTAGCAATGCGCTGCAAGGCTCATTGCTGGCCTGTACATTCGATGGTACTATTGCCAAGATAACGCTGACAGCGGATGGCACAGGGGTGACCAACCCGTACGACCCAAACAACAAGCTCAACTCCGACCTGCCCTTCGCCTCCAACTTCGGCTCCACGCCTCTCGACGTGACAGCGCAAGGCGACACCGAGATATTCCCTGGCACTGTCTGGGCCGCTACTTACGGAGCCAGCGCCATTACCGTCTTCGAGCCGCAAGACTTCTTAACATGCACCGGTAACTACAACAGCAACGACGACGACCAGGACGGCTACACCAACGCCGACGAAATCGACAACGGCACTCAACCCTGCTCGGCTGCAAGTCGCCCCGACGACGCCAACAACAACAAGATATCTGACCTTAACGACCCTGACGACGACAGCGACGGGCTGGCCGACAACAAGGACTTCTTCGCCCTCGACAAAGACAACGGCCTAGCCACGAACTTGCCTATCAAGTACGACTTGTTCAACAACTACCCCGGCACGGGCCTCTTCGGCCTTGGCTTCACGGGCTTGATGAGCAACGGCGACAGCATCTATTCCGATTCGTTTGAGGAGCAAAACTTGATTGCTGGCGGCGCAGTGGGTAGCTTCTCTATCACCAACGTGGCGCCGGGAGATGCACAGGGCTCCCTAAACACGCAAGAAGATGCATTCCAATTCGGGGTTAAATCGACGGGTGTGCCTTTCACGATACAGAGTCGGTTGCTCGGACCTTTTTTCAATGGCAAGACGCCACAGGCCTTCCAGTCGCAGGGCATCTACCTCGGCACCGGTGACCAAAACAACTACCTCAAGATTGCCATTGCGGCAAGTGGTGGCGTGGCTGTTTTGCAGATCGTGCACGAGAATGCAGGCGTGCCCGTAGTCACTAACTTCGCGCTGCCAGGTGGCTCACCTAGTTCGACTCTCGACTTCTATTTCAGTGTGAACCCCGCCACGGGTACGGTGCAGCCCAAGTATGCAATTAATGGGGGCATAACCACCAATCTAGGCAATCCGGTGCAACTGAGTGGGGCACTGCTGGCAGCGGTGCAGAGCAACAAAGCCTACGCTGTAGGTCTAATAGCTACCTCTCGCGGCTCCTCTCCTTTTGTGGCTAAATGGGACTTGATTTACGTCACGGCCGATCAGGGAACGGGGGACAACACGGCCGTATACCGCATAAATGCTGGCGGCGGCCAAGTAATCAATTCCATCGGCACCTTCAGCGCCGACCAATACTTCTCGGGAGGCAGCGTAGCTAGTTCATCGGTGGCTATTGCCAACACCACCGATGATGCTATTTATCAATCGGAGCGCTACGGCACTTCCACTTACGCCATGCCCGTACCCAATGGGCAGTATACGGTTAAGCTGCACTTCGCCGAATTTTACTGGACGGCTGCGGGTCAGCGCGTGTTCGACGTAACGGCCGAAGGCACGAAGATGCTGGCAGCGTACGATATTCTTAAGAAGGTGGGCCCCAACACAGCTACCACTGAGACTTTCAACGTCAACGTTACGGATGGGGTACTTACGCTGGCTTTCACGCCTGGTACTTCTGGCGTGGATCAACCTAAGATTTCTGCCATCGAGGTTCTTAAACCCGTTAGCGCGTCAACGCACCGTATCAATGCGGGTGGGCCTGCCCTTACTACATCTATCGGCGCATTCACGGCCGACCAGTACTTCTCGGGTGGCAACGCCTCGGGTGGCAGCAACCCCATTGCCGGTACTGAAGACGATGCCTTGTATCAAACGGAACGGTGGGGCTCGATGACCTACAACTTGCCCGTCAGCAACGGCACCTACACCGTCAAGCTCCACTTTGCCGAAGTGTATTGGAATGCAGTTGGGCAACGCGTCTTTGATGTGTCAGCGGAAGGCAACAAGGTGCTTAGCGCCTACGATATTGTGAAGAAGGTCGGCCAGAACACGGCTACGACCGAGACCTTCACGGTCAACGTTACCGATGGGCAGCTTACGTTAGCCTTTGCAAAAGGAACGGCGGGTGCAGATGAGCCCAAGGTTTCGGCTATCGAGGTCATCGCAGGTGGCTCACCTAGCAATACTGCACCAACAGCCAATGCAGGACCCGACAAAACCATCACATTACCTACCAGTAGCGTTGTTTTAACTGGTTCAGGCACTGACCCCGACGGCACGATTGCCAGTTATGCTTGGACGCAAGTAAGCGGGCCGAACAACGCTACCTTCTCCAGCAAAACGGTCGCCCAGCCCACCGTCAGCGGACTAGTGGCGGGCCCCTATGTGTTTAGCTTGGTAGTCACCGATAATGGCGGCTTGGCTAGCCCCGCCGATCAGGTAGCTGTGACCGTAAATTCGGCTCCTGGGGCAGGTGACACGCCATTGTACCGTGTGAATGCCGGCGGCGGCCAAGTAACCAATTCCATTGGCCTGTTTGCCGCCGATCAGTACTTCACGGGGGGCACCACTTTCGCTACCTCCGCCGGCATTGCTGGTACCGACGATGATGCGATGTACCAGACGGAACGCTATGGCACCTCTTTTGGATACGGCTTTGCGGTGAGCAGTGGCAAGCGGTACCGCGTTGTGCTCCACTTCGCCGAAATCTACGCCAGCACCGTCGGCCAGCGCGTCTTCGACGTGTCTATTGAAGGTAGTAAGGTGCTCGACAACTACGACATCTTCAAGAAGGTGGGCACTAACGTGGCCACCACCGAAACCTTCACCACCTCCACCGTGGCCGATGATGTGCTCAATATCAACTTCAGCTCACTGGCTGCTGATGGCGGAATTGACAATGCGAAAATCTCGGCTATTGAAATCTATACCCTCCCAAACAATGCAGCACCAGTAGCTAATGCCGGTCCCGATAAGTCCGTTACCTTACCAACCAATAGTGTGGTGCTGAGTGGTTCGGGTTCCGACCCAGATGGTTCTGTTTCCGGCTTCACCTGGACGCAAGTAAGCGGGCCGAACAACGCTACCTTCTCCAGTAAAACCGTAGCTGCACCTACTGTAAGCGGACTAGTGGCGGGCCCGTATGTGTTCAGCTTGGTGGTCACCGATAATAGCGGCCTCGCCAGTGCTGCCGATCAAGTGACGGTAACGGTAAGTTCCACTTCAACCGGCACGGCCGTCTACCGCCTCAATGCCGGTGGCCCGGCAGCTTCAACCTCGGTTGGCAACTTTGCAGCCGACCAATACGCCAGCGGAGGCTTCCCCTCTTCCTCTCCCAACACGGCCATTGCGGGTACCACCGATGATGTACTGTACCAGACCGAGCGCTGGGGCACAATGACCTATGCTTTACCTGTGAGCAACGGTACCTACACCGTCAAGCTCCACTTTGCTGAGGTGTATTGGAATGCAGTTGGGCAACGCGTGTTCGACGTTTCGGCTGAGGGCACGAAAGTGCTGACGGCCTATGATATCCTTTCGAAAGTGGGACGCAATACTGCTAGGGTCGAAACCTTCACGGTAACTGTCAACGACGGGTCCTTGACTTTGGCTTTTGCGAAAGGAACAGCCGGCAAAGACGAACCCAAGGTCTCGGCTATCGAAGTATTGACCGGTTCGGGCGCTCGTTCTAGCGCAGAGGCTAGCTTGAGCACATTGGCGGTCCCTGGCTCTAGTCCACTGGCCGCGGACAAACCGGTTCTTTCGTACAGCTCGCAAGTGATATTGTACCCGAACCCATCCGCCGACGGCCTGTTTAGCGTTGGGCTGCCAGCTGCATTCCAAGGAGAAGTTTCGTATGTGCTAGTATCGTCACTTGGCAAGACCGTAAGCAGCGGTAAGCGCACCGTATCGGGCGGCGCTCCGCATCTCTTCTTCGACTTCTCGCAGCAAATGCTTGCCGAGGGCGTCTACTACCTACAGTTGGAGGGCAATAAGGCGCAAGCCCGCGTGAAACTGATGCGTAAATAACTCGGTAAGCAACGGCCGTTTGCGGAACGCCCTAAATATTTTACGGCCCACACACAATAAAGCCCCTTCCACATGGTTGGGGCTTTATTGTGTGCATTCCACTGCATTTCACGAGGCTTCTCCCACTTAAACTGAACAATGCGAAGTCATGTCCAGGCAGAAAATAAAACCTTAAGTAATAGCTCTTCGTCAGAGGTTGGCAGCACGTGCAGAGTTGATTCTCGTTCGGAAGTTCAACCTCGCGTAGTGCGCTTGGGAAGACGTTCTAATTTCTAAGCAAGTTTATGCAAGTAAACTTGGCAATCAACCTCTTATGGACCACGACAACTTCAACGACTTGCTACTAGGGGAGAAAAACGCCACCCGAAAGCGTCTGTTTTTAGCGCGTGTAATGGAGGTAGCCTACAACCATCGGGCTTACTTGCTAGCGCAGGGCATGGCTATTGAAGCGTGCTATAAACTGGAGCTAACCAGCCAACGCGCCCGCCTCTATATCGAGCCAAGCGTACCACTAGAGCTGTACGAAGAATTGCATACGTGCTTCACGAGAATTTTCAATTAGCGCTTAAACAGAAAGCCCATCCAGTATATAGGATGGGCTTTCTGTTTAAGCGCTAGTTGAAAACTTAGAACCCGTAGCGCAGGCCAATCTGAAACTGGTACGGATTGCCAGATGGTGAAACCACGCCCGTGTTGGCATTGACAGTATAATTGTAAGTGCTGGTGGCTTGGTTGAAGCTGGCTATAGAGTAAATGTTTTGGTTGCCGAGGGTTTCAATCACCCCGTTCTTTTTGTTCAAGAAGTTGGCGGCATTAAACAAGTCCCCGGAAAATTCTACGTACTGCTTGTCGCCGAAGGTCTTGAAGCGCTTGGCCACCCGGATATCAAACTGGCCGTAGAAGTCATTGACGCCGCCGTTCCGTTCTGCCACTTTTCCGATGCTGCGGCGCACGTAATCTTTCAAACTTTTGCTGGCGTTGGGGTTGTCCAAGATGCCCTGAATCCCGTTGCGCATAGCTTCTGGCACGCTCGGATCATTGGGGTCGAACACGTAAGCTAAGTCATTGGAGGCCACAAAGTCACCGTTCACGTTGCCGCCCGACAGCAGCGAGTAGCGGGTGCCCCCGATGCCGGAGTAGCGCAGCCCTACGCTCACGCCGTAGAACGTAGGCAGGGTACCGTACAGCACCACCTTGGTACGGAACTGGTTATCGGAAGCGGTTATGTTGCTTAGGTTACGTGGGTCGTCGCGCACTGGCAAGGACAGGGTGGCCGTATTGGCCACGTTGCCATTGTAGGAGGTGTTGTCCTTGGTATCGTTGTAGGTGTAGCTGAACGAGAATTCGCCGTCTTGGAAGTAGCGATAGGTACCGTCCAGCACGAAAGCGTACTGATTTACTTTGCCGTCGCTGTTCAAGGCCAGCACGCGGCCTACCCGGTTGGTTTTGCGGCCCTGCGTCCAGTCGGCAACCCCATTCGATGGGCTAATGGTGTTGGCGGGTACGTATACGCCCCGGTTGTCTTCGTTGGCCAAACGGAAGTAAGGCTGGTCCACCATGTTGGCATCCGTGTACATGTAGTTGTTGCGGGCCAAGCTCATGTAGGCACTAGCTCCCACCCGCAAACGCTCGGTGAGGAAGCGGTTATACGAGAAATTGGCTTTGTACACCACGGGTATCCGCACGTCTTCCCGGTTCAGGTTGATGGTGGATAAGCGCTGCACCCCGGGTATGTTGAACAGCTCGGCGCCGGGCGAAGTGGAGGGGTCGTTGCGGTAGCCGGGGAAGTTGGGGGTAGGTACCAGATTCGGCTGCGCGGCCGAATTGGTGATGTCCACGGAGGCCAGCTTGGTGCCGTCGAATACCATGTTGTTGATCATGGTATAGTTGAGAATATCCGACCCAAAGATGCCACCACCCAAGCGGATAATATCCTTTTGCCGCTCGCCCACATCCCACGTAAACTGCGCCCGGGGCTGAAGCTGGAAGGTGTTCAAGGAGTGGTCAGTCTTCAAGCCAAGTTCGTCAAACACCACTTGGTTGAAGTTGGGCTTGTCTAAGTACGTAGTGTAATCGGCTCGAATACCAGCCATTACGTCTAGGCCAGGGGCCAGCTTGGTTTGCATTTGGGCGTAGAGGCCCGCATTCACGAAGTGCTGCTGCACGCTCGGATCTTCAACCAACGGAATTTCGCGGGCGTAACGATACGGAGCCAGCTTGTCGAAGTTGTCGAGGCCGGTGTAGAAGAAACGCCCGTTCACTTCGCTGCCATACCGCGAGTCCAGGCTGGAATACATCAAATCCGTCCCGAAGGTGAAGTTGATTTTGTCGGTGTTGAAGTAGACGTTGTTGGTAAGCTGAGATACGTCACTGAAGAAGTATTCTGGCGCATACCGTTGCCCTCCGAGCTGAATGGACGTGAAAACGTTGCGGTCCGCTACCGACGATTGAATCCGGTCAACAATGGCCCGCGGAATGGTCGCGAAGCCTGACGGTAGCTGGCTCCCGGAAATACTTTCCACGGAAGCTGATAATTGCTGCAATTTTAATTCGTTGGTAAGGCGCGGGCTCAATGTCGAGCGCAACGAGGCTAATGTACTGTTACTTTTATTGCGGCTCGTACCATACACTTCGTATAAATTAATGGCTGTATTGTCGTTGATATTCTGATTGTTTTTATCGTAGATATAATTATTGCTGATAGTTAATAAATTCTTGTCGTTTAGCTGAAAATCCAGACGCGCAAAAATAGCGTCGGTGTTTTCTTTTTTATCGAACGAACCGAACTGTGGCGAATTCGCAACTCCGTATTTAGTACGGGCAATATCTAAATACCGATCCAGCGTAGACTGCGTCACGTTTAGGCGTTGCTCGTCGGCAGGGCCCTGAATATCGGCAATCTGCAACGGCCGCGCATCGCGCTGATGGTCGTAGGCCACGAAGAACTGCGCCTTGTCTTTGATGATGGGGCCGCCTAGCGAAAAGCCGTATTGGTAGGTGGAAAACGGCACGTTCCGCTTGTTGCCACGAATATCGTACTGTGACGACAACCAATCGGCCCGCACAAACGAGAAAGCGCTGCCGCTGAAGGTGTTGGTACCCGCTTTGGTGGCCGTATTGATGGTACCACCTCCACTACGGCCGTAGGTTACATCATACTGGTTGGTCACCACCTTGAACTCCCGTACCGCCTCAATAGAAATAGAGTAAGGTGCCCCGGTGCCCGCCGTACCGCCAAACGTGGCATTTTTAGCGGTCATACCATCAATGGTGTAGTTGGTAGAAGTAGCTAGCTGCCCCGATACGCTGCCGCCCCGGCTCAGTGGGGAAAGGTCGATCAGGGTCGTGAAATTGCGGCCGAGAACAGGCAGTTTGCTGATATTTTGTGCGTTAACGGCAGTAGAGGCTCCTAAATTGGGGATGTTGTTCTGCATGCTGGACCCGTTGACCACTACCGCATCCAGCACGTTGGTGGAGGTTTGCATTTGCACATCCAACCGCAGAATATCACTCAGGTTGAGCGTGTAGCCGCTGCGGGTTTGAGTGCTGTACCCAATAAAGGAAACCGTGATGGTGTAGGGTCCGCCCAACGGTAATTGCCGGAAAGTGTATTCCCCTTTCGCGCTGGTACTCGTACCGGTGGTAAATCCGGTTGCTTCGTTTTTCACGAGGACGGTAGCTCCTGGAATCGGCTCCTTTTTTTCGTCCGTTATAGTTCCGCTTATACCGGCTTGCGAGGTTTGCGCATGCAACTCTGTTTGCACGCAACAGAAGAGCAAGAATAACAGAAGGCTTACTGCTTTTTGTATTTTTTGTACCATTTGCAGGATTTTTTGTTTCGCTGCAAAAGTATCGGCACCCTATTAAGGCAAAATCATACCTGTATTACCAAACTATAAACAAGAACTAGCCTAGAGCTATATGTAGCAAGTGTTAATAAACTAAATGCAACACCTTGGACATACATTCTTAACATGACTACAAACGAAAATCATATTTATATGATAAGCCTCGTTTCTAATAAATGCACCTTGTCCTGTTGCAATTAATTCTGCAACAATTTTCTAGAATAAAATTAAATGTAATAAGCGCTAAAAACGCCGGGGCGTTCCTAAAAAATTAGCTTATACCCAATACCCCGTACGTTAAGAATTTGCACTTGTGGGTCGTCGCGCAGGTAGCGGCGTAAGCGCGTCACGAACACGTCTAAGCTCCGGCCGTTGAAAAAATGGTCTTGGCCCCACAGGTCGAGCAAAACCGTGGAACGTTCGAGCACTTGGTTGCGGTGGTCGTAGAGGCGCTTAAGGAGTTCGGCTTCGCGGTTGGTTAGCTCTATTTCCGTATCGGCCAGCCGGAGCTTTTGTTGGGTATACGCGAAAACGTACCGGCCTATTTTTAGCGGTTCGTGAGGCGGCGAATTAGTGGGCAAGCCCAGACGGTTGAGTTGTGCCTGAATGCGCACTACCAACTCGTCCATGCTAAAGGGCTTTTTCAGATAATCGTTGCCGCCCAACTCGAAGCCCCGGACCACGTCGGCCGGTTGCGAGCGAGCCGTCAGGAAGATCAGCGGTATAGTTTGGTTTTCGCGGCGTAGCTGCTCACCGAGTGAAAAGCCGTCGAGGCGCGGCAGCATGATGTCGGCTACTACGATGTCGGGCGCTTGCTGCCGAAATAGGTGCAGGCCTTGTTCGCCATCGGCAGCGTGCTGCACCGTGAAGCCGCGCATTTCCAGGCTGTCTTTGATAATTAAAGCCAGCGCTGCTTCATCCTCTACCAGCAGAACAGTTGCCATACGCCGCAGTTAAAGCGAAGGTAGCCAGAAGGAAAAGGCGCTGCCGCTACCCAGCTCGCTTTGCACTTGCAAGCGCCCACCGTGCCGCTCAATCACCTGCCGAACGTAATAAAGGCCTAATCCAAAGCCTTTGATCGGGTGCAAGTTGCCGGTCGGCACTCGGAAGAAGCGGTCGAACACGGCGGGTTGGTAGTCTTTCGGAATCCCGATGCCATCATCCGTCACGGTTAGGCGCCAGCCCACGCTTTCTGGCTGCCCCTGAATGGTAATGGTTACTTGGTCGCGGGAGTATTTGATGGCGTTGTCGATCAGGTTGCTGATGACGTTGCGCAGGTGCAGCCGGTCGCACTGAATGGCAGCCGGGGCCACGTTCACCGCAAAGCGCACGGCTTTGGCCGTGGTGAGCTGGTGTTGCTCGACCAGCTCAGCCACCAACTCGGCGGGGCGCACAGTTTCGGGCCGCAGTTGCAACGGTTGGCGCTCGGCCACGGCCATATGCAGCACGTGGTCAACTAGCCCCGACAAACGCTGCAATTCTTGGTGCGAAATAGCCAAGTAGGTCTGCGTTTTCTGTGGGTTTTGCAGGGCTCCAAAGTGCTGCAAAGCCTCCACTGCTGCCGTCACCGTGGCGAGGGGCGTCTTCAGCTCGTGGGTCATGTTGTTGATAAAGTCTTCCCGAATCTCGGACAGCTTTTTCTGGCGCAGAATGGTGGACATCATCAGCGCGAAGCAGGCCGTTGTCAGGCATAGTAAGCCCAACGAACCGGCCAGCAGCCTGCCCATCTGGCGCAGTGCATACGGCAAAGGCGGCTGGAAAGAAGCCCGCACTGCTACCTTGGGCAGGGCCGGTAAAGCTACTGGCGGCGTGTGCAATACATAGCCAGCTTGCGTTGGTTGGAAGCGCAGGTCGGCGGCCGTTGCAACAGTATCGAAGAGGAAAGCGGCTTCGGCGCCGCGCAGCTTTAGTTCGGTCTGGTACGCCGTAGCGAGGCGGGTGAGATTGAGCGTGGGTGAAGTACCCGTATTGCGCAGTAGAAACTGTAGGAATGCCTGGGCCACACTGTCTTCTTGGCGGCGCGCAACGCGGCTATCCGCCGGAAACCGACTGCTGGCTTGCAACAACTGCCGCAGCTGGGCGCGGCCAGCCTCGTCTAAGTTCTGGATGGGCAGCGCGACGCGGCCATACGTTTCCTGGCCGGGTGTGGTGGGTTGCAACAGCGTCTGCATTTCGGCTAGCTGCTGTTTCTGTAACACGGCGAGCAGCGCTTCATGCGCCGTGCGCGTGAATTGAACCGTGGTCAGCTGGTAGGTGGTGTAGAGCCAGTAGGCTTGGAAGCCGTTGATGCCCAACATACACAAACTCATCAGCCAAAAAATAATACGCAGACGGCTTTTCATGACGGGTGGAAGCTACTGATAAGCAGCTAGTCGAAAGTACGAGGGATGCCCCCGCTCAACCAAGCCGTTAACAATCATTAACACAAAATAACAGTCGTTTACACCCCGCTTCTGGTCCTTTGTCGGCGCAACCCTGGGCAGGCCACTTCTGCCCTGATGGGTTTTCTGCTGTCGAGTATGCATTCCTATCAAAAGCTTAATAACCTGGTTGGCTGGCTGGTTTTCGCTGTTGCCGCCGTCGTGTACTGGCTCACACTCGAACCGACAGCCTCGTTTTGGGATTGTGGCGAGTTCATTGCCTGCTCTTACAAGCTGCTCGTACCCCACCCACCCGGTGCGCCTCTTTTTCTGCTGCTGGGCCGGCTGTTTTCGTTGCTAAGCTTCGGTGACACCAGCAAAGTAGCGGTACTGGTTAACTCGCTTTCCGCGCTAAGTAGTGCGTTTACGGTGCTGTTTCTGTTTTGGAGCATCACGTTGCTGGCCCGCAAGCTGGTGCTGCGAGATGCTAGCCAGCCTATCACTCGGCTGCTGTCTCCCACTTCAGGCCAGACGTTGCTGATACTCGGAGCGGGGGCTGTCGGGGCCCTGGCCTTTACCTTCTCGGATTCGTTCTGGTTCAATGCCGAAGAAGCCGAAGTATATGCCTTATCCGCGTTGTGCACGGCGGCGGTAGTGTGGCTGATGCTAAAGTGGGAAAACCGGGCCGACGAAGCCGACAGCGACAAATGGCTCGTGCTGATTGCTTACGTGGTGGGCCTGAGCATCGGGGTGCACTTGCTGAATCTGGTGGCTATTCCGGCGCTAGGGTTGCTTTACTACTTCCGCCGACAGCCCAATCCTACCTTTGGAGGTAGCGTGCTGGCGTTGCTCGTGAGCAGCGTGGTAGTCGGCATCATCTTGGTGGGCGTTATTCCGGGCCTGCCCACGCTGGCGAGTAGTTTCGAGGTGTTTCTAGTTAACTCGTTTGGCTTGCCCTTCAACTCGGGCGTAATCCTTTTTGTGCTGTTGCTGCTGGGCTTGTTGGTTGGCGGATTTCGGTTTTCGTACCGTCGTCGTTCGCGCCTGCTCAACACCAGCTTGCTGGGCTTGGTGTTTATTCTAATTGGGTACTCGTCTTACCTGATTGTACCGATTCGCAGCTCGTACCACCCCACCATCAACCAGAACGCGCCCGACAACGTGCTCAGCTTCGTGAGTTACCTAAAGCGCGAGCAGTACGGCTCCCGGCCCTTGCTCTATGGGCCGCACGTGTTTGCGCAGCCCATTGCTCAAGTGGACACCGGGCCACGCTACGTGCGCGAAGGCGACAAGTACGTGGTAGCCGAGCAGCGCCAAGAATTAGTATACCGCGACGAAGACAAGATGCTACTGCCCCGCATCTACGCCGACGGCAGCGCTACGGCGGCGCAACGCCTGTCGTACTATCAGCAGTGGGTGGATCTTCAGGAAGGCGTCAAACCGACTATGGGCCAGAACCTAAGTTTTCTGTTCCGCTACCAGATGGGGCACATGTTTTGGCGCTACTTCCTGTGGAACTACGTGGGTCGGGAAAGCGACGTGCAACACGCGGGCGTGCTGTGGCCGAGCACCAGCAACGAGAACGTACCCGAGCACATTGCCGACAACAAGGCCCGCAACAATTTTCTGGCTCTGCCCCTACTGCTAGGTGTGTTAGGGCTAGTCTACCAAGTGCGCCGCGACTCCAAGAATGCGCTGGTCGTGGCATTGCTGTTTCTGTTTACCGGCTTGGCCATCATCGTGTATCTCAACCAGCCTCCCGTCGAGCCGCGCGAACGAGACTACACCTTCACCGGGGCCACTTACGCCTTTGCCATCTGGATTGGACTAGGCGTGCTGGCTTTGGCCGAACTCCTGCAAAAATTAAGACAGGGCACTACCACCCGTGCCGCCGTGGCAACCCTGCTCGGCTTGGCAGTGCCAGTCCTTATGGCTACCGAAGGCTGGGACGACCACAACCGGTCGGGCCGCTTTAGCTCTGTCGATTCGGCTCGGAACTTGCTCAATTCCTGCGCACCCAACGCCATCCTGTTCACCAACGGCGACAACGACACCTTCCCGCTCTGGTACGCACAAACCGTGGAAGGCGTGCGCACCGACGTACGAGTAGCCGTATTGAGCTATTTGAACACCGATTGGTACGTCGAGCAGATGAGGAACCGTTCGTACCAATCGCAGCCGCTGCCCGTTTCGCTGCCTGCCGACCGCTACCGCCAAGGCACCAACGACTATCTGCCCTACGTGGAGAACCCAAACGTGCGCGAAGTCAACCTGCACGACTTCATCGGCTTGGTGCGCGAAAACAGCGACTTGCTCAAAGTCAGCTACGGCGACGGCAGCGGCACCCTGATGTCGTTTCCCTCACCAAAGTTCTATCTGCCCGTGGATACTGCTGCCGTGCAAAAGCTGGGCATCATTCCCCTAGTCGGCGCGGCCAATTAGTCGATAAAATGGAGTTTAACCTGGGCAAAGGAGCCATCGAGAAAAAGAGCCTGTTGGTGCTTGATATTCTGGCTGCCAACCAATGGAAGCGGCCCGTCTACTTTGCCACTAGTGTGGCGTTGCCGCAAGATCACCTCGGCCTGGAGCCTTATTTCCAGCTGGAAGGCTTGGCTTGGCGCATCTTGCCGCTGAAAGATCCCCACTACGAGCCACGTGGAGAAGCGGGATACGTGGAGAAAGATATTCTTTACGACAAGTTGATGCGGCAGTTTTCCTACCGCGGCCTCGATAATCCAACCCTCTTCCACGACGATAATAGCTTGATGTTTCCGGCCAGCTACCGCGATAAATTCGCTCGTTTGGCAACGGCCTATCTAGCCGCCGGCGACTCTGTCACGGCCCGGAGAGTAGCCGACAAGTGCTTGGCCCTAATGCCCGATAAAGCTATTCCTTACGACTTTTACACGCCCCAATTATTGCCTGCCTTGATAGCCGGCGGCGAGCAAAAGCGCGCCAAAGAACTCCAGGATATATTGTTTGCTCGTTCCCAGCAGGCCCTGCGCTACTATAGCACGAATCCCAATTCTGTGTTCGAACGGGAATTAGGTCAACATTTAGCTACTATCCAACAACTCTACTTGGCAGCGCAGCAAATTGGCGACACGCGGCGCGCTAATCAGGCCTACGCATTGCTGCGCCCTTACTTAGGGCAATAAGGTCTTATTAGAACCTATAAGCTTACATACCCCGGCACCCTACCACCTTCCAAATTAAACCGGTCCCCTCTATGCAGGTATTGCATAGAGGGGACAATTATTTTAAGAAGTTATGCAGAGTTTCAGCAGGTGAAACTAAGCCATCTGGTTGGGTAGGCAAAGAGTTGATCATAACCGCTCCCGCCTTGGGTGCAACAGATTCTTTGTATAGCCAAAAGATGATACACCATATCATGATGTGCGCAGCTTACGCACTTCTCAGCGTCCTCCTTTTGCAATATTTATCTTAGCTGACATAGGTTCTAGTGCCAACCTAAATGTAGTAGCAGTGTGCAATTTCATCAGGCAGACGATAATCACCATATTCGACATGCCCATTTTGTATGACAGGACTTGCTATCCTTGCTGACAGAAATGAACGCAACCCAATCTCTATTAGCATGATCTAAAAATGAGCCTTTAGCTTTACAACGAAAATATCAATATCTTTACAGCTTGGTACAATATAACGATTTCAATAGACAAATTCTTTCGAGTTAGAACTGAAGAGGGTGCTGTGTACTGATGGTTAGAATGTTCTTGAAAAGAAACCTGTTTTTAGCAGCTACTCCTGTCTTGCTAGCCAATATGCTGCTGTTGCAGGGCCCATACACGTTTCCGTATACAATAGAAACGAGCAGTTTGATAATGCCCGTTAGCGAGTGGACATTAAGTAGAGCGCAAAACGGCAACTTGATTTCTGCTTTGAAAGATAACCGCACCGGTCGGCTGAGTGCGTTTTCTGCCTCGGTTTTCCAGAGAGGCTACCAAGCTGATTTCCAGTTGAATCCAAAGATTTATCACTTACCCTCCTTAGCCAAAGGAGACACGGTAGCCCGAATGTATTCCAACCAGGATCAGGAGCGACTGGTACAATTACAGGGCGAACTAGCGGTGCAAGAAGCTGAGTTACAACTTGTCAGCTCTGGCCAGAAACCTGCTGACGTAGAGGAAGTTGCCAACCAATTGGCCTTGGCCAAACAAGAGCTAGCATCTCAACGTGCATTGACAGCTCGTACACAGGCCTTACATCAAGATTCCTTAACCTCTTTGCAGAACTACGAGCTGTCGGTCAATAAGCTCCGCGTCCGCGAATTGAATGTAAACATGATTGGGGCGGAGTATAAATCAGTCACTACAGGTGGCAAGCCTGAGCAAATCCGAGTTATACGTACCCGAATTATTTCATTACAACAACAGATTCGTCATATTCAACAAAGCTTGAAGGAGCTAACAGTTGTTTCGCCGGTATCGGGTGCGGTACTGCTAAAGAAAGCTCCGGTAAATCCTACAGAGGAAGTACTGGTATCAGTAGCCGACAATTCCACTTTTGTCGCTATTCTGCCGATCAATTACTTAGAGCGCAACTACGTTCAGGAGAAGCAACAGATAGAAGTAGCGGTTACGGGCACAACACAAACGGCAATAGGCAGAATAATTGGGATAGATAACACGGTGCAGATCGTTGATGGCCGTCAAGCCTTCTTTGTCACGGCGCTGATTGAAGAAAAAAATGCGCCGCTCGTTCCAGGTATGGTCGTTAGGACTACTCTTTCCTGTGAACCCATTTCCTTGGCCGATCATGTAGCCCGAATAGCGCAGACACTACTTACTTATTGAGTGCTATAGTTACTCCCGCTATCCTTTCGGGCTGGTTTATTCATTTGGTTGTTGCTCCGCGTTGAGCTTTTCATTCTATGCATCAGGACGTTCAGCAGGTTTTCAATTTTACTATCACGGTTCGGGAGGTACTTGGCCACACAGCATGGGCTACACTTTGTGGCCTGCTTATTTCCTTCTTTTACACAATTGCTTTTCGGAAAGGAAGCTATTCGGTTAATCTAGTTAAGTCGATTGTGATGCTGACTATGATTACTTCCTTCGTGATGATGGTTGTCGGGGATAATCTGGCGCAAGCATTCAGTATGGTTGGCATCTTATCGATCATTCGGTTCCGAACTGCCAGCAAGGATGCGCAAGACTTTATGTTCCTTTTTTTCGCACTGGCCATAGGGTTGGCTTGCGGTGAAGGATTATACGCTGTGTCCTTGGCGGGGTGCCTGCTTATTGGCTTGGTAACAATTGGTATGGCCCGCGCCATGGCCAACACCCAGCCGGAGAACCTGATACTAACTATCATTCGGGAGACGTCTACCAGTCCGGAAAGTGACTATGCTCCTATCCTACAAGCCTTTTGCCAGCGCTATAAGGTGGTAAGCACGCAGGCATCAAGAGAGAAGAAAGGCTTGTTTATGCAGCTTTCTTACGTGACGAACTTAAAGAATGGTAACAGTAGCGAGGCTTTGGTGGACGCATTGAAGGAAGTAGAAGGCATCAAGCAAGTAACTCTGGCTCTGGAAGTATAGCGCCTACTCCGAACAAGTATATGCACCAACTTCTCCTCTTATCGCTCCGCAATTGCACTTTTAATTCAGAAAAGGCCGGCCTGCCAGGTTTGGTATTTCTTAAAACCTACTCGGCGTGCGTTCTGCTTTTCCTAATTAGCCACGCTGCCTCCGCGCAAAAAACCTGGACTTTGGGTGACTGTCTAGCTTTTGCACAAACCAATAATTTGCAGGTGCAGCAAGCTGGTTTGCTGCAAGACAAAAGCATTGTACAACTCAATACGGCCAACAAATCCTTCCTGCCCACAGTCAATGCCCGAATGCGCACGACCGGAAACTGGGGCTTCCTCATTGACCCATCTACCAACGAATTATCCGATCAATTCAACTTTGGCAATCAGGCGGCCCTGAACATGAACTGGAATCTGTTCAATGGATTTGCCACTTCGCACCAGATCAAGCTACGTACCCAGCAAGTAGCCGCCGCAACCTACGATTACCAAGTAAGCAGCAACAGCACCTCCCTAAACATAATCTATGCCTTCTTACAAGTTCTGCTGGGTCAAGAGCAACTCAAAAACTCCAAGCAGCGAGCAGCTTATTTGGTTGAACAACAGCGAAAAGTAAAAAATCAAGTAGATAAGGGAGTCCTTAGCAAAAGGGATTGGCTGAATCTACAATCTCAGGTTGCGGCAGAGGAGTTGCAGACTGTTTACGCGGAAAATGGGGTAGATAAGGCCATACTCAACTTGAAACAAGTTGTCGGTTTGCCGCTTGCTGAGGATTTAACTGTGCAAACAGGCAAGATTTCGGACGATTGGCTACCAACGGAGCTAATAAGTGCAGAAGTGGTAACCGCAGCTGCCACTGCACTACCTGATTTGAAAGCCGCACAAGCCCGAGTTGAGGCGACGCAGCACGCTTGGCAGTTAGAACGGGCTAGCTATAAGCCTACCTTTGCGCTTACGGCTCAACTGGCCACGCGTACGTCGAACTACAAAACCGAAGTATTTACCAACCAAGTGCTTGACAACCTGAACCGGCGGGTTGGGTTGTCCTTGTACGTACCAATTGCTAACGGTTTTCTGCTGCGCAACACCGACCAATTAGCCAAATTGAATGCAGAATCGGCGAAGCTAAATTACCAACAGGTAGAGCGGGACCTCAGTGGCAAAGTAATGAGTGCGTTACTGGACTATAAAGCTGCAGCCAAGAAGTATCGGGTTCTGCAGTTGCAGTATAGTCTTCTGAGCGAAGAACACCGGTACGCGGCCAAAATGCTGGAGCTTGGTGGCCTCAATGCTATGGAATACAGTGTGACGCGTAGCCGATTGGTAACTGCCCAATCCGAATTGATACAAGCTAAATATGACTGCTTTTTCAAGCAAAAGACGTTGGATTTCTACCAAGGCAAGCCACTGCCTTCAGTACTTTAGAATACCCATTAGAAAATCGTTTCAGTTCAGCATACCAATGCGCTTCAACCTTTTTGCTCGTCTTGCACTCACAGGTGAAACGAAACATTACGATAACAATAATATAGACGCATAATTGCATCTTGCGGCCCTTAAGGCCAGCCAAGCTTGAGACCTGTCTTTTTATAGTACTATTATTTTACCAACTATAACATTTAGCTTTTATTGATGCGGGGTTGTTCGGTATTGGCTGCATGCTAGTACTCATAACACTCCTCATCACTGCTCGGAAAGCTAAATCGATAGGGATAAGTAAAGTTGTAATCTATAGCTTGGTTTCAGCATGAACGGTCAGATTTAGTCAACAGATTTTATACTTCATTTCTCATCTATGAAATATTTCTCTACTCGAACTCAAAGCATTTTTCTGTTAGGTGCTACCTTAAGCTTAGCGAGCATAGTGGCGCAAGCTCAGACAGTAAAACCCTTTACAGCAGGCAACTATGTAGTTGTGCGCATCGGCAACGGCTCAGCCGCTCTAACAAATGCAGCTACCGCCACTTTTTTGGTTGAGTATTCACCTACTGGTACACTGGTGCAGGAAGTGCCTTTACCTACCACAAATACTGGTTCCAATTTCGCGCTAAACGAGAGCGGTAGTGCTACCTCCGATGCGAATCTGACACGCTCGGCCGACGGCCGCTTCCTTATTTTAACGGGATATAACTCTCCATTAGGCACCGTATCTGTAGCTAATACGGCGGCAGCTACAACTAACCGTGTAATTGGGCGCATTGCGGCGGATGGTACCGTTAACACCACTACGCGGATCAATGACGCTTTTGACACCAACAACATTCGCTCGGCAGCCTCACTGGATGGCAGCTCTTTTTATGTAGTAGGAGCCAATAGTGGGGTTCGATACCTGCCCTTAGGCAACTTAGGTCCGACAACGGCCTTAAGTACTGGTAGTCCAACCAACTTACGTACCATCAATTTCTTCGGTGGCAACTTATACGTAGGGGCATCCTCTTCGAGTAGCTATGGGGTGATGCAAGTAGGCACAGGAGCACCCACAGCGGCAGGTCAGGCCCTAGCGCTGTTGCCAGGCTTTCTCACGGATGCAGGACCAAGTTCGTTTGGCTTTTTCTGTACAGATCAAAGTAGTGCCGTGCCCGGTATCGACGTGATATATGTAGCCGACGACCGGGTTCCGTCGAGTGGCACGATGTCCAACGGTGGCGGAATTGAGAAGTGGAGTTTTGTAGGCGGCACCTGGACTCGCAATGGCACTATCGGTAGCGCAACAGCAGCAGTGCGAGGCTTGACCGGCAAGGTAACGGGCTCCGTTGTGACACTGGTTGCAAGTGGCCCCGGTGGACTTTATACGGTGGAGGATGCTTCAGGCTACAATGCGGCCCCTACCACAGCGGTGTTACCTGCTGCATTTGCCACGGCGCCAACCAATACAGTGTTTCGTGGTGTTGCGCTAAGCCCGGTTGCTACGGCGCTGGCAGTTCGTTCTGCCTTCAACAAAACGGAAGCCACAGCCTTTCCTAACCCTGCGCAACAATACGTGACCGTGCGTTTAACTACTGGTTCGGCCGGTCACGTAGCTGAGGTACATGACCTAATGGGTCGCTTACAGCACACGAACGTTCTACCTACTTCAGGTCAGCTTGATTTAAGCGGTTTATCAGCTGGCACCTATCTGCTTAGCGTAGATGGCCGTTTGGTGCAGCGTATCAGCAAAACAGAGTAAGTCTTACTTCGCACTAAGCAGCTTATGAATTCTTAGGCAAGCTAGCTTAATAAAGCGCCATAACCGAGCCCGTACTGAACCCTAAACAGCAGTACGGACTCGACTATGGCGCTTTTTTGTGCTCAATAACCAACGACAGAGTGCGCTCTGATGGTTTCTATCCTAATAGGTATGCCTTTTATAGTAAGGGCCAAAAGCACACTATTAAGTTGGTGTTTCTACCTTTCGGAACGCGTTTATAAATGCATGGAGCCAGTTGGCGACATACGTCCGCTTGTAACCTAGTTAAATAGCTTTCGTTTCCGCTTGCCTATGAGAAATACCCTCCGTTTTCGCCATTGGACTGCACCCCATACTAGAGGACACATGCGCTACGACCTAGCTGTCGGCGATACAATCGAGTACGACGGGCATCCTTATCAGGTGACAGCTCGGGACTTAAGAGATTATAAAGCCAAACGCAAATACCGGCTGATGTTGGCAAGCGGTGTATTGGATGACCAGGGCCAAGAAGTATACGAAGCTGACATTGTACAGGTGTTTCAGCGGGGAGACAGCCGCGGTATTTCGTATTTCGCTTATGTGGTATGGGACCCTACGCGTGGATTCCTATACCGTAATGCGCAAGACCTTCCCCTAACAGTGGACTGTGTCACCCGCGTGTGGACCAACTTCTATGCGCAACCGCACTGGGTAGAGCAGTTTAACTACCACCAGAACTTCATCCAGGAACACTGGTTTTAGGTATGAAAGCGTTAGCTATTAACAACGAGCAGGGAGTTCTAGAAACGCTTATTTATTCTAGTACTCATAGAGAATTATAGCTATCAATAAGCTACTTACTGCTGCGTCAGTTGAGTTAGGGTGAAAGACTACACTTCAGGATTTGCACAAGAATTAATTAGATTGTCACCTTTGTCGCTAAAGCGTTTTAGCAGTTAGGCACTTTCGTGTTCTTTCTTATTGTTACCAGAAGTCTGTTTTGCCTGCTTTCATAAGCAACAGTTGCGGCTTAGCACATGAGAAAACAAGTAGGCTTTAGCTCTAAACAGCTTGATTTATGTTCGGTGAAACCGCTATACGAAAATGAAGAATCACCCTTCGTCAGCTTAGTGGCTGCTTCTCTTTCAACTGAATTGTGCAAGTTGACGCTTCAGATTACTTGCCGTGCAGCTTAAATGGTTTGTTCTGCCTGTTTGATTGCCCCTAAACTACCTCACTCCTCGCCGTAAAACACCCATGCTTACCTTGAAACAGAATTTACTTGGGGTGCTGCTCTTCTTGCTATTTACCTTCACTGCAAAGGCTCAACAGCTTATCCCATTAACTGACAAGTGGGAATTTCGCAAAGCGGGTGACAGCAAATGGGGTGCAGCTATGGTTCCCGGCACTGTGCACACCGACTTGCTAAACACCAAGCAGATCCAGGACCCCTTCTACCGCATAAACGAGAAAGACCAGCAGTGGATTGGCAAGGCGGATTGGGAGTATAAAACCACGTTTACCGTCGATGCCAACCAACTCAAGAGCGACAAGCTCTACCTGGTTTTCGAGGGGCTCGACACCTACGCTGACGTGTACGTGAACGACGTGAAGGTGCTGGAAGCCGATAATATGTTTCGGCAATGGAAAAGGGACGTGAAACCGCAGCTTAAAGCCGGCAGCAACGCCCTGCGCGTATACTTTCATGCCCCCATGGTGAAGGGCGAAGAACTGTTCAAAAGCCTACCCTTTCAGGTGCCCGCTAGTGACAACGACCAGGCCGGACCAGGGGAACACAAAGTAAGTGTGTTCACTCGTAAGGCCGGTTACCACTACGGCTGGGACTGGGGCCCGCGCTTGGTTACGTCTGGCATCTGGCGCCCTGTATATTTAGCACCCATGAACGTGGCCCGAATCCAGGACCTATTCATTAAGCAAAAAAAGTTAACCACAGAGCAGGCTGAGTTGGAGGCCCGATTGGAAGTGGAAAGCCTGACTGCCGGCACCAAGCAACTGGAAGTAACCGTGGACGGCAACGCCACCCCATTTACTCACGGCCCGTGTTTCTGGCCAAAGGCATGAACAACTTAGTATGCAGCTTCACACTACCGAAGCCCGAGTTGTGGTGGCCTAACGGCTACGGTGCACAAAAGCTCTACACGTTCCGGGCAGTGCTCAAGGATGGCACGAAAGCGCTTAGCGAAAAGCAGGTTCGTCGGGGATGCGGACGGTGGAAGTGATACAGGAAACTGGCCCGAAAGCCAACTCGTTTTACTTCTTAGTGAACGGAGTAAAGATGTTCATGAAAGGCGCTAACTACATTCCGCAGGACAACTTCTTGCCTCGGGTTAATAAAGCTCGCTACGAACACGTCATCAACACGGCCGTGACCAGCAACATGAACATGCTGCGGGTATGGGGCGGGGGCATCTACGAAAACGACTTGTTCTATGACCTCTGCGACGAAAAAGGCATCATGATCTGGCAGGACTTCATGTTTGCCTGCGCCATGGTGCCTCCACTGGAAACCCACAAGCAAAACATCTACGAGGAAGCCGTAGAAAACGTGAAACGCTTGCGCAACCACCCGGCCATTGCCATGTGGTGCGGCAACAACGAAATCGCCGCTTTCATGGGTTCCAACTATTGGGGTTCAGCAAAGGGAGCGTTCCGTAATCGGCAGGACTCTATGAGTGTTATCAATGCTTATAAAGAGATATTTCACAGCATTTTACCTGCCGTTGTGAAAGGCTACGATGACGAAAAGTTTTACTGGTCGACCTCGCCGCAACCAACCAACTGGACCACGACCAACCCTGACAGCCGCACCTCCGGCGACGTGCACTTTTGGGAAGTATGGGGAGGCAAAAAGCCTATTGAGCTGTATCTCGAAAATATCGGGCCTTTCATGAGTGAGTATGGCTTTCAGTCGTTTCCCGACATGCAAACCATCAACACCTTCGCTACGCCTAAGGACTACGATATCAACTCCGAGATTATGAAGTCGCACCAGCGCTCTTACGTAGGCAATGGCGCTATACTGCAGTACATGCAAGCTTGGTACAAGGTCCCAAAGGCTTTCCCCAACTTTTTGTATACCGGGCAGGTGCTACAGGCCGAAGCTATCAAGCTCGCCATTGAAGCGCACCGCCGGGCTAAGCCCTATTGCATGGGGTCATTGTACTGGCAGATCGACGACTGCTGGCCCGCGGCCTCGTGGTCGAGCATGGATTATAACGGCTTTTGGAAGGCTCAGCAGTATGAGTCGAAGCGAGCTTTCGAAGCGTTACTAGTCTCACCCATTGTGAAAAAGGATTCTGTGCAGATATACGTAGTGTCAGACCAATTGAAAGCTGTGGACGCGCAGTTGCAAATCCGGTTGCTCGACTTCAGCGGTAAAGTGCTCAACGAAAGCAAAAGGAACGTCAATGTACCAGCTAACACCAGCATGAATGTGTACCGAGTTCCGGTGAAGGAACTTCTAAAAGGTGCGAATCGCAACAGCGTATTGCTTGATGTGAGCTTGCTTAGCCAGAACCAGGAGCTGGCGCAGAATTGCTTGTACTTCGAAAATCCTAAAGACTTGAAGCTTAACAAGCCGGTTATCAACTACACCCTCACGAAAGACAAGGACGGTTTTGTTCTTAAGCTCACCAGTACGCAGCTAGCTAAAAACCTACGCGTGTCGGCCGGCGACGATGCCATCATCTTCTCGGACAATTACTTCGACTTGATTCCTGGAAAAGCTAAGACTGTTACATTTCATGCTAACAAAGCGCTAAAGAAAAGTGACATCACCTTCTTGAGTATCAACGAAGCCGCCATGTAAAATAGTAACGTTATATCCTTCACGGATAGCAGCATCTAGTCTGAATTGGTTGGCTACCTAACACAAAAGCCCCGTTTAACCTCGGGCTTTTGTATTAGGTAGCCAATGCTTTCTTATTGATCAGTATGGCGTGCCATATTACAATTTAAGTGAAGCTTAGTTTTTGCGGACAGCAGATTTGCTGGTATAGTATTAACTTCAATACCTATCGGAATCCAGGTTTTTGGATAGATTATAAATAATTATACCTTACTTGTTGAATTATACTAGGTGTATCATTAAGTTTATTCTATACTGTTCCTACCTGCCTATTATGCAACTTGTACACAAACTACTCTCAGGTGTTTTCTCTTACTTCTGGCCTACTGATCCTGTTCCCCCGTACCCCATCTACTCTTGGAATGAGCTGCCAAGTGAAGAGTGGCCACTAGGGTATGACCCGATATCAGATTCATTTCCGAAAAGAGGATCAAACCGATACCAAAAGCTAGACGAGGAAATCAATATGCTAGTATGGCCTAAGGCGCTGCAAGAAGCGCTCATCTGAGGCAAGCAAGCTAGCAAGTTGCGAGAACCGGAGTTATATCAAGAGTTATGCTTTACGCAGGTGAAGATACATGCCTGTGTCTAGGCAAGATAAGCTCGGGCAAGTCTGCTAGCTAACCGCTATGCCTTATGCTTGTCAAGTTGCGTGACCAGCTCTGCTACAATCATGGGTTCAGCTTCCGGCAGAATGGCGTCAAACATTGGAGAAAAAGGCGCACTAGAGCTAGCTATTGAATGCTTGGCGCTAGCGTGGAACTCATTGGCGCCGGTAGTTTCTATTAAGCCGCGGATGGTGTGAGGGGTTACGCCACTGCCCGGCATGATGCTGATACGGTCAGCTGCTTGTTTAACGAGGGCGGCTAACTTCGCTTGGGCGGCTGGGGCCGCAGGTTCGCCTCCGGAAGTAAGAATGCGTTGGCAGCCCAACCCTATTATTTCTTCAAGCGCCTGTGCTTGGTTGCTGCACACATCGAAGGCACGGTGGAATGTTACTGACAAAGGGCCAGCTGCTTCTATAAGCTTCTGACAAACAGTAATATCCACACGGCCCTCGCGAGTGAGAGCACCTAGTACTACCCCAGCGCATCCTGCCGCTCGACACTGAATGATGTCGGCGACCATAATGGCTTGCTCATTAGTATCGTATACGAAATTGCCTGGGCGCGGCCGAATCAACACGAACACCGGAATTGATAGCAGTTTCAGCACTTGGCTCAGTAAACCAAAAGAAGGCGTAATACCCCCCTGCTCTAAGTTCTGGCACAACTCAATCCGATGGGCGCCACCTGCCTGCGCTGCCACGGCCGACTGCACCGAGCTAGCGCAAATTTCCAGCACCCGCTTCACGACAGTAAGTATTCGCTTTGGATGAGTTGCTGTTGGTTGCTAGCGTCGCAGACGGCATAGCTGAAGCCTTTTTGCAAGGCAAAGGCCCCGTGCACACCCTGCGTATTAACGGCGATGAAACACACTTGAATGTCGCGGGCTTTTTCGCCTTTGATCTTGGCTACCCGCTCGATAGCGGCCTTACAGGCTGCTTTCGGGGAGAGGCCCTGGCGCATGAATTCCACAACCGTATGCGCGCCAGCAATGCGTATCACGTCTTCTCCCTGGCCGGTGGCAGCGGCCGCGCCTACACTATTATCAACGAACAAGCCCGAGCCAATCAGAGGTGAGTCGCCGAGGCGGCCGCGCATCTTGAAGCCCATTCCGCTGGTGGTGCAGCTACCGCTGAGGTTGCCTTGCGCATCTTGGGCCAGTAGCGCAATAGTATCGTGGTTGTTGGCGCCGCCTACCGGTCCGGTTGATTTCTTGGAGCCCGAATTCTCGATGTTCACCACTGGTTTGTACTGGCTGGTCTTCAACCATTCCCGGTACGCTTTTTCAGCATCGAGGCTAAGCTTTTGAGGCTCCAGCGGGAAACCTTGGGCTACGGCAAACTGCTGCGCTCCTTCGCCAACGAGCATTACGTGAGGCGTGCGTTCCATAACGCGCCGCGCCACGCTAATTGGGTGCTTGATGCGCTCCAAAGCAGCCACGCTGCCGCAGTTGAACTTATCGTCCATGATGCAGGCGTCCAGCGTTACGATACCGTCACGGTCTGGATTGCCGCCTAAGCCTACGCAGCAATTCTGCGACGCTTCCGTTACCATCACGCCGGCCTCTGCTGCATCCAAGGCCCGGCCTCCTTTGCTCAGTATTTTCCAGGCTCCTAAGTTGGCCGCCAAGCCCGTATCCCAGGTGGAAATTACTAGTGGCTTACCAACTACAGGTTGCGGCGGCAACTCAATGCTAGCAGCCTCCGCACGTTGGCCTAAAGTAAGTACTGCTAGCCCAGCGGTGGAAGAGATAAGAAACTTTCGGCGAGAAGGCATAAGTAACGTGAACAAGGAGTGGAGCCCAAAGAAAGAAAGTTTTTATTGTTTCCGAAGCACCTACCATACTCCTTACCTGCTTGCTAGGCAGTTCCTCTTGTGGTTATTGAGCTTTGCGTGTGGCTATACTTATCAACTACCAGCCTTTATAAATTACCTCGATGCATGGTGTCTTATTAACCATACGCTGATGTGCCTGTAAGCTTTTTACCCATGCATTACTTGAAGCTTATTTGCTGATACACATCATCTAAGCGCTATTAATTGAAAGCCTAGTTGTCCTAATACGCAGGTTAACAACTTGCATAAAAAGCCTTTTGATTTACGTTGGTTTAGCAATGTTAACGCACACGTAATCGATGTGTGCGCGCACAATTTTCATTTTTCTGATAATTAATTTAAATAGTTTATTACCTTGACACAATCAGACTGCATCCTAAGGGTTCAGTTTATTCCTTAGATCAGCTTCGTGCATGGGTAGCAAAGGATTTGGATAACGGAAAATTATGACTGGTATCCATGGACTTGTTGAAGGCATCCGGAACCTGTTTTTAGAAGTAAAAGGTGAAGTTTTCGTTTGGGTACGCGCTTACAGTTTCCGATGAGAAACTCTACTAGCTAGGTTCTTATGCATACCAAGCTATTCAAACCAACTGCCCATTTTACAGCTACGTAAGCTCAGCACCTTTACAGATGTTCCTTAGGTGAATCCGGCGGTTCACTTTTTCAATGCGAGTTATGAAATACACCAACCCTACGGATAGCCACCACACGAAGTACATCGGAATAGATATTGGGGGAACCAAAATTCATGTTGGGGTGGTGCAGGACGAGCGCATCATTCAAGAGATTCAATTCGAAACGTCCGCCACTGCGCCCAAAGAACAGATCCTAGGCGCATTGGTGGACAGCATCAAATCGGTCATGGATAGTGAGGTGGCCGGTATTGGAATAGGCGTCCCCGGGTTGGTCGATGAAAAGAACGGCATCGTCCACAACGTACAGAACATTCCTTCTTGGCGAGAAGTGAGTTTGAAAGGGCACTTGGCAAGCCATTTCAAGGTGCCCGTATACATAACCAACGATGCCAATGCTTTTGCCATTGGCGAAAAGATTTACGGGAAAGGAAAAGAGTGCACCAACTTGGTAGGCATCACGCTCGGAACAGGATTCGGCGCGGGTATTATCATCAACAACGATGTGTATTCGGGCACTCTCTCAAGCGCCGGCGAATTTGGCTGCATTCCCTATCGTGACAAGACCATTGAAGACTACTGCAGTGGCAAGTTCTTCGTCCAGAACTTCGGATTGCCTGGCACCGAATTACACCTGCTTGCTCAGCGTGGCGAGTTGCAAGCGTTGGAGGCTTTCTCGCAGTTCGGCGAACACCTAGGCAACGCCATCAAGGTTATTCTGTACGCATTATCCCCGGAGGCTATATTTCTGGGTGGCTCGATCAGCAAATGCTACAAATATTTCCAGGAAGCCCTCCACAAAAGCGTACTGGAGTTTCCATTCAAGATAGTAACCGACCGTCTGACAATAGCCCCGTCGGAACTCGGCAATGCGGCCGTATTGGGCGCCGCCGCGCTTTGCAAAAGCAAACTAGAACTGAGCGTTACGCCTCAACAGGTGCTTTCACTTTGAGTGCGAGGTGTTAACTACCGTTCTCTCATTTCTGAACAGGCAAAGCCTGAGTCAGAGCACCCACCAACTTTCAACTACCTTAAGTCTGCTATGAAGAGTAACGCTGTGCACATGGTGAAATCTGTTGTCGTGCTGGCTTCCGGCTTGGTTCTGCTTTTTGCCAGCTTTGCCAACAGCCAACAGGTTGCCAGCAAAGGAAACAGCACTAGCCTTACCCGCCACGTGGACCCGTACATTGGCACGGGGTTTCATGGCCACGTATTTATGGGAGCCAACGTTCCGTTTGGAGCGGTGCAGCTGGGGCCCGTAAACCTGTCGCAGGGCTGGGACTGGTGCTCAGGTTACCATTACTCGGACTCGACTATCGTGGGCTTTTCCCACACCCACCTTAGTGGCACAGGCATTGGCGACCTAGGCGACATAGCGGTGATGCCTACTACAGGACCAGTCCGGGTAACGAAAGGCAGATTGAAAGACCCAAGCAAAGGCTACTTGTCTTTGTTTTCGCACCGCGACGAAATTGCCAAGCCAGGATACTACTCCGTTAAGCTGAAGCGCTACAACATCCAGGCGGAGCTTACCGCTTCCTCGCGCGTTGGCTTCCACCAATATACCTTCCCGCAAGCCGCAGAATCTCACATCGTCCTCGATTTAGAGCAGGGAATCGGCTGGGACCAGGCCACGGATACCTACATCGAAAAACTCAACGACAGCACGGTAGTTGGCTACCGCTTCTCTAAAGGATGGGCCACAGACCAACGCGTGTACTTTGCCGCGGTCTTCTCGAAGCCTATTCGTCAGTTTACCAGCTTGCTGGTAACCGACAGCTTAGGTACTACTACCCCTGCTACCAAAGGCACCCGCCTCAAAGGGGTAGCTACCTTCAGCACAAAGGCCGGCGAAAAAGTGAAGTTAAAGGTGGGTATTTCGCCAGTAAGCTCGGAAAACGCCCTGGCCAATATCCGCGCTGAAATTCCGCATTGGAACTTCAATAAGACGGTGGCGGCGGCTGACGCAGCTTGGAATCAGGAGTTGCAAAAAGTGAAAATCGAGGCGGATTCGGAAACGCGGCTAAAGACGTTTTACACGGCTCTGTACCACACCATGATTGCCCCTTCCGTCTTCAACGACCATAACGGAGATTATCTGGGCACCGATAAGAAAGTCTATAAGAAGGCTTCGTTCACTAACCTGACCACTTTTTCCCTTTGGGATACCTACCGCGCAGCTAACCCTTTGTTCACCGTCATACAGCCGAACCGGGTCAATGACATGATCAACTCCATGCTTGCGGTGTATCAGCAGCAAGGCAAGTTGCCGGTGTGGCACCTAATGGGCAGCGAAACCAACACTATGGTTGGCTACAGCGCCGTGCCGGTGGTAGTGGATGCCTACCTGAAAGGATTCAAAGGCTTTGATGCCAACCTAGCGTATGAAGCCGTACGCGCCACCGCCATGCGCGACGACTACGGCCTAAAAGCGGTGAAAGAGCTAGGCTACATTCCTGCCGATAGCGAAGGGGAAAGCGTAGCCAAGGGCCTGGAATATGCCATCGATGATTGGTGCATTGCCCAGATGGCCAAGAAAATGGGCAAAGCCGACGATTACGCGTACTACAGCAAGCGCGGCAAAAACTATCAGAACTACTTCGATAAGCAGACCCGCTTCATGCGCGGCCGAGTGGCCCAAAATCAGTGGCGCACCCCGTTTAACCCCTTCGAGTCGCGCCACCGTAAAGACGATTTCACGGAAGGCAATGCCTGGCAATACACTTGGCTGGTGCCGCAAGATGTAGAAGGCTTGGTTGGTTTGCTAGGCGGTGACAACGCATTCAGCCAGAAGCTAGATTCGCTCTTTACCGCCAAGGGCAACATGGGCGCCGAGGCCTCAAACGACATCAGCGGCTTGATCGGGCAGTATGCGCACGGTAACGAGCCGAGCCATCATATCACCTACTTGTATGCCTACGTTGGGCAACCTTGGAAAACGGCCAACCAAGTCCGGTTCATACTAGACAACTTCTACACCGACAAGATGGATGGCATCATCGGTAACGAAGATGTGGGGCAGATGTCGGCTTGGTATATATTCTCCGCGCTCGGCTTTTACCCCGTAAACCCGGCTAACGGTGCGTACGTGTTTGGCAGTCCGGTAGTAAACAGAGCGTCTGTGGCGCTAGGCAATGGCAAAACGCTTGCTATCGAGGTGAAGAACAATGGTCCGGCCAACAAGTACATTCAACGCGTGTCGCTCAATGGCAAACCGTATTCGAAATCGTATATTCTGCACAAGGATTTGGTGGCCGGCGGCAAGCTTGTTTTCGAGATGGGCAATAAACCTAGCATCACATGGGGCGTGGCCAAGCAAGACCGTCCTCAGTCCGTAACCAGCCAGCCCTAGCAAACCTACAAACTGGCTTGTTTAGGTTAGCTAGGCCGCACTAGCTTCAAGGAAGTATTTTCAGCGTCAGCCGCGTAGCCTCCGGCGCATGGCCAAACAAGGAAACATCCGCCACGCCATTACGCAAGGCCTTCTGTTTCTTGCTGTACTTCCACTCCCGTTTCCCGGCCCCAATGGGCAAGTTGGCTTGGGTGGCTCTGAGCAAAATGGCAGCAGTCAAATCCGCCACTATACTGCCTTTAATAGCTTTTCGGCGGCTCATTATGGCTTCGTATAGGTGAGAAGCCCTTCGTCGTTGAGGCGGATAGCCGGAGTGTTTGGGGCCGTAATCGTGGCCGTGAACTGCCGGGGTGTAGCCTCTAGCTGGAGCTGGTTGACTTGATTTTCCAGAGTAACCTGGGACGTAATTTTCAACTCGGCCAATGTAGTAGCATAGCGCCCAAATTTCTCACGGTACTGTTTTTGGCGGTAGTAGACCAGCCACAAATAACGTTTCTGCAACTCGGCATAAGGTAGCCGGAAGACGGTATTGACTTGGCGGGAAAACTGCAAATAGCCCCAACGCTCCGGGTAATGCATATTCACTACGCCTTGCGGCGACCATACCCAGTTGTGTTCGGGCATGTCTTTGCCGGCTGCGTCTTTCAGCTTGCTGATTTTGCCTTCACTGCTGCGCGTGTCCCATTCCACACGCGAAAAATTTATGCGCCACAAGGCCCCTCCGTCGGCGCCCGAAAACTATACCCCAAGCGCAACGATTTCAGCGGTACTGCCATTTCTACTACCCAGCCTTGGTCTCGGTCTTGCGGCTGATTGAGCGTACCCTCCAGCTTTACGGCCGACTGCAGACCGGCCGCATCCCAACTTACCAAGGCATCTCCGCCGTTCCGGTAGGGCTTGGGCAGAAATAAGTCGAAGGTTTTGTTGAGCGCATTCACTTCGATTTCAAAGTACTGATGCGTGTTGTTATCAGGGTCTATAAAAACTTCGAAGTCGTTGTCTTTGAAGATAATATCGTCGTGCTCGGTTTGAGTGGCCCAAAGTTGTGGTTCTTGCAAGGCCGCCGCGACAAACAACGTGGAATCATTCCACAACATTTTCACGCGTGTTTTCCAGGTTGGCAGCGGTTTACCGGCGCCTTCAATATCAACGAAATCGGTTATCCAAGGGGCTTTCTGCCAGTCGCTCTCCTGTAGGTTGCCATCCATTTGCAAAGCCTGCACTGTATGCTGCACCACGTAGCTTTTGGGCGGTGTAAACAGCGCGTCCAAGCCTTGAAACATGGTTTGCGCTTGTATAGGTGAGTTCATAATTAGCAAGAAAAGCAGGCACCACCAACGGCGGCTACGTTTCCACCAAGACGGCATTTTGCCATCGGATTGCCGCCACACTGAAGTAGACTCTCTTCGGACGCTGCTTTCGGCCAACACTGGAAAGACTACAATGACAGCACAAATAGAAGGCCACCGAAGAGAACCATAAGGGTTTGTCATGGAATCCTGTTGAATGCGTGAGCAGCCTAGGTTGCTTCTTCGGCTGACAAACCTGACAGCCTGCTGTTAAGCACATTGCCTTTCGCTTATCTGCGCTTACTAAGGTGCGCTATTGGCAATATAACAACTTTGCGTGGGCGGGCACGCAATTATGTTTGGTGGTGTACTACTCCATTTTAGAAGCGCGGAATCTATTGCTTTTGCCGTAGGAAAATGGTCATCCGCTGTACCACGCTATATTGTTCTTCGTTTGGCTAAGCGTTACTTGATAAAAGGGAATATGAGGAGTGCACTTTTCGTTTTATTGTTTTTGCTTTCAGCAAACTCCTGTTCTAAAGTGGAAGCGTTGCTTGCCAAGAGTTTTCAACCCAGCGAGCCGCCTGTACTCTCTGCTCTACCTATACCCCCAACTGGCCCTACCAGTGGGCAGGCATCATTGGTACCACTAGCGACAATTTCTCGGTGAAACCGTGGCGGGGCGCTTCCTTCGTTCGATCTGTAGCCTATGGTCCGGCGGGCGGTATTGTTGGGGCTGGCTACGCCGAGACGCACGAAAACGTAAGCACCTTTACCGACCAAACGCGCAACGCGCGGCTGGCGCTGGCCAACAACATGCTGTCCGTTGTCGACCATGTCGATACCGACGGAACGCTGTACTACATAGCCAGCAACAACAATGGCTGGGACAAAAACAGCTCGGTGTACGTGGTTGCTCGGCGCTGCTCCGATCGAGGCTTGCACCGTTTTCCGAAAGGAGACCGGGCTACTTTTGCCGGCGACAAAGCCCACGACAGCGACGCCGGCTACGACGGAGTGGTTGGCTTGAAGCAGAAGCTCGGGGGCTGGGACCCGGCCTTCGTGAAGGCACAGCAAATAAGCGGCATGCGAGTGGAACGGGGCAATAGTTTGCTGGCGGTCTGCCGGAAATACCAAAACACCGTTCAATTCTACCACAAAACCACCGGTGTATTGCTCTCGACGCTTCGCCTGCCAGCCCCCGGAAAATGCGTGTTTTCTCCGTCGGGTGACTTTTGGGTGATAAGCCAAGGAACGGTGAAGCAATACGTGAACCGCAGCACCCGTACTACGCCTGATTTCGTCCTGCAGACCACCATTCAAAGCTTACAACAACCCGTAGCGTTGGCCATGCGCCCTAACGGCACCTTGTTGGTGCAAGACGGCGGCAACCACCAGCAGGTAAAAGAATTTTTGCCCAATGGTAAGCCCGCAGGTGTGTTCCCAGCCAAGCCGGGTGGCAACAAACTGAGCCCCGACGTTACCTTGTCGAGCTTCCTGTTTGTGAACCGCGAGAGCCTTGGCACCCAGGACACGACCAACAGCGACTACGACAAGCCGCTTGGCTCGCTGGATGTAGCCCCCGATGGTTCCATCTGGCTGCTCGACGCCGGCAACTACCGCGTCATGCACTACAGCGCCACCTGGAAATATCTGGGGCAATTCGGCTGGCTGCCCTGTCACTACAAAATTGCCGTGGACCCCAACGACGTCAAGCGGGTTCACTCCGACTTTATGGAGCTAGAAGTAGACTGGACGCGCCCGATTCGGGGAGGCGACCAAACTCAGCTGGCCCATCCTACCTGGCTTCTGAAAAAGAACTGGTCGGCTCAGTTTAGTCGTAAGCTCGGACCGTTTCTACACGTTGTGACTTATACCAGCAAGGGAGTGAAACGCACCTTCGCGCAGTGTCACGATTCCGATTTCAACAATCAAGGTTGGCAAACGGAATTGGTAGAACTGCCCGCTTCCGGTGTGGCCCGGCGCACTGGCATTCATATCGATTACGGGCCCAATACCGGCCGTAGCAAGATTATCTATCCGGAGGGTATCCGGTGGTGGGAAATCACCGACGACGGCGCTGGCAATAAGCGGCAGTGCGGCTACTTTCAAGCATTTGAAGGCTTCGATAGTCACAACAACCCGGTGTTTGGCCCGGTGCAGAAAAAGGTGGATTTCATTGCCGAGTTGGCCAAGCAAAACAACCGGCCGCTTAGCTACGGCGGGTGGAACCAGCAAGACGAATGTCCGGTCACGGCCGACGGCACTTGGATCAGCTTCCGAGCGCCCCAAACCAAAGTGGGTGCCTTCCATTTGGGCGGTATCAAGCCGGGCCAAACTAAGTGGAGTTGGTTGGGCTTGCCCAACAAGCTGATGACCAACATCCAGCAAATCGTGCCTGGCTTCTATCCGGCGCAAGGTTCCGGCTCCGATTTCGGGGGACACACCGGGGTAGCCGTTCACGCGGTGGGTCAGTACGTGGTGTGCAGCTACGACGGCCAGAATGGCTTCTTTTCCAACCAGCATTGGTTGTTTAAGCAGGATGGCACCTATTTAGCCCAGTACGGACGCTACAGCCGCGACCAACCCGATTTCCACGACCTTGATGCCGCCCCCGCCGGGTATGCCAACAACACCGGCTACAGTTGCCTGCTACAATCCGGTAACACGCTCTTCGAACTCACCACCGACGAAGCCTATTTCGGCGGCATTCACGTTCACCGGCTTCAGGTGCCGAACCCGGTATCGGTGCAGAACCAATAGCGCCGGCTACCTACGTTAAGGCTATGCAGTTTGGCAGTAAGCAGCAGTGGCTGCCGAGTACTCGCCCTTCTGCTAGTGTTTCGACTTCACTCCACCAGAAGTCTGCTTTGTGGCCAGCGGCCTTATTTCATTAAGCAACGTGACGAGCAGCTTCCCTGGCTCTTCCATGGGAATCAGGTGAGCTGAATGCTCGAACCAGACTCCTTTTTTCAGGGGAGCCTTCAGCTTGCTTAACCAAGCAGCCGTCGGCTCCGAGGGAGTGGTATAGTCGTGCCGTCCCATGAACATGAAAACCGGGATGGGAAATGAAGTGACGGGTTTGAAATCAACAGCCAAGAATTCAGGCAAAACACGGCCGAGCGTAAACAAGCTGCCTTGGTCGACTGCTGCCACATCCTGGCGGGTATACAACGGCGAAAGCAACGGTGCTTGGAAGTAATAAGACGACTCGTCGCGGTAAGCCGACAAGCCCCCATAGTACTGCGGCCACTTACGCGCAATAATGATTCTTTCGCGGGTAATGGGCTGGTTGCCGGGGTAAGGGGCAATTGAGCGCAGCTCTTTCAACGCTGCTTCATTTTTGTGGGCAGTGGCCTGCTCTAGGGCGTAGCGGAAGCTAACTTCTTCGTTGTCTCGCGTATTGATTACTTGCCCGATGCCAACGTAGGCGTAAAACAAATCGGGGCGTTTTAGGGCGGCTTTCATGCCCACAATCGTGCCCCAGCTGTGGCCTATCAGCACCACTTTGTCTTTGCCGTACTTCTTCTTGATAAATTCTGCCACATCAATGGCATCGTTCACATATTGGGCAATGGCGAGAGTAGCCCCTAGCTTGGTGGTATCGTTGGCTGCGTAAGTTTTGCCCGCGGCCCGCTGGTCGTAATGAACTACGGTAAAGCATTCTTCGAGCGGACGCTGAAACGTCCAAGATACCGGGGCCATAGGAGAAGCGGGGCCACCGTGAACAAATAAGATAATCGGGTTGCTTCGGTCCTGCCCCCGCACATACACCCACTGTTTTAGACCTCCAATACTAGTCTCGTACGACTCCTGCACCCCGTTAGGAGCTACAATCTTCCCAAGGTCCTCCACGATTTTTCGGGCTTCTGAATAAGGGTCAGCCGTACTGTCGTCTTTCCGTTGGCCCCAGGAGCTAATGGAACACATCAGCAGAACCATGAGGCAGATTAGCTTGCTGTGCGGGAATGATTTCAACTGCATAGTAATCTCGGTTAGGTTGGCAGAGAACGGTAGGCTTTGAACAGAAAGGCCATACGAGCGTTTCAACTAGCAGATAGTGGTTGTGGTCAGAGCGTTGCCTCCCCACAGTTATAAACTAGTTAAGGCAAAATTCTTGGCTCTACTTCTCAAGCGTTTTTCAAGAACGCAACCTGAAACCAGCAGTCGACCTGAGCAACTCAAGCTATGCTTTCAGTGAGTTGAAGGCCGAAGAAGATACAGCATACTGCTCCTTTTGCCCAACTGAATCACGTATTTTCTCAATCCAGCTAGTTTGTTCTGGAACCCTTTTGGTAGCCATCCTATCTTTCTCCTCCCTTCCAACTTAAGGGGCAGATAATGGCTCCTATTATCTTCACAGACAAACTTTTAGTAGATGTGAAACAGCTCCTTTCCTCTAAGACCATGTTCACTCAGCCTGCGATTATTTACAACCCTGTCACGCGCCAGCAGCTAACCTTTGTTGCAACAAGCCAGCAGGAGCTGATCATCGAAGCAAGCTACGGTACTGGAAGCAAGGAGCCTCTGCCACACTACCACCCCATGCAGGAAGAATATTTTGAAGTAATAAGCGGACAGCTCACGGTCCGCCTCAACAATCAGTTGAGCACGCTTCATCTTGGCGATACACTGCGCATTCCCCTGGCAGCGTGCATTCCATGTGGAATGCCGCTGCTTATCCTGCTACCGTACGCTGGACAACGCGCCCGGCCTTGCGAACAGAAGAGTTTCACCGAATCATATTTGCATTGGCTGAGTGCGGACAAGTCAATGCAGAAGGAGTTCCTGGCTTGCTGCTGGTTTCTTTATTGACGAAAGAATTCGACCACGAATTTCGCTTAGCTACACCTCCTCGTTGGGTACAACAGGCCGTTTTTGGCCTGTTGCGTCCTCTCGCCCGCGCTAAGGGGCTTCAGGCTATTTGCCGTCAATACTAGGTCAATACTAGCCTTATTAAGTATTCAGTAACGGCGCAAGCAGGTCAATAATAGCACACAACTATTTTCAAGCAGACGAGTAGGAAGAGGGCCGCATCGGCTTCACCTTTTATTCATCTGCTTATGCCGCGTTTTCTTTCTTCTGCGCAGTCCTATCTGTTGTTGCTCGTCACTAGCTTAATTTGCCTCTTAGGCATCAATTCTTGCGGCATCAGCGAGCAAGTGCAACAAGCCAAAGCGTTCAAGGATGCCGAGATTCGCTTGGCTTCCGTGGAGCAAGCTACCGTGGCGGGCATCGATGTGTTGCAAATTCGTAAGGTCAGCGACTTAAGTACGCTAAACCAAGCCCGCCTAGCTGCCGCTTATGCGTCGGGCAATCTGCCACTGCGCATGCTCGTGAACCTTGAAATTCGTAATCCCAACGACGAGATGGCGGCTCTCAACGGACTCGATTATATTGCCTTGCTCGATGGCAAGCAGATAGCCACAGGAAGGACGACGCAACGCATTGAAGTAGCTCCCAACGGCGGAGTAGCAGTGGCTCCTGTTACGCTGGAAAGCAATCTGCGCGACGCTCTAGGCGAGCAGTCGGCTGAGAACCTGGCCAATATGGCTTTCGGATTATCTGACCGCGGCCAAGAGCCTATGCGCCTGACGCTGCGTCTCAAACCAACTTTTATCACTAGTGGGGGCCGCTCTATCTCCCCTACGGGCTACATAGACGTTAACAAGGAATTCACTGCCCGTCAAGCCATGGATGCTATCCATCGGCGCGACTCTCTCAAACGTCAGCCTTAGTCTACGAGGTGTAACCTCGCCTGTTTAACCCTGGAGGCTTGTGAGGTTGGTTAGGTTGTTACTCGTCAGTTTCTCTTAACGGCCCACTGCACACCTTGGCCATCGGTTTCTACAATGAAGCCTTGGTCGAGGTATACAGTTTGAAAATGCTCTTCGAAGCTAGAAGCCGTTGTCAGATTTTTGCGCACCATCGTTTGGTAAATGGCAGGCAATTCGTCGACCCGGTAACGAACCTCATTTGATTCCTGACGGGCAGGTGCTGCTTTCTTTACCGGCGCCGTGCTACGTTTCTGCGCGTCTTTGTATTCAGCAGTTAAGTGTTTCTTGGTGATAGCCGAAACAATAGCCCCGGCCAAGCTTTTAATTTTGCCTTCGCTGCTTTTGCTGCGTTGGTGCTGAACCACGTACTGCACGTAGCCGGGTTCCACCTCTCCCCGCTCAATAAGCTCACCTACTGCCACGATGCTGGCTGCGGCCACTCCTGCTTGCAGCAAAGCATCTTCCCAAGCACTACTAGCCGCCAGTAAGGCCTCTCCTTCTCCAGCAGCCAACGACGTGAAACGGAACTTGATTTCTGCAACTCCCTTGCCCTGCCGAATTAAGTCGTACTCGAAGGGTAGATCTGTTTTTGCCAACTCCAGTTGCGCGCGGTCTAGCACCCGCAGCCGGAACAGCGGAAACTGTTTGTATTGCCCTTCCAGATTAAGCAAAGCCTTTAGTTGATCGACGGCAATTGTACGCGTGCCGAAAGCGCTGTATTCCTTGAGCAACCAGTAGATGCGGTACGAGTGGGGGCTTTTCAGTTTAAGCAGCTGCACAACCTGCGCCTTCGTGAAGTTGCGCTGCAGCTGCAGCAAGTAAGGCATCACCTCATCATTGAAGCGCACGTGCAGGGCTCCTTCCTCCCCACGATATTTGGCGTACGCCATTAGCGGAATCTTATCGAAGTCCGGATCGGAATTCTTGCGATTAGCTCGCCGGGCTGGATTGGGCCGCTCGATGTGCAGGATACGGCTCACTAGTTGGTTGCACATGCCTGCCACTTGCTGGTAATCCTTACTGCTCGGCCGGCGCCCCGACAAAGCTACCACTTCGGTCAAGGGAATACGCATTTCCCGGAATTCGCTATCGTCGCGACCAATGCGGGAAAGCATAGCCATAAACAAGCGCATTTCAACCGTAGAAAGGTCAAAACGCGCATTAACCAGCGCATTATGCTGGACCACTATCTTACTGACAGGCAGTTCGGGCGGAGGGGCAGGATCGAATAAGTTGGTTTGCATGGATAGTGCACCTAGTGGCTACCGGCAGTAAGTTCGCCAATGCCCCTAACTATTACAAGCTTGTTAGCTTGTAATAGTTATCCACAGTAATGGTAAGCTTTCGTGCTTTTGTAATAGATAATCGTGCTTCTGGTAATAGGGTAACGTGGTTTTTGTAATAGCTACCTCGCTTTTAGTCGTGGTTCTTGTAATACTTACTTCGTGCTTTTGGTAATAGCTCTGCGTGGTTTTTGTAATAGATAGTCGTGGTTTTTGTAATAGATAACCTCTTCAATCAATTATTGCACAGCTAGTTGCAACACCCCTAAACCTATAAAAGGTTATTAATAAAGGAAACAACTGGTTTAAACAGGTCGCTTCTTTTTTTAAGCATGAGTTGTAAAAGGTCTAGGCAAGGGAGGAAAGGACTCAGATAGCGGGTGAGAAAAGAGCGGGCCGCCGCGGTGTCGTGGTTTTTGTAATAGTTGTTCCCTTCTAAAGACGCTTTTATCTATCATTAAGTCGTTTTAGCTGCTTACAGGTACTATTTTCAACAATACTTTGAGGCTAATGCTGAAAGGGTGTTGCTGATATCTTTTCAGGAAAGCACACTTCTATTACCAAATCCACGACGTGGTTAGCGCTTATTGATCAGCTCATGCACTTCTTATCGCCACCTATTACAAAAACCACGCAGTCTGACCCTGTCTTGGCTATTTACGAAGCCTTTCCATTGCCTTTGCAGCCCGAACTTAACAGCATTACGAGTTCGTCGTGGTTTTTGTAATAGGTGCTAACTACGGCTGAATGAATATATCCTGTTTATGCTTCTCACAAGGAGTAATAACAAGCTATGGTCTTAGCCTTACTAAAAGTTGAGACTACCATTGATTCCATTAGGCCACGTAATGCACCTACTTATTTAACGTTTAGAGTCTTTCTCAATCATATGCAAAATGCACACATATGTGACTGTTGTATAGCCATTTAACTCTTTGAAACAGTTGCAGAAATTACTATTAGAGCTTATGCTAGATCTGCTCTTACAATGCTCATCAGCCATTTAGTTAATCTTTAGCGTTACTACTATCAAGATTGTATACTCATTATAGCCAACATCTATTACAAAAAGCACGAAGTGTGACGTCTTCTGTACATTCAGTAGCCCATTGATCATGCCGTGTCCTTCGTGCTTTTTGTAATAGCAAGGTGTTTGATGAGTTTGATAATGCAATAGCTTAGGCTATTCGTGCTTTTTGTAATAGCGGAGCGCAAATTGAAATGAAGCATTATAATAAATGACATAACGCTTAGGTCTGTTTAGTAGATGGTTATGATATAAGGCAGTTGCAGAGCCTATTACAAAAAGCACGAAAGTTAGCCTTGCTTTCATATGATGATTGTGAGCAGTAGGCGATTTACTGTGCGACCATTCAATCAACAGGTTGGTAAAAGCCTATTAATGGCAGTCTAATGGTGAGCTAATTGTGTTTTATTCTAATTTATTCTCTTGTCAAACATTCAGGTTGACAGTCATTTACTGTAATTCAATTGATTATGTATTATATGTATTACAAGAACCACGACATGATTTTCTTCTAGCTATTACAAGAAGCACGAACACCTATTACAGAAAGCACGAAAGATCTCTACAGATATCGTAATAGCAGCATACTCCTTCCTATTACAAAAAGCACGAATACCTGTTAATGAAATATTTTTTGTAATACTATTGCCGTACTACCCGCTACCCTCCCCTCCTATCCATTATGCAAGGAGAACTTTTCGTCAGTGATAAGCCGGAACCCATCAGCAAGCTGGTGGTGCAGCGCAACGACTTGGTCAATGCGCGTTTTGCGTTGACAACTCTTGAAATGCGGTTGTTCATGGCCATGCTCGCTCGCATCAACCGAGAGGATACCGAGTTTCACGAGTTACGAATCCCTGTAACGGAAGTGGTGGCTTTATCGGGGCGTCGGCCGAGCAGCAACGATTACCAGCAGTTGAAAGATATGTGCGCGCTGCTCGCTTCTAGGGTGATTTACATCGAACGGCCAAGTAAGAAAAAGACGAAAAGAACTGGCCAAACCACTGAAGAAGCCCCTAGCTTTTCTAACACTCCCCTAATGGCCTACGCCGACTACAGTAGCGAAGAGCGGGCCCTTGTAGTACGGTTTAACGACCGAGTGCGTGAGCATCTGTTACAACTCAATGACGGCAATTTCACCCAAGCGCAGCTTATGCAGTTGCTTAAGTTGAAAAGCGCCCACTCCTACCGCATCTACTGGTTGCTTAAGCAATATGGAAGCTTCGGTACGCGAACCATTCGGGTCGATGAGCTGAAACGAGTTCTGGATTTGGAAGGACAATACAAGCAATTCCCGCTCTTCAAATTGCGGGTTCTGGATCGGGCCCAGCAAGAGCTTTCGCAAACCAACCTAGCGTTTCAGTACGAATTGATTCGCGGCAAAAGCAACAGCGTAGAGGAAATCCGCTTTCATTTTACACCCGTTACCAGCGAAGTTCTTTTGCCTTCCTTACCGGCCACAGCCGACTGGCAAAAGGCGCTTCTTGAGGTGGGAGTTTCTGCTAGCAGCATTGCAACTATCGGTGAATTTATCGAGCGGGGTGAGATGGAGCCCGGCTACGTGCAGTACGTGGTCCAGCATCAGCGCAGCAAGAGCAGCGAAGGCAAAATCAAAAGCTTGGCTGGAGCTGTGTTCACCGCTCTCACCAAAGGCCATCTAGCGGATGAGTATCGGAAGGCTCTGCAGCGCCAGAAAAGTGTAGCTCGTAAGTCTTCTGGCACCAGCAATAGTATACCGGCCTCCCCTATCCGCTACCGGCTAGAAGAGGCCCAAGCGGCGTACGAACTAATGGCCCGTCAAAAGACGGCTAAGGGTGCTACATTTCAAGAGAACTTGACACTAGTATATCTGTCTCAAGGGTTCCGGCAAGAGAAAGACGCAGACGGAATAGAATGGCTGGTTAAAAGCATTTGACCTCCTACTCTAGTATAGAAATTCCTGCTAGCTGCTAATTAATAAGCACGAACCTTCATTCACTTTTTAGAGGTCAAGGCTACAGACGTGTTGGTGATAAGCCAAGCTTTAGGATCATAGTATAAATTCTTTGCCTTATTATACACGTTTTTACATTTATACGTACAAATGTAAAAACATACAAATGCTTCAACACGCAAACGATTAAATGTAATAACTGCTTAAATGTATAAACGTTTATATGCAATAACGTTCGTATATATAAACGTAATTGCACATAAACGTATGAAAGGGAGCATTAAAATGTGTTTGTGTGCATACGTATAAACGTTTCAATGCTTATATAGTCTTAACCTGATTAGATCTTGTTTGGTAAGCAGCCAGCAGCAAAATGTTTGATAACTCTTGATTTATTTATGAGAATACTCTACTACAAGATAAAGATAAACGTAAATACGTTTTTACGTAAAAACGTTAGATACAACATCTGCTTGTCGCGCAGATGCTGTTAAGATTGTATTCATGTATTATGCTAATTTTACGTTCATACGTATAAACGTAAAATAATATGTATGCATTGTCGTTTTGACGTCTTTGCGTAAATATTCTTTACTTGCAGCTACACATTATCATTTGTCTTCTATGCGAACCCTCTGCTTTTCTAACAACAAGGGTGGGGTAGGAAAAACTACCTCCGCTCTTAATGTAGGTTTGGCTTTAGCTCGACGGGGCCACCGAGTGTTGTTCTGTGACTGCGACCCGCAACGTAGTCTTACTATTTCATTTGAAGGAGCCGACATTCCTGAGCATGTTGGCATGCTGCTTATGCGCAAAGGCGAGTTCTCTCTCGACGATGTTCACGCCGTGATTCGGCCGGTGGGCGAAAACGTAGACTTGCTGCCGGCTAGCGCTGAAATGGAAGCTAACGAAGCTCAGCTTCCTGGTTGGGATGCGGAGCATTCAACCCGGCTGGCGGACATTTTAGAGATGGTAGCCCCTGAGTACGATTACTGCGTTATCGATACCAAGGGGAGCATTGGTACTCTCACTTGGATTGCCTTAGCTGCTACCGATCTGCTCTATATTCCAGTTGACCCTGAGTTTTATGGGTTCGAAGGGCTGACTAACTTAATTAACACTTGCACCCGTTTGCGGCGGCGCATCAATCCTACTTTGCAAGTAGGAGGCATATTTTTCACGAAGTACTCTCCGGCATACCGGGCTCGTTTGCGCCATGATGTCGTCGATTTGATCAAAGATCATTATGGCAAAGAGGTGCCAGTATTTCAAACCACTATACGCCAGAGTACAGCCATTCCGAATGCCCAAATGGCCGGCACTGGTCTGTTCGACTACGCTCCAGATTCCACGGGAGCTGATGATTACGAAGCCTTGACTGACGAAATTTTACTGCACCTCCATGCCAAATAACTCAGCCAAAACCACGCCGCGGCCTGCGCTGGACCGCTACAAAGACAAACCCCGGCCAACCTTATCGGATAACCCCGCTGGCACCCCACCTCCCGTACCCGTTATTGAAGCTCTGCTCGACACGCCCTCAAGTCGTTCGGCAGTAATAAAGGAAAGCCCACCAGTGGCTCCCTTACCACAACCTACGAGTAGGGGAGGGGGGAGGCCAGTGCCAACTTCAGTAGAGAGTACTGCTACGCCCTCGTCGGTGCCTGAGCAGGTTCCTTTCAATTCGCAGATAAAGTTTGAAACGTATCTACGGATCAAGCAAGCGCAGTTCTACGACCGAGTGAAGATCAAAGACCTTACCGACGAAGCACTCAACTACTATCTTGATCAGTTTGAGGGAGCGAATACACCGCTGCCGCCGAAGGTGTTACAGGAAGTACTTAACCAGGGCAAAATTAAAGGCTATAAGAAGCGTAGCTGAAGTTAAAGCAAAGCCGGCTTCTACATCTTAAAAAGACAAGCAGAAGCATGCTGCAAGAGTAAGCCTACCTGCTTACCTGAGTTCTTTACTACAAGACCCGCTAAAGGCTCAGTGAAACCATTACTTAGGTTTCGCTGAGCCTTTAGCGGGTCTTGTGGGATTTAAAAGACAACCCTCACAAATTCGAGAGAGGAGTGCTGTCTTTCTTTGTCTGAGCTTGCACGGTTGCCTGTTATGCCAGTCAGTACTGGTGCAAGAGGAGTACTTGAGCTGTATAAAGAACGATGGAGATCCAACTGAAGCTTTAGTGCCTCGAAGGAGGTGCTAGCAAGACTTGTGCAGAAAGAAGCTGTTTCATGGCAGAACATCATAGCGAGTAAAGTTCTAGAGTTGTATGCAACCTCTGTTTAGGGATTGGGCTCTTCCTAAAAAAGAAGCTCACCTACCCAAAACTCTACACTTATGAAGCTGCCTAAAGTTTTACTCGGTGCCATACTGGTTGGTATAACGGTGCAAACGACAAGTTGCACGAAAAAGGACGCGCCTCAACCTAATGGAGAGAACGTCAGCAAAAAGGGTAAGGAAGAAGCTAAGACGCCCGCTAATTGCCCGGCCTGTGGCATGGGATAAGTAAAGGAAACTCAACCTCAGCCAGTAATGGAAAAGCAGCCAGTCATTCTATCTTCGATTGCGTGTAACTTAGATGGAGATATTCTGTCGGCGGCATTTCCATTGCTGGAAGAAGGCAAAGTTGAGGCCCTGGAGTGGTCTTTTGACACCCTGTACTGGGCCGAGGAAGTTCCCGCGTGGTTTACGGAACTGCTAAGTGCCTATAGCGAGCAGAAAAGGCTAATCGGGCACGGAGTATTCTTTTCTCTGTTGTCGAGTAAGTGGACCAAGGAGCAGCAACAGTGGCTACAGAAGCTACAGCAGTTATCATCGGAGTTTAGCTTCGATCATATTACCGAGCATTTTGGCTTTTTCACGGGCCAAAATTTTCATTACGGCGCCCCTCTTCCGATACCGTACACTACGACCACCTTGCGTATTGGGCAAGATCGGTTAAGCCGGATCTATGAGGCCTGTCAGTGCCCTGTGGGGCTGGAAAATCTAGCATTTGCTTATTCGCTAGATGAGGTAAAACAACACGGCGAATTTCTAGACAAGCTGATTGAACCAGTAAACGGCTTCATCATTCTTGACCTGCATAACCTGTACTGCCAACTTCACAACTTCTCGGTTCCGTACGACCAACTGCTACCTCTCTATCCCTTGAACCGGGTGCGGGAAATCCACATTTCGGGAGGCAGCTGGGAAGCTTCGGACCGGGGACCAAATCAGAAAGTAAGAAGGGACACTCATGATGACTCCGTGCCGGAAGAGGTGTTTCAACTCTTGGAGCTGACACTAGCCAAGTGTCCCAACTTGAAATATGTGGTGCTAGAGCAACTAGGAAACGGCCTGAAAACGGAAAGTAGCAGAGTTCAATTCCGCCACAATTTTTTGAGGATGGAAAGCATAGTAAAGCGCAATGCCAATCACTTATGCCGACACTCAAACGAGTTGTTTTTACCAGCGCAGCGTATACCCCTAGGCCCCGCAGTAGAAAACGAACAGCTTCATGAGCAGCAGGTGCAGCTTTCACAGATTTTGGAAACAGCTTCTTCCCTAGAAATGGCTCGGCAACTATTAGCTTCTTCCTCGCTAGCTTATACCGACTGGAAAATAGAGAGCTGGGAACCATATATGTTGGAAACGGCCATCCACATTGCCCAAAAGTGGAAGAGGTAGCTTCAAACACTCGAACTTTTTATCGATTGATAGCCACTTTAACTGGCTTGGCAACCATTACCCCCGAAGCGTTTACAGCCTGCAAATAATAGAGGCCGGGAGGCAGTGAGTGTACTGGCAAAACAACTTGTTGATGCAAGAACCGGCGTAGCACAACTTGACCTTGTTGATTGCGCAATAACACTTCCACTGTTTCATTGACCTCGGAGTAAGAGACGGTGAGGGTCTGTTGAGCCGGAATGGGAAACGCAGTTAGCGAGGCATGAACAGCGGCAACTCCCACAGCTACCACCGGCGAGTACTGCACGCTGCCTTGCTGGTCAAGTTGCTTGAGCCGATAATAGGTGAGGGAAGTAGGCGGGGCAGTATCCTGAAAAGAATAGGTGCTGGATTTAGTAGCGCCAGTGCCCGACTGAAACCCGATTTGTTGAAAATCTGCGGCAGCGCTGCTTTTGCGCTCTATTGCAAAGCCGAGGTTGTTGTGCTCTGACGCCGTTTGCCAGGTTACTTTCACGGTAGCAGCCTGACGTTCGGCGGTGAAGTCCAGTAGCTCAACGGGTAGTGGACGGGCAGCCAGTTGCCCACGAAAGTGACTGGCTTGCGCAAAAGTTAGTTGTAGCTGCTGGGTAGCGGCATCATAGACGTAGCTGGTTAGTGCTTCTCCAGTAATAGCGGTTGGGGTTTCAGTTACGCGCAAAGTAAGAACCGTGCCTCGGCTCACGTAACCTTCAAAGGAAGTGGCATCTTGCTGCCAACTAATGGTGGCCCGCTTCGAGGAAGAGACATATGGCGTGCCGCCGTAGCTTAGGCTGGTACCTTCTTCGAAGAAGGCCTGGGCGAACGTATAGGTCGGGGTAAGCGAATAGAAATTCAATAACCCATCGGCTTGCAAAGGCTGGGGCAACGCACCGCCAGTAATCGAGGTCGATACAGTATCTGCTTGGGCGAAGGCTAAGTCCTGGAAATCGGATGTTGCTGCCACCAAAGCAGCTGAGCCGGAGGTAGTGACGGTGTGTACCGCTGGGCCTGGGCTTGTAGTAGTGCTAGGTACGAGGGCCGCTAGAAACTGAGTTTGGGCTTGCCCACTTTTGCGCACGAGCAGTGTGGTATGATTTTCAGCCGTGTTGTAAGTGGTTTCGTGTTGGCGAGTGGCTGTCGAGTAGCCGGAGGCACCATTAGTCGCCGTTACGTGCGCACGCAAGCGGGCCTGATTTTTCTGCCAGATTCCTTCATGGGTAGCTAGGTGGTCGGTGAAGGTACCCGTGACACTGGGGGTCGGACTGTTTTGCAAACCATGCCCGTGCAGTTGCCATGTATAGGTGTGGGGAACTGCGGCTTCCACAAAATCTGCCAGCAGATAGTAGGAATTTCGTACGAACAAGGTTTTGCGCGTGATGGAAGTTTTTTGCTTAGGATAAGTGGTCTGTACTTCTGCGTACGCCAACTGCGGCAGGTCGAAGCCATTTTGAATGGTGGCCTCGGCATCGTTAGCTTCTCCTGGAGTACCAGGGGCCGGACCCGCATCATCAACTAAAATCAAGTTGTGGTTGAGAGCCTGACTAACTTCGCCACGACGAGCATAGCTCAGGTAGCCGGCATCTAAGGCCAGTAACTCGCCGTGAGCGTGCAGAATAAAACTACTGGCATCGCCCTGGCTGTGGCCACCACCATTGGTTTGGGCGAGGCCATGCTGGCCGTACAAGTGCAGGTAGCTAGAGAGCGTATCATTGCCCGAGCGAAAAACAAGATTGCCGCTTTCTGGTAGTATCGTTAAGCTTGTATTGGACGGGTTGGTGGGCGTTAGGTTGGCGGCCAAATAGGCAGCACGCATATCCACGGTGATGTCGCGCAACTGAGCGGTCAGTGAGGTTAGACTGGAGCCGGAAAGCTGACTAACGTGCAAAGAGTTCAGGTATCGACTCTGGCCGGTAAGTGCCAACTCTGGCATGCCCATATCCACGTACGAGTCTTCGAGGGCTGGAAACCGGCCATCCGGCATTTGAATGCGAGTAATCCACTCGTAGAGTAGGTTGTATTTAGGATCGTAGTACGGGTTGCGAATCGAGCGGGTGCTAGCACCGAACGAATAATGTCCTCGCTGGTCGGGCAGGAAGTTGCCCATAGCCCGGAAAAATGGCAAGCAGTTCAGGAAAGCATACTTGAAGTAGTAAGGGCCCTCGGCATAGCCAGCAATAGTCGTGGAATCGGATTGGCGTTGGGTGTCCCGCCACAGCACGTTGTCGATGGTGTAAAGGCCTGTATTGATCCAGGTAAGGGGCTGCTGGTGCGTAGCCGTACCCGTTGCTTCATTGAGTACCACGCCTGCCATGCCCAAGGCCGCGGCCGTCATTAAAGCGTGGTTGTTCTTTACTTGGCTGTAAAATAAACCAAACGCCGCAGTAGTGGATTGGCGCTGTAAGTTGCTGGCAAACTCTTGTAGTCGCGCTCGGCCGCTAGCCAATGTGCTAGCCGGAACACCCGCTCCGCGAAGCAGGTCGTAGGCAATGAGGTAGTCGATCAGTTCTTTGGAGCGCCACTGCCATTCCGTGTAAGCGGTAGGACTATCGACCACCGTGTTGCATTGCGCAAGCAGGCGTATAACACGAGTCCGAAGGGTGTCCTGCTCGGTTAAGGGCAAGGCTTGAATAGCGCCAGCGTTTGGAGCACGGTCGAGCAAGAAAATGAATGCCATATTCTTGGCTAGCGTAGCCCGCGTGCGCCGAGCCTCAGTTGTGTTATTCGCGTTAGGTGCTGCAACAAAGGCACTGCTGTACAAACTGCTAAAGAGAGGATAAGCTACAGGCGTTGTCAGTGAAGCGCGCACAGCGGGTAAAGCTCCGGCCTTGAGCAGAGTTCTTGGATACGAAAAATCAGCTCCTACAGGCCGCCATGATCCAGACTGAGCAGTGGCTCTGTGAAATGATAATAAAAAGAAAAATGCAATTATTTGACTTGAAAATAATATCAGTTTTGTAAAAGAATAATTCAAAACAAATTGACGTTTGGTTTTCAGGACCGCAACATCAAGTCGATAATCTGACGTTCAAAAAGTTATTTCAATTAGTAAAAATGATGATTTTGAAATATAAAACCTTTGTATACTACTGCGCCTCTGGCTATGCTCATATAGAATATTTAATAACCATAACATGATGATATATGCGATTTAAGTGAGAATTAATTATAGAGATGAGTGCACGCAGTTGAACATAGATAGTAAGTTGCACCACTGAAGGTAAGCAGCCAAAGCAGCTAGGCTACTAGCAACAGGTGCAGCAGAGCATTCGCAATCAAGTCTAAGCACGTCTCTACAAAAGCGGGTGCTAATCAGATAGTACTGTTGCTAAAGCTTCTTGTTAGTCTTATCTGATACGGCAAGCGAGCCAGCGTTGCATGAATTTCTTGGTTGAGGATGCACGCAATTAAGGCTGCTTCCTCACATACTGCTTTGCGATAGAAGTGAGCCACTGTTGTATCGGGGTCTTCGTGGCGGCTGCTTAGCTCAACTAACGTTTGCATGCGCGTTAGCGGGGGCAAAATGCGGTGGTGAGTAGCCGACCATAAGGCAGGGGCTGTGTCTTCATCCTGCGCCATTAGTGCGCGCAGTTCCAGCAAATGCATCAGCACTTTCGCCATCGACGCCAGCAGCTTTTGTTCCAACTTCGAAAACGCCCGGGCTCGGTAATCAACTATGCACAAGTTGCCAATAGCATAGCCTTGCGGGGTGCGAAGGGGTGCCCGGCGTAAAACTGCAACTTCATGACCTCAATCATCCAGGGGTCAACTAGGGTGCAGGGGGCATCTGTTAGACTCTCGAACACGGTAGTTCCATCATGGAGAATGGCTACCGAGCACAAGCTCTCATGACGACCAACGCGCCCGGCCTCAGCCACTCCGGAAAAACTGACGACCCGAACCGTGTCCTTTTCCACCAAAGAAACTAGCGCAATCGGAGCCTTAAACAGTTTGGCCGTCAGGTGCACTAGGTCATCAAACAGTTCCTTGCCAAAAGCGCTCAGATGCTGGTATTGTTGGAGTATATCCAACCGCGCGTCATCATCAACGGGTATCAATGCGGAAAAAGAACTCATAAGCAGATTCCTAATAAAAGCCTAAAGCTGTATTTGGTACAAAGCCGGTAAATCCAGCATTACTACAGACTTTGAAATAAGTAACCTCTCCAACATCACTGCCAACGTCGTAATTTCTATTTTGGGTAACTCCACTGTTAGTTCTTACTACTGACTGTAGGCAAGTTAGGTTCGCCTTTTTGCCTTATAAAAATTCATAAACCAAGCTAAAGTGCACTCCCTCAGGTCACTTTAGTTTAGTTGGAGTAAACCGGTATACTAGCATCAGCGCGGCAAGAGCCAAAACCGCCACGTATCATCAATTACTATGTAAAGTTTATAAAGACTTGCAGATAAGTAGTTTAGGGCAGGTAATACTGGAGATGTGGACCCCATGGTAAGGGTATATTTAGTGCATGTAGAAAAAAAATGCACCCTTTTCAACAACTTATCGTTGGCCAGGTATGTCGACATCCCCTAAACGCCCGCGTCCGCGCAAACCCAGTGAAGTTGCAGCCCCTATCGTATCACATGCCGACCAGTTGGTTGCGCTACATCAGCGAGAAGAGGGCAAAACTGTTATGTATAAGCAGGATGCGTGGGGCCACATTGAAACCCGCTTTGTGCGCACCCAGAACGTAAAAGCCTGGGAAGCCAAAGGATTTTTCGTGCGCTAACTGCCCCGTTATCCTAAGTTAAATGCCTCAATTATGTAATTGAGGCTTTTTGGTGTGTCCACCCATGCCGGTCGAACACAGAAGTTATACACCTATATTTTCTGTGTTCCTCTAGCGCTACCGTGGGGTGAAGGTATAGTGCTTCGGCAGAGCTTACCGAGGGTAGGGGAGAGGCAGAGGTACTATGGTTAACGGGGATGTTTTCAAATTCCAGCCGTAACCTTGCATAAAGTATCTCACTTTATCTGCTGCGTCCGTTGCTTACCTCGTGCACTTGAAGGTAGTAGAGGCGTGGCAGGCCGACTCAAAGCATGCGAACCAGACTACGTAGGCACGCCCGCCGCATCAAAGTAATTGTCTATCAAGAAACGCTATTTGACTACGAAGAGCATCTATGGACGTTCCTGGGGGCGTTTTTGGGAATTGGTTTAGTAGGCTTACTGAATCGTTATCGGTTGCCTGCATCCGATGCTCCCTTACTTATTGGTTCTTTTGGCGCTTCTTCGGTGCTGATTTATGGCGTAATCAACAGCCCGTTGGCGCAGCCGCGCAACCTCATTGGCGGACACGTGCTTAGTGCCCTTATTGGCGTGACGATGAACCAGTTGCTGCCGCAAGAGCAATGGCTGGCTGGGGCATTAGCCGTTTCGCTTTCTATTGTGGTTATGCAAATCACCAAAACCTTGCACCCACCCGGCGGAGCTACGGCTCTGATTGCCATTATCGGCTCTACGCAACTCAAGGCCCTTGGCTATTGGTACGTGCTGGTGCCAGTTCTATCGGGTGTGCTGATACTGCTGTTGGTCGCTATGCTAGTGAACAATATAACTCCCACGCGCCACTACCCAACCAACAAGCACTGGTACCGGTTCTGGCAACGCAAGTACTGAAAACGTCGACTACATAGGCTCGTGGCAAGGTCGACACAACAGTGCAAATCTTTGCTGCTAGCCAGTGGAAAACCCAATCGAGAGGTTGAGCTAAGCGGGCTTGTTAAGATGACGCCGGATACGGCTCAGCGTCTCTGTGGTCATGCCTAGGTAGGAAGCCACCATGTGTTGCGGTATACGCAAGGCTAATCCCGGAAACCTCTGCAGAAAGTCGCGGTATTTTTCCTCGGCTGAGTAGCTGATGGCAGAATGAATGCGGTTCTGTGAGGCCATGAAGCTACGGTGCAAGATACTGTTGATCAGCTGGTTGAATACCGGTAGCTCTTGCCGTAGCTGGTTGAAATCTTCTTTCCTAATCAGCACGACGTCCGAATCTTCGACGGCGTCAATGTTGTAGCGGGAAGGCTGGCCTGTGGTGAGGCTTTCTTGGTCGCCGGTCCACCAGTTTTCAACCGCAAAATTTAAAATATGCTCTGTCCCTTTGCTGTCCATGGTGTAGCTCCGCATGCAGCCTTTGGCCACAAACGCATTGTAGGTCCAAACGTCGCCGGCTTGCAACAGGTATTGGTGTTTGCGTAGGGTTCTAATTAAACAAGCCGCCTGAATACGTTGGAGTTCATCGGCTGTAAAGTCGGCCTTACTCAGCAAGTATTTCGCAAACACATCAAACATAAACGGGACAAGGCAGAAGCACACGCAAAGAAATAGCTTTTGCGGTTATTCGGCCTTGTCCCGTTTGTAAGTGTGTTCTGGCTCCTAGCCTAGTATCTACACTGTAGTTTAATACAATAAGTTGAGTGCACAGCCAAGGTGAAGCGAAATGGGCTGTAGACTTTCTAGCGCCAACATAGCTACCCTTATAGTCTGGCAAAAGAATGAATTGAGCATAGCTACGCCGGCAACTTTTCGGTAACTGGCGCCGCTCTTTAGGCAGTGTATTTAGCGAGCCACTTGGCTTTGATAGTTGCCCGAGCGTCAATGAATTCCTGGTCCGTACCCTCGGCAATGGCGTCGAGTGGGAAGCGGAGCGGACGCGTGCCATCAGTCATGTTCACTAATGTTAGTACCCCATCGGCGATAGTTTGCGGATTCATTTGGTAGGCAGCCATTTTGCCGAATAAGCCGGCACCTATGGCATTAAACCTCTGGACGGCTGCGTCGCCGTACTCAGCGGCAATGGCCGCGTTGTCGGCGTTGAGGCCGGTTTTGTCGCCGTTGTTCATTTCCGTTGGATACACCCCCGGCTGGATGCTGACGTTCTCGATGTTATAGTCGCGCAACTCTTCCTGCAAGCCTTCTGTGATACTTTCCACCGCAAACTTCGACGCCAAGTAAGGAATCATAAACGGTAAAGTGTGGCCGCTGGCCCCGGACGTGAGGTTGATGACGAGCCCACTACGTGCTTGGCGCATAGCAGGCAGCACTGCCTGATACGTGCGAACAACACCGTAGAAATTCACTTCGAACATGCGGCGAATTTGGTCCAGCGAATACGCTTCCACTAACCCAAAACCCGAGACACCCGCGTTGTTGACCAATACATCGATGCGGCCATGCTTGTTTAGTACATGCGCCACAGCTTGCTGCACTGATTCATCGCTGGTTACATCCAATTCCACTACCTCCACGTGGGGTAGTGCGCCCAACTCTTGAGCTACAGCTGCGTTTTTGCTCGTTGTGCTTCGCATACCCGCTACTACGTGGTGGCCAGCCGCTGCCAAGGTGGTCGTCATTAGTTTACCAAAGCCGGTGCTAGTGCCAGTTATTAAAATGATTTTAGACATGACGTTTCACTTGTCGTTGCTTACAAACGGATAAGACTTCACGGCCGCCATAGCCGGGTCATTCCGATAGCACAAAGTTGAGTCAAGCCTAATCCAGAGCCTTTGACATTTATCAAAAAGCCAATTGATAAATGTCAAAAGGCTACACGCAGTATGCTTAGGATCAGTCTATTAGTACTAAGGTAGACAGCAGGTTCTCTTCAAGCTGAAGCTAGAAGTACGCTAATCCAGGCACGACGAGTGCGAACTGATAAAGTAAGACTATCGTGAATGGAGAACTCCTGTCACACAAATTACAGTGGTCCAAACAGCGCATAGCAGAGCGCGACGGTGCCTGCACCCACGAGCGTATTGAGCGTGTTCACGGCATTATTGGAAAGCATCCCTTGGCGCTCCAGCGTGGCACCAAGCACAGAATCAGCTAGGTTGCCAATGGCACCCGCCAACAAAACCCACCCAAAGCCCCAATGCCAGCCCAGCCCAATACTATAGACACTCGCAATAATGGCACTACCCACCAGCCCCAGCGCTGTGCCTTCCAGACTAACCACCCCGTCGCGCCCCCGCACATCGGGGCGTAGCGTGAGGATGTGGTAGAAACGTCGCCCATACACATTGCCCAACTCCGAGGAAAGGGTGTCGGCAGTAGCGGCGGCCAAGCTACCAGCTAGCAATAGTTGGAAAAACTGCGCGTGGGCAGGTAGCAGCCAGCTTAACAAGCCCGCTCCGCTAGCCACGCCTGCATTCGCCAAGGCCTGGGCGGCAGTTCGGCGCCCTTGGTTTGCTTCCGCTAAACCGAGACGTTGCTTGTCGAGTCGTTTCCAAGCTGAGGCCGCCGAACCAAGCAGAAAGAAAACTGCTAGGAGTGCCAAGCCAGTAAAGCCCGCGCCCAGAAACAGTAAGACGCCCAGCAAGCCACCGGTAGCAGCGCCGAGCAAGGTTAATTTGCCGGTCCGCACGCTATAAGTCATGCCTGCGCCCAACACTAGCAGCACAACAAACCAGGAAAGCAAAGGTGATAGAGAAGCAAACACGAGTACCAGCTACAAGAGCTGCAAGGTAGGATGCCAGCACACATCAAAGCAACGAGCCGGATCTAGCATACCGCAGGCTAGACTTTTATCTGATTGCAAGTACTGGAAATTGTATGCCCTCGCGCTCAAGCTCATTATCGGTTTGGCTGAACGGCGGTTGCTCTGGCCGGTGTTGGTCGAAGTAAAAGGAATAAGATAAGCCAGAAAAATAAGGCCGCTCCCGCCTGTGAAAAAGACAGCGAATAGTCGGCGGTAATAAAGTCGTTTAGGCTAGCATCATACAATACCGCAAGTTGGGTAGCGCCAGCGTTTAAGCGGCCGTAATCGGCTTCGGTGATGGCCACGACTCGTTGCTGGTTTTTAAAAGGGAATGTAGCCTGGTAGGTATACCAATGATACTTGCGGCCATGCGAAAGACGGTCGGTGTCTACTACCGTAACCTCTGTTTTTTGGCCGTTGCGTTTTAGTTGGGTGCCGTACTGATAATACTGAAAGGCATCGTAAGTAAGAAACAAAGCCATGAATCCAAGCCCAGTAACGAACAGCGCTCGGGCGATGGTTTGAATAAAAGTCAGCCCGGTCAGACGCACCAGAACACCGCCTCCCACAAAAAACAAGGCCAGCATAAGCAAAACAAACAGCGCTAATGCCTTGGTTTCGCGGGAAAAGTCGGCTACCACACTCCAGTTGATCAACCGAGAAACCACGCGAGTGTCATCAGCAATCGGCGCCCGTTGGAGTTGTCCAAACCGGTCCGACTGCTGGTGATAAAGTAAGGTGACTCGGTCTCCTTCCGACAGCCAGAGCGTATCAGACACGTAACGAGTTTCGTAAGCTTGGTTGTGGTGCGTGAACCCGATGTAGACGGCATTGCCAAGCACATCCCATAAGGCGCGGGATGTACGGTCGGCCCGCTTGATCTGCACGGTTACCGGCTCACCTTGACTTTGAAGTTGAGTTTGGAATACTTCTTCCTGATAGAAGTGCCACGCTAGCATCACGGCCACACCCAATAAGGCAGTCAGTAGGATTCCCCAAACCAGCTGGTATAGGCCTCCCAGGAAACGAAAGAACTGCTGTAACATCAGACGGCGCAGATTTAGCTTCTTTCAACTCTCGCTCTGTGCGGTATAAGCGGCCGTGTGCTTAGCTGAAGTTGGGCAACACAGCAGATAGATTTCCAAAAAGCCGTGCCCTGTAATACACTGGAGGGCAAAAGCTATTACAATATAGTAAGTATCTAATGAATAAAAGTTAGCTCAGGCTGCAAGGCTAGAAATGCTGGGGCAGGATGGCGATGCTTTTTCTTGCACACCATGGTAAGGGGCACTGTGCTGGTTGACAATGAATTGCTAGGAGCACACCATAATTCCTACTGCTAAAAGCACTTAGTTGCAATCTTCGTTTAGCACTCGGATAACTCCAGCACTTGCATTCTCCGCCCAATCTGCATGAACTTGCTCAGCTAACTTACTTCAGCTTGATAGATAACTGCTTTTAGTGACAGGTAGCCAGTACATTACATTTAGTCCAGCGTCCGGCTTTAAATAATGGTAGGGGCAGCGAGCCTATAGTTAACTCAGCGCTTAGGTAAGCGCTGGGACTGCAAGCGGACAACTTGCTCCAAGGTTAATTCGCCCCGTACATAGCGCTGGAGCAAATCTAGGGTTGCTAAACTCACTTGGGGTATCCCAGCATCTGCAATGCCAACTAGATTCTCAGCTTTTCTCAAGCGTTGTAGCCAGTTCTCCCTTTCAACCGACGAAAGCATAGCCGGTGGAGCTTGAAAGTATAATTGATTCATTGACTTAATAAAATGCAATAGCTTGTTTTCGCTTCTTAGTAAATATAAAACAACTAGTAACAGCCTAAACAGTCGTGAGAGGTAAATTTATTGAAATTTTTATTCAGAGAATTCCCGAACTACACACCAAGCATTTCCGTGATATGCAATAACCGAACCGAATACGCAGCCATTTGAGAATCGAAACCTGAGGGTAAGAACGAATGGTTGTTTGATGCATTCAACTTATGCGGCGTAACCGCAGCTCGTCATCAGGTAAGACAAGTAAGTAGAGTTGGCAGATGAGGTTTGTGTAGCCAGCTTATGCTTGCCAAGCTATACGTCTCTGGGTGGCCAATAAGGGGTATTTTTCAAGGCGGCAGGCTCGCTTGAATGTTTTATCTTTGAGTAGTTGCTTGGCTTTCCCACCCACTGCACCGCGCAACCTTCTTTGAACAGTTTGCCACTCTTCCGATTTCGATTGTTTCTGTTGTTGGCGCCCATATGGTCGTTGCTGGCGGGTTGCGCTCAATCGGTGCAGCGACCCGCTTACCGGATTGGGTTTTCGCAGTACAGCGTGACAGGTCCGTGGCGCCGCTCTATGCTCGAAGGCATGGAACGGGAGCTCAGCTTCCATCCGGAAGTGCAGCTGCAAATGTTGAATGCGGAAAACAACAGCCGCCGCCAGCAGCAGCAGATAAAAGAGTTGATACGCAGTAACATCGACCTACTTATAGTCTCGCCCTACGAAGCAGAGCCTTTGACTCCGGCCGTAGAGGAAGCCTTCGAGCGCGGTATCCCAGTGGTGCTGCTCGATCGGCGTATTAAATCCGATAAGTATACTGCGTATGTAGGAGGCAACAACGAAGAAGTAGGCGAGCTAGCGGCCCGGTTCGCGGCTCGTCTCTTACACCAGCAGGGCGACATCATCGAGATATTAGGGTTGCCGGGTTCGTCGGCTGCTTCCGGCCGCCACCAAGGCTTTATCCGGGCATTGGCCACTTCGCCGGGAATGCATGTAGTGAGCCAGATAAATGGCACGTGGGAAAAAGCAGCCCTGAAGCCCGCGCTAACCGCCGCCTTGAAGGCGCACCCGGGTGTGACCCTGATTTTTTCGCACAACGACGGCATGGCCCGCGGCGCTTATGAAGTATGCCAGGAACTAGGGCTAACCAAGCAGGTTCGCATCATTGGTGTAGACGGGCTGGTGGGCAAAGGCCGGGGCTTGGACTTGGTGCAGCAAGGCGTACTAACGGCTACGGTGCAGTATACGCCTGGCGGCGAGGAAGCAATCCGGACGGCGCTGAAGATACTAAACAAAGAGCCCTTCCAGCGCGAAAACATCCTGGGTACGTTGCTGATTGACTCCACCAATGTGCTGGACATGCAGCAGCTAACCGATAAGCGCGACATCGAGCGGCAACATCGGTTGTTGCAAAGCCTGCGCGCCACCTATGCCAGCCAGCAAAGCATCTTGTATGGTTTGATAGCCACGCTATTTGGTGCGGTGGTATTGGGTGCTTTTGCGTGGCATTCGGCGCGCCGCAACCGCCAGATCAACCAGCAATTAGCTGATCAAAACGCCGAAAACGTTAAGATCAACCATCAATTAGTAAAGCAAAACGAAGAGATTTTGTCGCAGCGTAACCAGCTGGAGCTGTTGGCCCAACAAGCCCGCGCCGATACCGAAGCCAAGCTGCGCTTTTTCACCAACTTCTCCCACGAGCTTCGCACGCCTCTGACGCTGATTCTGGGCCCTGTGGAAGAACTCTTGACTAGTAGCCCCGATCTGACGATGGCTCAGCAGCAAGATCTGACTTTAGTGCGCCGTAACACCCAGCGTTTGCTCCAACTAGTCAATCAGCTGCTAGACTTCCGCAAAATTGAGGTCGGTAAAATGGCGGTGCGCGCCACCGAAGGCAACCTAGTGGCTTTTGTGCGCGACATCGTGGACTTGTTTGAAAAGCCGGCCCGGCAACGGGGCGTGCGCATCAAGTTTATGGCGGCCGAACCCGAGTTAACGGCTTGGTTTGACGGCAACGTGCTTGATAAGGTGTTTTTCAACTTGCTATCCAATGCCCTTAAGTTCACCCCCGACCAAGGCCAGATAACCATCAGTCTACAAGCCAGCAGCGACAATCGGGCGTTGCGGGTGAGCGTGGCCGACACTGGCCGGGCATTAGCGAGCAAGACCGGGCGCACATTTTCGAGTGGTTTTACCAAGGCGACCAGGAAGTGGGTGCGAAAGGCTCGGGTATGGGGCTGGCCTTGGCGCAGGGTTTGGTGCGCTTACACCAAGGCCAACTCACATTCAGCAGCCGAGTGGGCCAAGGCAGCACGTTTGTAGTGACGTTGCCCCGTGAATTGCCCGAAAACTTACGCGCCACTGGCAGCATGACTCCTACCAACTTTGCGTTGCAGGAACCCGAAACCATCGTCAGCAATTTCGACGCTGAGGTGAAAGAGCCTGCACCAGAAACGGAAAGCGAGACACTGGTACTCGTCATCGAAGACAACGCAGAAGTCAACGACTTTGTAGCCCGCAAGCTGCGCCCGCATTTCCGAGTGGAAAGCGCCACCGACGGCCATACCGGCTTGCGCCTAGCCACCGACCTGATACCCGACCTGATTGTGTGCGACGTAATGATGCCTGGTCTAACCGGCTTGGAAGTGGTAACACAATTGCGCGAAGATTGGCGGACTTCGCACATTCCGGTGGTGCTGCTTACGGCTCGCAACGCGCCCGAGCAGCAAGTGGAAGGCGTGCAGGCCGGCGCCGACCTCTACCTGACCAAGCCATTCAACCCTACCTTCCTGCTCGAAAGCTTGCGCACCTTGCTGGCTAACCGTAACCGACAGCGCGAACATTTTCGTCGTCAGTTGTCGGTGGCGGCTGTGGCACCGGCTGCCAATCCCGATCAAAAGTTTGTGGCCGACCTTACGGCCATTGTGGAAGCCAACCTCACCAAAGCTAATCTCGGCGTAGAGGACGTGGCCCGCAGCCTGGGCATCTCGCGGATGCAGCTTTACCGTAAGGTGAAGGCTGTGCTCGGCACGGGTGTCACCGACTTCATTCAGAACTTGCGCCTAAGCAAAGCCCGCGACTTGTTGCTCGACGAATCGCTCACGATTACCGACGTTGCCTACGAAACCGGTTTCTCTTCGCTGTCTTATTTCTCGACCAGCTTCAAGGCCCGTTACCAACTTTCTCCTTCTGAGTTCCGGGCTTTGCAGCTAGCCCCGCCTAACTGAAAGATTTGTTGAAACACGTGTTACAAAATTACAACCGAGCTTAGTTTAGGCTCGGTTTTTTATTGTTTAACTAATTGATTAAAAGTGATTTGAATAAAATTTGCGGTTTGAACAGTATTTGAAAGAAATCAGCAAACAGCAAGCAGGAGTAGGGGTGCACATTTGTGGAAACCACTGCCGAAATGAATTCGCCTGCTACCATCGCCTGCTTTGGAGACCTTCTGTGGGACATGCTGCCAACCGGCCGGCGGCCCGCTGGTGATGCCCTGCGTATGGCCTTGCATTTGCAGCGGATTGGTCAACCGGTGCAGCTCATCAGCGCTGTTGGCGACGACGAATTGGGCCGCGAACTGCTTGCCTGCTGCACCGACCAAGGCCTGGAAAACCACCTGATTCAGCAAAGCAAAACACACCTGACGGGCGTTGTTAAAACCACTCAGCACCACGGCCGCGCGGCCAGTTGGAAGATAGTTGAGCCCGTCGCCTGGGATTATATTCAATGCTCGGCAGCGGCTCGCACGGCGGTTCAGCAGGCCCGGATACTGGTCTATAGTTCGTTGGTGACCCGCAATTTCACTTCGCGGGAAACGCTCTACCGGCTGCTACTCGACGCCCCATTCAAGGTATTTGATGTGAACCTGCGGCCCCAGCACTACAGCCGCGAAGTAGTGAAGTACCTGTTGCAGCAGGCCGATTTAGTGAAGCTGGAACAGCACGAGCTAACGGAGATTATAGGGTGGTTTGGCCAACCTGCTGAGCCCACTACTGCGCTCCCCTGGCTGGCCGGGCGATTCGGGTTGCAAGCCATTTGCCTGATGCAGAAAATGGGTGGTGCTCTCCTGTGGACTAACCACGAACTCTTTACCTGTCCGCCAGCAACTGGGCAGGATAAGCCATTCAACGGCGCCGCTTTTTTGGCCTCCTTACTCGACAATTGGTTGCAGCAGCACGGCCCCGCCGAGTGCTTGCGCCGCGCAAGTGCCGCCAGTGCTCCACTAGTGCAAATAGAGCATTGCTTTACTTCCTCTGGCTGATGCCTGTCAGCTCGCAACCTTGCCATTTCTGTGACTGGCTTGAGCAATGATCTGGCAGTGCCTCAAGCTAACCAAGACGTCCTTTCTTCCTTCCCACTAGCTCTGAGTACCATGCAAAAATTTACCCACCTGCTGCTCCCTGCGGCTCTAGCCCTTTCTCTTTCGGCGCAGGCCCAAACCCGACAAATAACGGGTACCGTGCTGAGTGCCACCGACAAAACGCCCCTGCCGGGCGTGTCAGTCATTATTAAAGGCACTACCACTGGTACCTCTACCGATACTAATGGTAAGTTCACGCTGCCAGTAGCAGCCGGCAACGACCAAGTGTTGATTTTCTCTTTCATCGGGTTCGAGCCAACCGAAGTGCGCGTTGGCAGCGGCTCGGTGGTAGAACCTGTGCAGCTGAAAGAAAAAACCACCGAACTCGATGATGTAGTAGTAGTTGGGTACGGGACGCAGCGTAAGCGCGATGTAACCGGTTCGGTGGCTTCCATTTCCGCTGAGCAGGTAGCTGAAACGCCCATTGCTCGCGCCGACCAGATTTTGCAGGGCCGCGTGAGTGGGGTGCAGGTAACCCAAACCAACTCCGAGCCCGGCGGCAACGTCTCTATCCGTATTCGCGGCACCAACTCTATCAATACTGGCAACGAGCCGCTGTTTGTGGTGGACGGTTTCCCCGGCGGTGGCGACTTGAACTCCATCAACCCCTCGGATATCGAGTCGGTGGAGATTCTGAAAGATGCGTCGGCCACGGCTATTTATGGCTCGCGCGGCGCCAACGGCGTGGTGCTTATCACCACCAAAAAAGGCAAAGCCGGCCGTAATGCTATCAATTTCGAGGCTTATACGGGGGTGCAAGTGGTGCGCAATAAGTACGAGCTGATGAATGCTCCCGAGTTTGCCGCTTACCTCAACGATGTGCAAACCCAAGGCAACGAAGGCTCTGCCAACCCGCTGCCGCTGCCCTACACGCAAGAGCAGATTGACGCTATGGGTGAGGGTACCAACTGGCAAGAGGAAATTCTGCGGCCGGCCCGAATGAGCAACTATCAGCTCAGTTTTAACGGCGGCAACGAAGAAACTCGGTACAATCTGAGCTTCAACTATTTCGACCAAGACGGCATCATCCTGAACTCAGGCTTCAAGCGAGGTACTATTCGCCTGAACCTGGACCGTAAAATCAGCCGCAAGCTGAGCTTCAGCTTGTCGAGCCAGATTGCGGGTACTTTGGAGAAACGGGCGCTGGTTAATTCCCAGGGCGGTAGCTTCGGCGGCGTGCTGCTCGATGCACTGCGCATCAGTCCTGTGGTGCCTGTGCGTGATGAATTCGGCAACTACACGTACTCTAATAGTCCACTGCCTTACGTGGAAGATTTGGGCAACCCGGTGGCGTATGCCAACAAAACCAAGGACAACCGGACCACGGGCCGCGGGCTGTTCAACGTGGCCGGCAACTACGAGCTGCTGGAAGGATTGACCTTGCGCGTGACGGCGGGCCTCGACTACCGCACCACGCAGAGCGACGTGTACCGGCCCTCCGATGTATTCTTGGGTCGCCTCAACAACGGCTCGGCCTCTCGTGGGGAAACCAACCGTTACAGCTGGCTTAATGAAAACACGCTTACCTACGACCGGAAGCTCAACGAAAACAATGCTCTGAATGTTGTCGGGGGTCTGACCTTCCAGAAGTACTACGGCAACGACTTCGGGGCCTCAGCCAACAACTTCTTTACCAACACGCTGGGCTCCGACAACCTGGCATTGGGGGCCAATATTCTGACGCCAAGCTCGGGTCGCTACACCAACTCGCTGGCTTCATATTTCGGGCGGGTCAACTATCGCTTGTTTGAGAAATACTTGTTCACGTTCACGATGCGGGCCGACGGTTCCTCGCGCTTCGGCCGCAACAACAAGTGGGGCTATTTTCCCTCTGCTGCCTTCGCCTACCGCCTCATCGACGAGCCGTTTATGAAAGGTGTTAGCTTCCTGAGCGACTTGAAGTTGCGCCTCGGCTACGGCGTGACTGGCAACCAGGAAATCAGCAACTACCAGTCGTTGGCCCGCTACGACGTGGGCAGTTACGCTTCGGGCAGCAACCGTTTGGTGGGTTTGGTGCCGCTCAACATTGTGAATCCAGACTTGCGCTGGGAATCCACAGCGGCCAGCAACGTGGGCGTGGACGTGGCTTTCTTGCAAAACCGCATTTCCATCACAGCAGATGCCTATTACAAGAAAACCACCGACTTGCTGCTGCAAGTATCGACGCCGCGCACCACGGGCTACAACAGCATTTACTTGAATGCAGGTAGCGTGCAAAACAAAGGCGTCGAGTTTGCGCTCAACACCACCAATTTCGACGGCGAGAAGTTTTCGTGGAACACCAACCTGAACATTTCCTTTAACCGCAACAAAGTGCTGGACCTCAACGGCGAGTACGAGCGGTTTGTAGGCAGCTCCAGTTCTAGCTTGTTTGTGGGCTCGGGCCTAGGCCAGACCAGCATTTTGCGGATTGGGGAGCCGATTGGCTCGTTCTATGGCTACGAGTTTGATGGGCTCTGGCAGTCGGCCGAGGAAATCCGCAACAGCGGCACTAAAACCGTGGTACGCCCCGGCGACCCGCGCTACCGCGACCTGAATGGCGACGGCTCTATCACGGCCGCCGACCGTACCATCATTGGGCGGGCCCAACCCGACTTCATCTACGGCGTCACCAACGGCTTCAAGTACGGCAACTTCAACCTAAGCGTGTTTATTCAGGGGTGCAGGGCACCGACGTACTCAACCTGAACCGCTACGAGCTGGAATCGGGCTTAACGGCCACCAACAAGTTGAAAACGGTGGTTGACCGCTGGACGCCCACCAACACCGACACCAACATTCCAAGGGCGGGCAGCACCATCCGCCGCTCCACCGGCATCGTGAACGACGTGCTGGAAGACGGCAGCTTCGTGCGCCTGAAAACGGTGACGCTAGGTTACACTTTGCCTAAGTTCAGCAAGGTTATCAAGTCGGCCAACGTGTACGTGACGGCGCAAAACCTGGTGACCTGGACCGATTATTCCGGCTACGACCCCGAAGTCAACTCGTTCGGGTCCGATAACCTGAGCTTGAACACCGACTACAACGCCTTCCCGAGCACCCGCACCTTCATTGCCGGCCTGAGACTAGGCTTCTAGTCGGCGCCCCCACTTTCCCACCTGACTCCCGATGAAAAAATATACCATCCTGCTGGGCTTGGCGATGCTGAGTCTCTCTTCCTGCGAGAAATTCCTGGAGGAAAAGCCCTACGATTTTATTGCCGCCGAAAACTTCTACAAAAGTGAAGGCGACGCCGTGGCTGGCCTCAACGGCGTGTTTAACGCTCTGTTGCCCCAAACCTATTTCGGCCGCACCGGCTGGCAAATCACGGAGCTACCCGCCGACCTGATTCGGGTAGGGTCTAGCACCGACGAGCGGGCCCAACTTTCGCGCTTCACCTACACGTCCACCAACACCGAAATCAACAGCTGGTGGACCAACACGTACCGGATGATCAACCGGGCCAACGACGTTATCGAGAAAGTGCCGAGCGTGAGCATGGACGAAGCGCGCCGCAACAACATCGAGGGCAATGCACGGTTCCTGCGGGCCATGGGCTATTTCGACTTGGTGCGCTGCTTCGGCGACGTGCCTTTGGTGCTGGCCACCGTAAAAGGTCCCTCCGACGACATCCGGCCACCCCGCGCCCCGCTAGCGCAGGTCTACGACCAAATTATTACGGACTTGCAGTTTGCTGAAGCGAATTGCTTGCCCGAAAACCAGATACCCGCCGGCGAAAAAGGCCGGGTATCGAGCGGGGCCGCTACCGCCCTGCTGGCGAAAGTGTACCTGACCCGCGCCAGCAGTTCTGCCGCGCAAGGCACCGACAATCAGAATGCCCTCAGTGCTTGCAACAAGATTATCGGGTCCAACACCTACCGCCTACTGCCGGTGTACGGCGACGTATTCGACCCGGACAAGGAGAACGGCCCCGAACACATCTTCTCGATTCAGTTTGACTTGCCTCCGAACACGGGCAGCATCATTGTGCGGCAATTTTTGCCTTCGCAGCTCAGCGGCCTCGGCACGTTCACGGTAGAAGATGCCTTCGTGGCTTCCTATGCCGCCACCGACGTGCGCCGGGCCTGGAACATTAGCAACCAAGCCGGCTCGACCACCTTGCCGCGCTACTACTTTAACAAGTTTCGTGATTCCAAGCGCATCGTCAACGATTCTCGGGTCAATTACTTGATCACGCGTTATGCCGACGTGCTGCTCATGCAGTCGGAGGCGCTTAACAATTTGAACGCCAACGACGCTACCAAATATCAGGGCATCAACGCCGTGCGGACTCGCGCGGGCTTGGCCCCTTGACAGGCACCACTACCAGGGATGCCTTCGTGGATTTGCTGGTGAGGGAGCGTGCTTGGGAATTGTGCCAAGAAGGCCACCGCTGGTTTGATTTGGTGCGGTTCAAGCGGTTGCGCCAAGCCGTGCAAGCCAGCACGCCTACGCGCGTAGTCGACGACAAGTACTACTTGTTCCCGATACCACAGCCTGAGTTGCTGCTGAACCAGAACCTGACCCAAAACCCCGGTCATATTTAATGGGTGCCGTTAGCAAATGGCCCGTTAGGTTCCTGGTTTGGATTCTGATGGCCGCAACCGGAGCCGCGCAAGCGACTCCGGCTCAGCCCTTCCTGCTGCTCGATGGCGCCAAGATGGCCGCCTACAAAACTGCTTACAAGCGCGGGGGCAAGCAGGAAACGCAGCAAGTTAAGTCCCTGCTTGGGCAAGCCGACCAAGCGCTAGAGCACGAGCTATACACTATAACCACCAAAACGAAGCTGCCCCCTAGCGGCGACAAGCACGACTTCATGTCGCAGGCGCCCTACTTCTGGCCCGACCCCAACAAGCCCGATGGCAAGCCCTACATCCAAAAAGATGGGTTGGTGAATCCGGAGGCGAAAGCCATGAAAGATGATGCCAACCTAGCCGGCGTGTGCAAGGATGTGAAGACGTTGGCCTTAGCGTATTACTTCTCTGGCGACGCCAAGTACGCAACCAAGGCCAGCCAGCAGCTGCGTACCTTTTTCCTGGACCCGGCCACCCGCATGAACCCGAACTTGAACTTCGGGCAAGGCATTCCCGGCACGACCGACGGCCGCAGCTACGGCATCATTCAGACGCGCCATTTGGTGGAAATCCCGGAGGCACTTGCCTTGCTTGACGGTAGCACCAGTGTGGACGCAAAGCTAATATCCGGCCTGAAAACCTGGTTCGGTCAGTACATGGAGTGGCTGACCACTAGCAAGCTCGGCCAAGCCGAAGGCAACAACAAAAACAACCACGGCACATTCTACGATTTACAAGTGGTGGATTTTGCTTTGTTTGTCGGCAACAAAGCCTTGGCTCGCCGCACCATTGAAAGCCAGACGTTGCCACGCGTGACCGTACAATTTGCTCCCGACGGGTCGCAGCCGCTGGAACTCGACCGTACCCGGCCCTGGAATTATACCTCCATGAATCTGCAAGGGTGGGTACAGCTGGCCGTTTTGGCCCGGCACGTCGGCATAGACTTATGGAACTACAGCACGCCCGATGGCCGCGGCCTTCGCAAAGCGGTGACGTGGTTGCAACCGTATTTGCTGCGGGAAAAGCAGCTAGAACGCGCCGACGTTACGCCAACTTCCAACGAAACGGCCCTGATGCTTTACCAACGGGCAGCGCAAGAGTATTCCTCGTTAAATGCCTCGCAAATACTGGCTTTGTACCCTGATTTTCAGGCAGCGCCTTGGGCTATCTGAAGTCCTTGCTAGTCGAAAATCAAATACTAGAACACATCAAATCATCGGCTGTCTGGCTTTACTTCGGCGTGAAAGCGCAAGGATATGGCCCGACAACCGAACTGGACAGATAGTACTGTGTTGAAAACCAAACTGATTGCCGCTCTGCTCGTTGCACTAGCAAGTGTAGCTCCCGCCTTCGCTCAGCGCTTCACGCGCCTGACCACCGGTTGGGAGTACGTGCAGCAGGACTTGGGTGGCGTATGGGAAGCTGTACGGCCCGTAGGCGCCGGCAACCCCGAGAGTGTGCCGCTGTGGGAAACCGTAACGCTGCCCCACTGCTTCAACGCCCGCGACGCCGTGGATCCTAGTGCTAACTATTACCAGGGCCCTGGCTGGTACCGCACCCAACTGGACGTGCAGAACCCCTACACCAACGGCCGGACCCGTCTGCATTTCGAAGGCGCGGGCCAGAAAACCGACGTGTACCTCTACACCACCAAAGTGGGCAGCCACGTTGGCGGTTACGACGAGTGGACCGTGGACCTCACCCAAGCCATAGCCGACTTTCAAAAAACGGCGGCTTACAAAGAGCAGTTCAAGGGTAAAATCCCAATCAGCATCCGCTGCGACAATTCGCGCGACCTGGAGATGATACCCTCCAATCTATCGGATTTCAATGTGTATGGAGGCTTGTACCGCTACCTGAACTTGGAGTACTTGCCAGCTGTGTCGGTGGAATGCTTATCGGTGAAGGCTGAGGTAGATGCCGCGGGCAAAGCGGGCTCGTTGGCACTGAAAGCGAGCTTCCTTCCGATTGCAGCACCCAACATAGCGCCGGTTCCGGTGGTGGTTCGGTTGCTGGACCCGCGGGGTAAGCAAGTCGGCAAATACCTAGGTAAGCTTCCTGTATCAGCAGAGGAAGTGGAGGTGCATCAATTTGCGGTGAAGAACCCGCAGCTGTGGTCGCCGGAACGGCCGCAGCTCTATACCGTGGCCGTCACGGTGGGTACTGGTTTGCAGGCGTATCAGCGGCAGGAGAAAGTAGGGTTTCGGCACGCCAATTTCGTGGAGAAAGGACCGTTCAAGCTTAACGGTCAGCGCCTGTTGCTGCGCGGCACGCACCGCCACGAAGACCACGCCGGCGTGGCCGCCGCCATGACCGAACCCATGATTCGGCAGGAGATGGTGATGATGAAGCAGATGGGGGTCAACTTCATCCGGTTGGGTCATTACCAACAGTCGCGCATCGTGCTCAACCTCTGCGACTCGCTCGGGATACTGGTGTGGGAGGAAATTCCGTGGTGCCGCGGCGGGCTCGGCGGTCCGGCGTACCAAGCGCAGGCCAAGCGCATGCTCACCAACATGGTGCAGCAGCATTACAACCACCCAAGCATCATCATTTGGGGCCTAGGCAATGAAAACGACTGGCCCGGTGACTTTCCCGAGTTCGACAAGCAAAAGATCCGAGCCTTCATGACCGAACTCAACGACTTGTCGCACCAACTGGACCGCTCGCGCTACACCGCCATCCGCCGCTGCGACTTCTGCAAAGACATTGTGGACGTGTATTCGCCCTCGATCTGGGCCGGCTGGTACCGCGGCATCTACACCGACTACAAGGAAGCCACCGAGAAAGAATTTCAAGGAGTGAAGCGCTTGCTGCACGTGGAATGGGCGGCGACAGCCACGCCGGCCGACATTCCGAAAACCCCGATAATGCGCTGGCAGAAATCACGGCCAGCAAAGAAGCTGATGAGCGAGCTGGCGACGCCTCCCTGTTTGGCGGCAGTGCCCGCGTCTCCAAAGACGGCGACTGGAGCGAAAGCTACCTCTGCAATCTAGTAGACTGGCACCTCAAAGAGCAGGAAACGATGCCCTGGCTAAGCGGCACCGCCTACTGGCCCTTCAAGGATTTCTCTACGCCCGTACGCCCCGACAACCCCATTCCCTACATGAACCAGAAGGGTGTGGTCGAGCGTGACTTTACGCCCAAGGAGGCGTACTATGTGTTTCAGTCGTATTGGACCACAACGCCCATGGTGCACCTCTACGGGCACTCTTGGCCGGTGCGTTGGGGCTCAGAAGGCGAGCTGAAAATGGTGAAAGTGTACTCGAACTGTGCCGAAGCTGAACTGTTCGTGAACGGCAAAAGCTACGGCGTGAAAAAGCGCGACAGCCAAGACTTCCCGGCGGCAGGCCTGCATTGGAACGTCCCCTTTGTGACCGGTGAAAACCAACTGCGCGTGGTGGCCCGCCAAGGCAAACAGGCCGTGCAGGACAACATCAGCTTCCGCTACCAAACCCAAAAATGGGGCAAGCCTACTAAGCTTACGTTGCAAAAAGTAGCTGAAGCCAACGGCCTAACCACGGTGGAAGTGAAGCTGTTCGATGCCGAAGGCGTGCCGTGCTTAGATGCGGCCAATTGGGTGGAATTTTCATTAGCCGGGGCGGGCAAGCTGCTCGACGATTTGGGCACGAGTAGCGGCTCCCGCAAAGTGCAGGTCTACAACGGCCGGGCTATCATTCGGCTGGCGGCGCAGCCCGGCAAAACGGCCGTGGCGGTGCAGTCGCCGGGGCTGGAAACGGCTTTGTTGACGCTGTGAAAAGGCAGCATTAGGGAGCGGTGTAGCTAAGTGGCACGGCTCTACACCAGTTAAGAAAACCATGACAACCAATTTGGTTTGCTAGTCATTTCCAATGAATCGAAAGACGCTTTATCTCGTGTTGCTCTTGCTTGCGTCCTTTCTAAGCGAAGCACGGCGCCCGGACCGCAAGCTGGAGCGGCAGGCGGCAGAGATACTGCGGGCGCAGGTACTGGCGCAGGCTGCTTGGGCGCTGCAGCAAGCACCCGTCACGGTGACGAGCAGCACCAGTGCGCGTAGTGCCGGCGGCCCCCACGACTTCTTTTCTGAAGGTGACTACTGGTGGCCCGATCCCGCTAACCCTACTGGGCCTTACATCCAGCGCGACGGCCTCACCAACCCCGATAACTTCGTGGCGCACCGGCAAGCAATGATTCGTTTTAGTCGCATCATCGGTGCGCTGGCTTCTGCTTATCAGCTTACCCATGATGCGCAGTACGCGCGGCATGCCTTGGTGCATTTGCGGGCTTGGTTTACGGACCCGGCTACGCGGATGAACCCGTCGTTGCAGTATGCGCAGGCTATAATGGGGCGCTTTACGGGGCGCGGCATTGGCATCATCGACACCATCCAGCTGCTGGAAGTGGCGCAAGGTGTGTTGGTGTTTGAACAAGCCAAGGGTATTAACCGTCAAGATGTAACGAGTATCAAGGACTGGTTTGCGCAGTACCTCACTTGGCTTACGACGCACCAATACGGCAAAGACGAAATGAATGCTGCCAACAATCACGGCACCTGTTGGGTGATGCAGGTGGCCGCTTTTGCCCGACTCACAGGCAACCAAGAACTGTTGACCTTCTGCCGGGAGCGGTACAAAACCGTGCTCCTGCCCACCCAAATGGCCGCCGACGGTTCTTTCCCTCTGGAGACCAAACGCACTAAACCATACGGCTACTCGCTGTTCAACCTGGATGCCATGGCCATGATCTGCCAGATTCTGAGCGACAAGCGCGAAAACCTTTGGGCTTACCAAACCACTGATGGGCGCAGCATCCGCCGGGGCATCGAGTATCTGTATCCTTATGTGGCCGACAAGCAGAAGTGGCCTTTCGCCAAAGATGTGATGTACTGGGACAGCTGGCCGGTAGCGCAGCCCTTTCTGGTGATGGGAGCCGTGCAGTTTGGCAACAAAGACTGGTTTGCCACTTGGCAGCGCCTAGAACACGCCCCGAGGTGGAAGAAGTGATTCGTAATCTGCCCGTCCGTAACCCCCTCATCTGGCTGAACTAGTTGGTTGATTTCTCTTTTCTATCCGCTCCCGGTTTCTCCGCAGGAGCTACACTCTCAGAGCAAGCTGCAATGAAAACCATACGCATCGGCTTAGCCTTAGCACTATTGTCCACCCAAGCACTGGGCCAAGCGGCGCTGCCCAAAAAAACCATAAGACTGGCCGAAACACAGGCTGCTCTTTTGCTAGAACAGGTACCGCAGGCCGCGCAAGCGAAGCCCGCAGCGGCCGGCAAACCCGCGCTGGTGTCGCCACGCACGCTCACGCCCACCGGAGAACTGGTGCTAGTAGCATCGCGCGACTGGACCAGCGGCTTTTTCCCTGGCTATCTGTGGCTGCTAGCCGAAGCGACTGGTCAGGAAAAATGGCGCACGGCGGCCAAGACCTATACCGCCAATATCGAGCCCGAGAAAACCAATGCCACTACCCACGACATGGGATTTAAGGTGTATTGCAGCTTCGGGACCGGCTACCGCCTCACACAAGACGCTGCTTATCGGGACGTCATCTTGCAATCAGCGCGCACGCTGAGCACGCGCTTCAACCCGAAAGTAGGAGCACTGCGTTCTTGGGACCATCACCGCGAAACTTGGGGCTATCCGGTCATCATCGACAACATGCTGAACCTGGAGTTGCTGTTTGCTGCTACCCGCATCTCCGGCGACTCCTCGTTCTACAAAATAGCCGTCAGCCACGCTAACACCACACTGCGCAACCACTTCCGGGCCGACTTCAGCTCTTACCACGTCGTCGACTACGACACGCTCACTGGCCTAGTAGTTAAGAAAAACACGCACCAAGGTTTCGCCGACGAATCGGCGTGGGCGCGTGGGCAGGCGTGGGCCCTCTACGGGTATACCATGTGCTACCGCGAAACCAAAAACAAAGCCTACCTCACGCAGGCCGAGAACGTAGCCCGCTTCCTGCTCAACCACCCCAATCTGCCTAAAGACCTGATTCCATACTGGGACTTCAATGCCCCCTCTATTCCAAACGAACCGCGCGATGCGTCGGCCGCGGCCGTCATGGCCTCGGGCCTCTACGAGCTAAGCACCTACAGCCCCAACGGTGCCCTTTACCGTAGCAAAGCCGACAAGATCATGAGTAGCCTGACCAAGCACTACACCGCCAAGCCCGGCGGCAGCCGTGGGTTTCTGCTGCTGCACAGCACCGGTTCCAAGCCCGCCAACAGCGAAGTAGACGTGCCGCTCATCTACGCCGATTATTACTTTATGGAAGCCTTACTACGCCGCAAGACCCTCGGCCCGGTTAACAGTGTCTCGAAGCGCTAGAAGTTATTTCGAATTACGGTTTTCGCCTTGCTTACTCTGCCGTGCTGGTTGCCTAACTATACTAGTCATGCTGAGCGGAGTGCAACGAAGTCGAAGCATCTCGCTAGTGTGGTAAACTCTTTTGTAGGGTCAACGATGCGTGCGAGATGCTTCGACAAGCTCAGCATAAAAGGTATCGTTAGGCAACGTCAGCACGCGAGATGCTTCGGCTACGCTCAGCATGACCTCTAGTTTAGCAAAGTCAGCACACCAGATCTTCGACTCCGGTAAATCACACCCAGCTTGAAATGCACGTGGGCTGTGGCAGTATGAATGCTGAGCTCAGACCTCAATCGTCATCGTCGTCATCCTTGCGCTTTTGCTCTAGCTGTAGGAAAGCGCCACGGCGGGGAGCCGGAGCCACAGCGTTTTCGCCTTTGATGGCCTTCCATATTACCTCGTTCAGTTCCAAGTCCGGAATGGCATCCTCATTAGCCAAGTTGAAGCGCTCCGACTTTTCCGCGCTTTTGTTCCAGGCCACATTGCGGGCATCTAGGTTCACGCGGGCAGCTTTTGCTTGGTATGGGGTCAGTGTGGGCGTTGCCGTGAAGCAGTCGGAGAGAGGCAAGGCGGCGGCATCGTATTGGCTCATTGGCGGTAAGCCGAGAATCAGCTCCATGGTGCGCAAGATGCCGGAGGTGGAGTAGAGCGTATGGTTGACGCTGTTGCGGCGCGTGTAGGGGCTAATAACAAAAGCCGGCGAGCGATGCGCATCCACATGGTCGGGCCCGTTTTGCGCGTCGTCTTCCAGCACGAATATGGCCGTCTCTTTCCAGATGGCGCTTTTCGATAAGTGCTCCACCAACTGCCCGAGGGCCAAGTCGTTGTCGGCGACGGCCGCAATGGGCGTGTACTTGCCTTTGCGTTGGCCGCTGGTGTGGTCGTTGCTGAGCCGGATGGTGCTGAACTGCGGGACGGCACCCTTCGCCAACAACGAGTCGAAGTCCTGCTTCCAAATCCGAACCCGCTCCACATCTTTGATGTCCATGTTGAAGCCGGGCGACTTCGGGCAGATGTGGTTTTCCAGCGACTTGAGGGTGGCTTTTCCATTGTCGGCAAACTCACCGTAGCTGCGGTAGCTCAGGCCTGCCCGTTGGCAGTAGTCCCAAATGTACCCGTCGCGGGGGTAGGCAATTTTGCGGGTGCCTTCATAGTCGTAGGTGCCGCCGCGGCCGCCGTAGTTGGTGGGCCAGGTTTTCTCGGTGTAGTCGGTGGCGTAAGCGGCCATGCTCCAGTTATGGCCATCGGCGCTTACTTCGGCATTCACGTAGAAATTGTCGAGCAGCACAAACTCGCGAGCCAGCGCGTGATGGTTGGGCGAAACCTTCTCGGGGAATATGCATAAGGTCGAGTCCCCGTTGCCTTCGGGCATGTCCCCTAGAATTTGGTCGTAGGTGCGGTTTTCTTTGATCACATAGAACACGTACTTGATGGGCGACTTTTCTCCGACCTGCTTCGGAATGGGGTTGCCTGCCTCGCTTGTACTCTTGACTTTTGTTTGGCCTGTGAAAGGTGAATTGGCATACACCTGCTTGGAATAGGCAGTTAGCTGCGTTTCGTCGGGTTGCTGAATAAACGACAAAGTGCCCTTAAACAAGCTGCCGATGTACTGCACTTGCTGTTGCCCCGTGATGCCCGTATGGGAGCCGCTATTGTCGGTTTTCTTCACGGGCTGCGGACCGGCTGGGTTAGGCAAGGACGAGAAACCTTTGCCGTTGGCAACCAGAATTTTGCGCCCCAAGGCTTTCACGCTCGTCGGGTACCAGCCCGTAGGAATAAAGCCCCGAGCCGAGCTTTTGCCCGGTGTAGCGACATTGAACACCGCCAAACAGTTGTTGTCGGCGTTGGCGATGTAGAGGGTCTTCTCGTCAGGCGAAAGCGCCAGCGCATTAGTGGTAGAGCCCGTGAGTTTAGTTGGGTACAGCGCCGTGGAAATAACCTCCAACACCTTGCGGGCGCGGGTGTCAATCAACGAAACCGAGTTGTCGTTGGCATTAGCCACGAACAGGTACCGGCCATTGCGGGTCTGAGTTAACTCATTGGGGTGACTTTCTGTGGCAACTTCGCCAGTTAACTGCCCCGTTTGAGTGTCGTAGAATGCTATCTTGTCGCCGCCCCAGAGCGAGATATATAGCGTTTTCTTGTCGGGTGACAGTAAGCAGCCGTAAGCTTCGTGCCCTAGCGCCACCTTTTTGACAGTGGCTTTGGTACGGGTGTCCACTACGTACAGCGAGTTGTCTTCCTTGGTGACAGTGTAGAGTAAATGCCGCTTGTTGTCCAGTTCAATCCCAGTGGGGCTGATTTTGTCTTTAGGCCACGCCTTACCCAGTCGGAGGGTATCCGCTGGACCGAGCTTGTTGCCTGCCGTGTTGTAAACCAGAATAATGTTGTCGTTGCCACCGGATGCATAAAGCTGCTTGCTGTCGGCGCTGAACTTCAGGCCGTACCAAGATTTGGCAATTACCTTTTCATCGAGCAGCTTTTCGGTTTTCGAATCGAGCAGCTGAATGGTCTGCTGGCTCTGCCCGTTGTTGGTAACTGCCAGCAGTTTCCCGTTGGGCGACACTTGCAGGTTCAGTGGCAAGTCACCGAGCGGCAATGAGTTGGTGCCAGCCGGGCTTAAGTACCAGCCATTGGGCAGCAGCACTCGGCCCGCCTGGCTAGTGAAAACGGGTTGCTGTGCCTGCGTTGTGAACACAGTGGCAGCATTGAGTGCCAGCCAACAGCCAAAAAGTATCTTATGAGTGGTATGCACGGAGCAGGGAGAAAACAAGGGTAACAGAATTCTGCTTGCGCTCCTGAATTAGCCAGAAGCTAGGCCAAAGCTAGCGTCCCATCAGGATTCTAGATGTCCGGCGGGAAGTTACCATTTTGTTATGCTCCTCGATTGATTAGCAGCAAGGGTAGTTTTAGAACAATTGTTTCTTTGTTTTCTATAAGCTAACCTGTACGTTATAGCCGATTTATGTGGCTGGAATGGTAAAGCTTAACCAGTAAAACGATAGAAATACGGCGGAAATCAGCATGTAATTTCTATTCGTTGCAAAAACGATTTAGCTTAGCGGGAAAGGAACAAGGAATAAGCGAGACAATTCCGTATCTTTTCCCCGTTTAGTTTTTCCCATCTTTCGTCCTACCCCACTGTTATGAGCCAAACCCCGATTCTTCATCACGCCGCGAGTTTATCAAACAAAGCGCAGCGGCCGTGGCCACCTTCATGATTGTTCCGCGCTTTGTGCTCGGGGGGCGCGGCTATACCGCCCCGAGCGACCAGTTGGTAGTAGCCGGCGTGGGAGTAGGAGGCAAGGGCGAAAGTGATATAGCAGCGTTTGCCAAAACCGGTAAAGCCCGCATCGGCTACCTGTGCGACGTTGACACCCGACGAGCAGCCAAATCTGTGCAAGCTTTCCCACAAGCCAAGTACTACAAGGATTGGCGGGAAATGCTCGACAAGGAAGGCAAGAATATCGACGCGGTTTCGGTGTCTACGCCCGACCACAACCATGCCGTCGTGACCTTGGCCGCCATGCAGCTCGGCAAGCACGTGTACGTGCAAAAACCTTTAACTCACGACTTGCATGAAGCACGCGCCCTGACCGAAGCCGCCAAACGCTACAAAGTGGTAACCCAGATGGGTAACCAAGGTGCCTCCAACGACGGCGTACGGCAACTTCAGGAGTGGTACGACGCCAAAATCATCGGCGACGTGCATACGGTGTACTGCTGGACCGACCGGCCCGTGTGGCCGCAGGGCATTGCCTGGCCTACCGCTAAAGCAAGCACGCCCGCGGAACTAGACTGGGATTTGTGGCTCGGTACGGCGCCTTACCGAGAGTATGTTGATAAGCTGGTGCCCTTCAACTGGCGCGGCTGGTGGGACTATGGCACCGGCGCCCTTGGCGACATGGGCTGCCACCTGTTGGAAGCGCCTTTCCGCGTGCTGAATCTGCAATACGCCTCGGCTGTACAAGCCAGCGTAGGCAGCGTGTACGTCGACGAATTCAAGCGCGGCTACTTCCCCGAAAGCTGCCCGCCCTCCAGCCACGTCACGCTCACCTTCCCGAAAACCAACAAAACCAATGGTGAAGTAACGGTGCATTGGATGGACGGTGGCATCCAGCCTGAGCGCCCCGACGAGCTAGGCCCCAACGAAGTATTTGGCGACGGAGGCAATGGCATTCTTTTCGTGGGTAAGAAAGGCAAGATGATGGCCAGCACTTACTCGGCGGATCCGCGCTTGCTGCCTACCTCGCGCACCCAAGAAGTGAAGGTGAAGCAAACCTTGGCCCGCGTACCCGGAGGCGCTAACGGCCACTATGGGCAGTGGGTGGAAGCTTGCTTGGCCGGTTATGGCAACAAGCAAGTTAGTTCGCCTTTCGAGCTGGCAGGCCCTTTAACAGAAGCACTGCTCATGGCCAACCTCGCTATTCGAGGCTACGATTTGCAACGTCCGAATGTCAACGGCCAGGGCATGACGTATCCTGGTCGCGGCGTGGAATTGCTGTGGGACAACAATCAAATGAAGGTAACCAACCTGGATGAGGTTAACCGCTTTGTGAAGCGTGAGTACCGCACGGGTTGGCACCTAGGCTAAGCTTATGCTGTGCCCGCTGGGTGAATGCCGCCCAGCGGGCACGGCCAAGCAAAGCGACTTATTAAGCGGACGGCAATAATTGCTGCGCGATGCGTAAGGCCGCGGCAAGGACTTGTCCGTGCATATCTGCTTGTGGATCGTAGGAAGCAAAGGTAACGGCGCTAATCGGCAGTTGCTGTTGCACGGTCTCCAAGACGGCAAGCACCTGCGCCAGTGTCAAGCCGCCAGCGGAAGCATACGAATTAGCACGGCCTACTTGCTTGGCGTCAAGCACGTCCAAGTCTATATGTACATAGCAGTGAGCTACCTGCGCAGCCAAGGCCTTTACTGAAAGTGTTAGCGCGTTGGCAACTTGCGCGCTCACTTGCTCGGGTGCTAGCAAGGTTACGCCAGCTTCTTGGAGGGCAGCTAATTCTAGTGTATCAAAGTTCCGGCCGCCGACGTGGAGCACGCGCGTTGGCGGTACGGGTTTGAAGCCGGGCACCGAACAGGCTAGCGGTTGCCAGCACTGCCCCGTAAGAACAGCGAGGCCCATGCCATCAAGAAAGCCACTTTCACTGGTTTCGGGGGTGTTGAAGTCGCCGTGCGCATCCAGCCACACGACCCCAACGTCTTCGTAAGGCAAGCCCGCTACCGCGCCTAACGATGCCCGCAATTACCGGCCAATACCAGCGGAAAACGGCCTTGAGTATGTGCCTGCCTAACCTGCTCGGCCAATTGTCGGTTTAAAGCAAAACTGGAATTGATTTCGGTCGGGGACGGGTCCTGAAGCCTGATAACTTCGGAAATGCACCGGTGGCCGGCATACCCTAACTGCGGCTTCAACTCCGCCAGCAGGCGGGCTGGTCCTGCGCCCATACTCCAAGACTCACGAGCCGAATCGTAAGGCACTACTAACAAAGAGACATCCATACAGCTAATTAACAGAAAATGAAGCGCCTAGGCGGTCAGCTTTCCGCTGAGCGTCACAGCTCCGAGCGATACGCCTAGAAAACGGCAATACTGCGCGGCAGCACGTTCAAGCTCAGTATGTGATATGCGCACTGGTAGAAAACCATGTACGTCGATTTCAACTGTGGTCTTACTTGGCTTCGACTTCCACGTGCCCACAATTTGCCCATCAACTACAACCATCTGCTTGAATATGCCATTGGCGCCGGGGCATAGTTGGCTTGAGTGCTCGGTGGCCAACACCGCACTACGGTCTTTGTAACCGAGAAGGTATTCGTCGAAGCCGGGCAGCAGGCAAACCCTGGGTGGCTCAGCTAGGGCGGTAAGGCCCGATGAGGATGACCACCACAAGGTACTGCCCGCTACTTTCTCTGTTTGTAGGTTGGCTTTGATGGCTTCATGGCCCTGCCGGACTTCGGCCATAGGTAGACCAGTCCAACCGGCGAAATCGTGTAGAGTGGCCGGGCCGTGGCTGGTAAAGTAGCGGGTGGCTAGTTCGGCTAGTGCTTCTTCTCTCGATAAGTTTCGAGGGGTTGGCAGCCACTCCTCTAACAGCACGAATGTCTGCTCGTTGTCTTGCCGAGGTCCAAAGCAGATAAAGCCTTCTAGTGCCAACGACCAGAGCAGATGATACCCGCGATGGCCTTGCGGACTGATCCCCGCTTGCGTTAGTGCCTGCATAAGAGCAGAACGCGGCACCGGTTGACCGCCACGTAACGCTTCTTGGAATAGGCTCTTGGTTCGGGTGATAACCGCTTGATCTAGCTCCAGTTGCTTGCGTCTCGTGCTAGCGGCGGCCAGCAGCCTGGGTCCAAAAAGCTGTACCATCCACAGAGCATCCTCAGCAGATACTAAATGGATGGTCCCGCGCATGAGCCACGTCAGTAATATGTTTCTGTCATTAATGGCCTGATCAACTTCTACCCGAGACGAAGCCAGCGTGCGTACACCTACGGCCCATACTGCTTGCCCATAGTCTTGCGCTTGCATGGCTCCCATGCAGCGCACCACCGCCGTCGGGTCCACGCATTTTTCCGCCCCGATACGTTGGCTTGCCATCCGTTGGTGCGCAATAGCAAAGGGCACCGTATCTCGTTCCGGTTGTTCTTGTGGCGGCATACGGCAGATATGCTTGATGAGCTACCTGTAAGTTAGCAGCTGTACGTTTATAGCTACAAGCACCACGTGCAAACAGTAAGAAGCTCGCCTTTTGGTTTTCCGTGTTATTTCCGTTGCGGATTCCATGCGGCTGGTCCGCCGAAAATGTTCTGGATGGTGTATTGCTTGGCGTCTTTGGCCTTGAGCTGGTGCGACCAGGCCACGCGGCCTTTGGCTGGTGCACCGAGGCCCCGCGAGTTAAACTCAGCGTAGAAGGCGGTTTTTTCGTTGTCGGGGTTGCGCCAGTTGTCCCAGCCAGTAGCAGTGATGTGGGCACCCATGTCAGTGTTCAGAAAAACAGTTCGGGCGTGGGGCCGCCAAGGCCGGCCCAGATAAACTTTCGTGGCCTCGGGCGCGGCCGTGAGCTGGCAATCAAGAAACACAAAGCCGAACTGCTGGCGTGGGGTCGTGGAAGCAGCCGTAATGTAGGAATCGCGCTTACTGAAGATGAGGCAATGGTCGAAGACCGCCGTACTGGCCCCGAAGATGAAGTCGGTGGTGCCTTCGATGTAGCAGTTCTGGTAGTATTGCCGACTGTTCTCAATGGCCAGAAACAGCGTATCCTGGTGGCCGAGCATGCGGCAGTTGCGGAAAATAGCCCGGTCCCCTTCCACGTGCAGGGCTACAGCCTGCCCTACCGGACCGGCCGAGTTTTCGAACGTGATGTTCTCGGCCGTGAAGTCGTTGCCCTGCACGCGCACCGTGGAGGACGTGTAGGTGGTGTGCTTCTCGGCGTCGCCGGAGTAGTCGCCGTAGGTGATGACGACGCCTTCTTTGCTTTCGCCGAGTAGGGTGATATGCGTCTTCTGCGAGGGAATCAGCAGTTTTTCCTTGTAGGTGCCGTTCTTGAGGAAGATGGTGGCTTCCACCTGCATAAAGTCACGCACAGCCATGACGGCTTCCTGAATAGTGCGGTAGTCACCGGAGCCATCGGGCGCGACGGTTAGGCGCACGGCTTTGTTGAAGGACGGCGCTTCCACAGGCTTAGGCGTAGCCGCGGGAGGCGCAACTTGTGCGAGTAGGGGAGAGGCCGTTAACAGAACGACACTGGCCAATAGGTATTTCGAAGAGAGCATCGGTTAATCTTGGGTGGGGTTCCAGTGGCGTAGCACTACATCGGGAGTATACTGTTTCGCTTCTTGCTCGGTGAGTTGGTGCGACCAAGGCACGCGCTGCTTGGGCTGGGCTCCCTTGCCTTTATTGCTGTACTCGGCGTAGTAAGCGGTTTGCTTGTTGCTGTCTTTGCCCCAATGGTCCCAACCGGCCGGGTTGATCTGTGGCCCTAGCTCACAGTTCAGAAACACGGTTTTGGCGTAGGGCCGCCAGGGCCGCCCGAGGTAAAAACTATTGGCTGGCGCATCGCCGGTGATGGTGCAGCGGTTGAACACGTAGCCGTAGCGCGTGCTGTCGGGCGTGGAAGCAGCCGTGACATAGCCATTCTGCTTGCAGAAGATGGTGCAGTGCTCGAACCAAGCCGTGCTGCTGCCGAAAATGAAATCCACGGTACCCTCAATATAGCAGTCTTGGTAGTACTGTCGGCTGCCGTAGCCGTAGGTGTACAGCGTGTCCTGGAAGCCAAGGAAACGGCAGTTCTTGAAGCGGGCTTTGTCGCCGGCTACCCACACGGCTACGGCTTGGCCTACCGGCCCGGAAGAGTTTTGGAAGGTGATGTTCTCGGCCGAAAAGTCGCCGCCGTAGATGTAGATGCTTGAGGAGCCCGACGTGCCTTTGTCTTCGCCGAAGATGTTTTTCTTTTGGTTGTAATCGTCGTAGGTCAGAACCGTTTTCGTGGGGTCTTCCCCAATGATTCTCACCAAGTTTTTAGAACCAGCCAGAATCAGTTTCTCTTTGTAGACACCCTTTTTGATGAAAATGGTGGTCACCTTCTTCCGAAAATCGGGCACCGCATTGAAAGCTTCCTGCACGGTGCGGTAGGTGCCGCTGCCGTCCTGGGCCACGACGAAGTCGTACCCAAACGCTTGCCCAAGCATCAGCCAGCTTAGGCATACAAAAGAGAGAAAATGCTTCATGAAGTAGAATGAGGCTAGGCGGGTAAGAGCGGGTGGCCCAGCAACTGGAATCGGAGATTTTGCAAGCTGCTTGGGAAGCTAGCGTGCCTGTGGGTCGACGGTTTTGGCAGCCGCGCGTTGTACAATGTGGTTGGCCAGTTCCAGTTTGAGGGCGCGAATATCAGCTAGTACAATTTGGGCCATTTTGCGGGCCCCGAGTTCATTAAAATGGGTGTTGTCTTCTTTGCCGTCGGGGTAGTTGGGGTGCTCACCGGGCGCGAGCTGGTTGAATAGGAGCCGCGAGTTTTCGGGACCGAATTGTTGGAGCAGCGCCTGGCTTTCGCGGTCCAGATCAATGAGGGCGACTTGCTGTTCTCGGGCTGTGGCGCGCACAATCTCGGCATAGACAGCGTGCGTTTCTTCTATTTTGCCTGCTGCGTCGAACTTGCGACGAGCGACGGGCGTCAAAAGTACTGGCGTTGCCTTTTTGGCGCGGGTTTCCGTGATAAAGCGAACCAAGTAGTTCTTATAGTCCGCTTCTGGCGTGTAGCTCCGCTTGGTTGGTACCTCGTCGTTGTGGCCGAACTGAATGAAAACGTAGTCGCCTTCTTTGAGGGCGCTGGCCACTGGTTGCCACCGGTTTTCGGCCACGAAGGTTTTGGTGCTGCGACCGTTCTGGGCGCGGTTGTCCACAGTCACGGTTTCGTCGAAAAAGTATGCGAAGGGCATGCCCCAGCCCGTTTCGGGGTAGTTCTTAGTTTCCTTTATCGACAGCGTTGAGTCGCCCACAAGGTAAACCGTGATTTTGCTAGGAGGCAAGCTAAAGGCAGTCAGCCAAAGTAAACTCAGCCCGGCGACAGTTTTCAAAAGGTAGTTGCGCATACAAAGAATGTTGAGAGCAGGTAAACGCGCATGGCAATCCAAGCTATCTGACTACGGCCTGCCATCAAGCGTACTAAATATGAGAAATATCCAGTGCCATACTCACCTGTACAGTATGGGTTAAACTCGAAAATTAGAAATCACTAGCGGAGCGGTACTTGCCTGTCGGATAAATATGAATAGAACTTTTATCAGAAGTAAGTAAATGCAGGTAAATACTATTGGCAACGTTGCCGGCAACGTTGCCAATCGATTCGCAGCTATGAAACGGATTCTGTTCTGAAGCTTTTGTAAACAGCAAATCAGAAAGCTTCAATTTATTTCAAATATCTGATAATTAGATGAATAAACGTATTTTACGCTTGTGGCTAAGCCTTTCTTTATTGAAACGCATGTTAGGTTAAGCAATGAAAATATATAGCGTTTTGTAGGCAAGGCCTTTCACCAAGAAAGTATAATTTACCCTGTTACACGTAGCCGTTTCATTCTACTTACCTGATTTCTTGTGGAAATAGAGTTGCAATAAACCTTTACATTGGCGCGGTATATTCCCCTTTTCGGGCACCTTCTGATGCCTCCCTCTGCTCTCCCTGATATGAAGACTGCTTGCGCTCGGCCCTCCCAACCTGTTGTATTAGCAAAGGCGCTCCGCCGGTCCGGTCTACTGCTTGTTTTACTGGTACTCAGTTTGTTGGGGGGCTCAGCGAAGGCGCAAGATTCTTCCCTGTCGAAGGTGTGGGTACCGGACCTCGGCAACGGTACCTACAAGAATCCCGTGCTCTACGCCGATTATTCCGACCCCGATGTTGTCCGCGTAGGCGACGACTTCTACTTAATCTCGTCGAGCTTTAACGCCGTGCCGGGCTTGCAGATTCTGCATTCTAAAGACCTGGTAAACTGGTCGATTATTGGGGCCGTGTTCGAGCAGCAGCCCCCGCTGGCGCGCTACGCTCTGCCCCAGCACGGCAACGGCGTGTGGGCCCCGGCCATTCGCTACCATCGCAAAGAGTTCTATATCTACTACCCCGACCCGGACCTAGGCATTTTTGTCACCAAAGCCAAGAACCCGGCCGGGCCGTGGTCAACGCCCGTGTGTGTCAAGCAAGCCAGCGGCTGGATTGACCCCTGCCCGCTCTGGGATGAGGATGGCAAAGCGTATCTCGTGCACGGCTTTGCGGGTAGTCGCGCCGGTATTAAGACCATCTTGGCTGTAAGCCCCATGGCACCCGACGGTCTCAGTTTGACTGGCCCCGATGCGCTGGTCTTCGACGGGCACCGCAACCACCCCACGCTGGAAGGCCCCAAGTTTTATAAGCGCAACGGCTACTACTACATTTTCGCGCCGGCCGGGGGTGTGCCCACGGGTTGGCAGTTGGTGTTGCGCTCGAAAAACGTGTACGGTCCCTACGAAGAGAAGATAGTAATGGACCAAGGCAAGACGCCCATCAATGGGCCGCACCAGGGCGCGTGGGTTGACACCAATGCGGGCGAAGACTGGTTTCTACACTTCCAGGATCAGGGGCCGTATGGCCGGGTGGTGCACTTGCAGCCCATGGTTTGGAAAAACGATTGGCCCGTGGTTGGTGAGGACCCCGATGGTGACGGCAAAGGCCAGCCCGTGCTCACGTACCGCAAGCCCAAGAGCAAAGGCAAAGAACAGCCGCGTGTCACGCCCGCCACCTCCGACGAGTTCAATAGCCGCACGCTTTGGTTGCAGTGGCAGTGGCACGCCAATCCGCAGGACTATTGGGCCTATCTCAACGGGCCTGAAGGCTATCTGCGCCTGTATTCGGTGATGCTGCCCGAAGGGTTTAAAAACCTCTGGCAAGTGCCCAATCTGCTGCTGCAAAAGCTGCCGGCTGAAGTGTTCACCGTCACCACCAAACTCACTTTTATGCCACGCCTAGAAGGCGAGCGGGTAGGGCTCTTGATGATGGGGTTAAATTATGCGTACCTATCTATCACCAACCAAGGCGGCAAGCTGCAACTTAGCCAAAGCACTTGCCTAGATGCCGACAAGCTGAGCGCCGAAACAAGCACCTCACCTGTGGAAGTGCCCGCGTCGTATGCGGGAAAGCCGCTGTATTTGCGCGTGGCCACGAAAGCCGGAGCCAAATGCCAATTCAGCTATAGCCTCGATGGGCAGACGTTTCAACCACTTGGCACTGAATTTCAAGCCAGAGAAGGTAAATGGATTGGGGCTAAAGTTGGTCTTTTCAGCACGCGTACAGCTAAATTCAACGATGCAGGCAACACGGACATCGACTGGTTCAGAATCGAGTAGTGGCACGGTGCAGATGCTCTACTTCCGCTGAGTTGCCATAAGCTACATGCATGTTTCAGCTTGAACTCATAACGGGAGCTTTGCCTGCTCGCCTAAGCGTAACAGCGCAGTTTAGCAACAATATTATGGCTTTGCTTCTGCTATGGCTGCAAACAAGACAACGGGGTTAAATAAATCTGTTGCTTTTCGCATATAGTCGTGTTGGGCAAGTGAAGATTCCCAATAAAATTATGGAATCTCATACAAGAAGAAGCTATGTATTCATTTGTATATCAAGCACTTGGTTTTGAGTAATTGACAAAAATCACCATACGTATTTATAACCTAAATAAAATTAGGTCAAGCCCAATCAGCCATTACTCCATGGTTTCTGCTTAGGAATGCAGAGTTACTATACTGCATTAAATTAGGATTCTTACTTAGCAAAAAGGGCCTTTTTATAGTTTAAACAATAATTAACTAAGTTAAAATAGAATTAAAAAGAGGTTTTGTGAATTAAGTGTTTTATCTTCGTTTTACACTAGCCGATCTACTCCAATGTGATTCATGCCGTACGGGCGTAACGCCACGAAATCTGTTTAGCCGAACTTTTGTCGGCCGGCTCTTCTCAAGAGTTGGGTTTCCGAAATACGTCCCTACGGCATCGTAGGTGAGCGGATAGGCATTTTGGCTTGTTCTTGCTTAGCACTTGGCTTTGTGGCCTTTGCATGTCTTGGTGCGTTTTGTAGTCAGCTGTTGCCCTCCTGAAGGGAATGGTTAGCGGCGTGTCCGCTAGCTAGGCTGCTCAACATTGGAACTGTACGTCCTACTTCGGGCGTGCTGACAACGCGTCTCTGCTCCCTTATGTTGGTTGCAACATCACCTCCACCTGATTCTGGCGTGAGGAGACTTGCCACGACCCCGCTATTTGGGTACCCCTCGCCCTTAGCATCACTTCTTTGGTTTTCAACCCTTACATGTCCTGTTCATGTATTGCCTTGGCTCTTTTTCTAGCTTGCTATTTTTCCCTTCCGCCCGTGTTCAGCGCGCCCGCGCTTTCTGGAGCAGTTTAACCATGACCCTACCAACTACCGGGGCTGGCGCGTAGTCTTCTCACCCGTATACTTCTTCCTCGATACCGCCGCTTTACAACATGAAAGCCACCGGTTGGCTTTGCTCGTCCAGGATCAAGTGACTGACCTCAGTCACAATGCTTCCTGGCCTAGTTCGGCACTTCGCCAGCTTTCTTCGCTTTACTCGAAGCCAGGTGTTCAGAGGCAAGCCAAAGGCTGCTTAGTTGCAATGGCTGCTTTGCAACAGCACTGGCAACATAATATCAATTAGTAGTTGTGTTTGCTGGTCCGTGCGGTTATTCTGAGGACATTTCTTGGGGTGATGCTATGCGTTTCATAGCCCGAGAAGTGAGTTCTCCACTTATTAATTCCTGCTAAATCCACCTTCGCTGCCACTACTCCGATGACACCATGCACCTGCGCTAGTATGGCGCGGGTGCACGAGTGCTACTCAATGCATGTACTCATTGATGTTACCAGTTGCTGGTCGGCTACTACCCACGGTTGAGCTGGCCAGCAGCTGCGTGCGTGGCGAAATTGCTTGTGGTCCATTCATCCCGCTTTTCAAGTGGATGGAATCAGTGTGCTCATGGGTGCCGCAATGAAATGCGCGCGCTTGGGAAAGTATGCCTTGCCTTCAGCTAACTGCCTTATTGGAAATCCGCTTACAGGCAGCAATCCACACAGCAAGAGCAGGAATTGCTAGGCAGCTATTCGCCAACCTGAACCCTTCTGGTCATGAAAAAACCAATGCCATTTCGCCAGATAGTATCAACAACTTCGGCTTTTTGCGCTTGCACTTTGCACGCTCATACTCTTCATTTCTACAAGTTGGTGACTTGCCAGAATAATACCCGATGGCATTTCTCCCACTGCTACTTGCTGCTCTCGCAGTTCAGCTTAGGGGCCTTATTTCCAGCTTCTGGTTCTGAAGAGCTTGGTGCAAAGCCGGTATATAATTGATGCGTTTCAAGTAAGTAGAATAGCAGTTTGGGGTTTACGAGGGGCAACCAATCCATCTAGTTGAGGCGGTTAAGCTTTTTCGTGAGGGGTATAGTCAATTTAATTGCAAATCAACGTGTAAGGTGCGCTTGTAATGCTGAATGCTTAGGTGTTCAGGCATATAGGATATGTGCAAAAAGGAAGTAATGTTTATATGGTAATTCAACTATTTAGCTAGACTTTAAAGGAGGGGTTTTTTAGCTTTACTCACCCCTAGGTGACGCCTGCGGGTACCTAAATCATTTGTTTTACTGGTACTATACGCTTATGCCTCCTTCTCTACTCCCATCCATCCTTTCCACATTCGGGCATCCTGCTTCCACAACTCGCCCTGCACGTAACAACAAGCGCCTGCAGGTATCTGTAGTGTTGCTTTTAACTGCCCTTGGGGGCTATGCGCAAGGACCAACAGTGGTTCGCACATTCCCCGACCGTAACTCTTCAACGGCGCCCCAGTTTGTAGGAGTAGCCGTAGAGTTCGATCAGTTTCTGAGCGACAGTCTCCCTACTCTCCAAGCGTTGTCGGTGTTCAGCCAGCAAAGCGGAGGTAAGCGTGGTGGCACCCCGTCGTGGTGAACAGCAGGCTCGGCCTGCTTTCCAACAAATATTTTCGGGCCGGCGAAACAGCGTATGCAACCGTGACCACCGGAGTGCAGAACCGCGACTTGCAGAATTTGGCGAAGCCTTTTGTGTTTCAATTCAACATTGCAACGGCTCCTAGTTCTGCTGTTTTCCGCAGCCGCCCAGACGTACCGCTCGGTAACTTGTATGGCATCACGGTGGGCGACGTAGACGGCGACAGTGACCTCGACCTACTTGCGGCCAACCAAGTCACCACCGGTACTACCAGCACGGTAAGTGTCCGGCTCAACGCGGGAGATGGCACCTTTACAGTGGGCCAGGAAGTAAGCGGCACGGGTACCGGCAATGTATTACTCGGCGATTTGAACGGGGATGGCACCCTCGACATGATAACTAGCGACGGAGTGCGGCTCAACTACGGCGGCCTGTTCGGCAACCGAGAAGCGGCTGGCTTAGGCGGCCGCACGCTTGGCGACATAGACGGCGACGGCGACTTGGATTTGCTAACCGAAGGCGTCACTACCAACTCGCCAACTGGCAGCCCGGTGGTACGGGTACGCCTAAACGATGGCAACGCGCGTTTCAGTGAAGGCCAGCTAGTACCCGTAGCCGCAAATTCGGCCAATGTGGTGCTTGGCGATGTAAACAACGACGGGTCTTTGGACCTACTCGCTTCCAGCATCAGCAACGGGGCGGTCAGTGTGCGGCTCAACAACGGATTTGGCACGTTTGCCAGCAGTGGGCAGCAGCTCAGCGTAGCAACCATGCAGGAAGGGCTGCTGCTTGGCGACGTCGATGCCGATGGTGACTTGGACCTGGCCGCCGTCAACTCCGGCAGTACCGTAACGATACTGCTCAACGACGGACAAGGCACGTTCAGCGTGAGTAGCTACGTTAACCTAGGTTCCTATTCCGTGTTCGGGAAATTCGGTGATGTAGACGGCGACGGCGACTTGGATTTGCTTGCTGGCGGCCCACCCAACTCCGTGAGCGTGCGGCTCAATGATGGGCATGGCAACTTCAGTGGCGAGGAAGCCGTCATCGTAACCGACAATCCGCGGACGTTAGCCGTGGGGGACCTCGACAGTGATGGTACTCTGGACTTTATCACGGCGGCATCGCCGAGCACGAGCAATGGTTCGGCCAGTGTGCGCCTCAATTCCCGCACGGAGCCGTTGGTGGTCTACAAAATCAAGGCGGGCGGCGGGCGCGTGGAATCTACGCGCGGTTCCTTTTTGGCCGATCAGTACTTCTCGCCGCAGCCCGGCAACACATTCGCCACCAATGCCTCTATTGAAGGCACCATCGACGATGCCCTCTACCAAACCGAACGCTACGGCCAAGACGCAGTTTTCTCTTACGCGCTGCCTTTGCCCAACAACCAGTACATGGTCACGCTGCACTTTGCGGAAATCTACTGGGACACGCCTGGTCAGCGCCTCTTCGACGTGACAGCCGAGGGCACGAAGGTGCTCGACGACTATGACATTCTGCGGAAAGTAGCGCCCAACACGGCCACTACCGAAACCTTCCTCGTCACCGTCACGGACGGTGAACTCAACCTCGACTTCAGTGCCCTCGCCGCCGATGGCGGCATCGACAATCCTAAGTTGGCGGCTTTAGAAGTGACAGTTCCTCCGCCGGGCGCCATCGCCAAAGCGTCTTCTAAAATTGGTAAGCCAACGAAAGTTGCATCCGCCTTATTGGAAGCGTACCCTAATCCCTTCACTACGCGCACCAACCTGCACTGGCGCACAGCCGAAACGGGTTACGCGCGTTTAGAGGTCTACAATCTTTTCGGCAAATTATTAGCAACTCCTTTTGAAGGCACGGTGGAAGCCGGACATGACTACAAGCAGTTGCTGGCGGCCAAGGGCCTACAGCCCGGTACGTACATCTGCCGGCTGCAACTCAACGGCAAAAGCTACACGCAGCGGCTCGTGGTAAGTCAATAAGTAGAGCGCTTAACTAGTTTACACACTGTCTCTGTTGCCGATTGAGTGGCAACAGAGACAGTGCATTTAAAAGGCAATGTTGTTTATGGGTAGCAACTACGCCAGGGTTGTTCTTTAACACTACCCTACTTTGATTATTAGGTAATGAAAGCGCCATAAAAAAGCTCTGACTAACTGGTCAGAGCTTTTTTATGGCGCTTTTAGGAAAGGAAGCTTACTTTTTATCGGCTGATGGAATGCGTAGCGGTACTATTCAGCACCGCTACGCATTCCATCTAGCGGCGCTGGAGCTTGATGTGCGCTTGTGCTTTGTTACCAGTCAGTTGCAACTGATAGATTCCTTCCGCTAGCATCTGCTGCGAGAAGTCGAGCTTGAGCGCTCCGCCATTTACGGCTGCCGTGCCCCGGCGCACAATCAGGCCTTGGGCCGAAACAAGGGCATAGTTGACCTCACCCTGGAAGGCGGCGGGTAACAGCACTTGGTAGCGACCATCTTCCGACGGATTAGGATACACCTGCACTTGCGCACTCACATTTGCTACCTGCGTTGCTTGTACCGTGGCTGGTTGGCTAGCGCTAGTGCGAGCGGCCTGATCAACAACTGAGAAGCTGAGGGTGAGTGGGGTGCCCGCTGTGCCAGTGGCACCGGCGCCTGTGTAAGGCGTGGCCTGTAGTGTGTAAGATCCTACGGGCGGAGTCCAAGCGTAGTAGTCGCCACTGGCATCGGCGAACAGCGCGTAAGGAGCGGCTGTTTCGGTGCGGTTCTGGGTGGCGGCTCCGCTAAGCGCGAACTGCACGCTGCCGACGGTGGTCGGGTTGGTGTTGGCGCGAATGTTAAGGTTGCGCGTTGGCAAGGCCGCTAAGTTGAGAACCTGACCGGCCGCGAGCGTTAGCAACGGTTGGTCGGAGTCAGCGTTGATCAAGGAGAAGCTTACCACTTGCTGCCCAGTACCCGCAGCCGAGTTAACAGTCACGGCAACTTGGTCGGCGGCACTGGTCGCGCCGGCGTTGTCGGTGACCACTAAGCTGAACACGTACGGGCCAGCTACTAGGCCGCTAATGGTAGGTGTGGCGACCGTCTTGCTGGAGAAGGTAGCGTTGTTTGGGCCGCTTACCTGCGCCCAAGTGTAGCTGGCAACTGAGCCATCCGTGTCTGTGCCCGAACCAGTTAGGCTCGTGCTGTTGGTGGGTAACGTGATGGTTTTATCTGGTCCGGCATTGGCCACGGGGGCTGGTTGCCAGTAGAGCCAGAAGTCAATACTTCGATGGCCGATATTTTGGGTTCGTCAGCCCCTGATGCGCCAGGTGCAAAAGCCAAAGTCAGGTTGCCATCGGTGACGTTGACTGTGAAGGTTTCGATGGTGGCTGTATTTTGGCCGACTTTTTTCACGATGTCATAGGCGCTGAGCACCTTGGTGCCTTCGGCCGTTACGTCGAATACGCGCTGACCTGGGGCATTCCAGTACACTTCAGCAAAGTGGAGCTTGACGGTATAAGTACCGTTGCTTACAGGCAAAGCATAGGTCATCGAACCCCACCGTTCCGTTTGGTAGAGGACGTCGTCGGTGGTACCCGCAATCGGATTGGAGCTGTCCGAAACGTTGCCCCCTGTCACGTACTGGTCGGCTGCGAAGGCTAAGCCCGAAGTAGTGACGGCCGGTCCACCCGCATTGAGGCGGTAAACTGCGGTAGTTCCACCAGTTGGTGCCGAGTTAACAGTCACAGCTACTTGGTCGGCGGCACTGGTCGCGCCGGCGTTGTCGGTGACCACTAAGCTGAACACGTACGGGCCAGCCACTAGGCCGCTAATGGTAGGTGTGGCGACCGTCTTGCTGGAGAAGGTAGCGTTGTTTGGGCCGCTTACCTGCGCCCAAGTGTAGCTGGCAACTGAGCCATCCGTGTCTGTGCCCGAACCAGTTAGGCTCGTGCTGTTGGTGGGTAACGTGATGGTTTTATCTGGTCCGGCATTGGCCACGGGGGGCTGGTTGCCGGTGGAGCCAGAAGTCAATACCTCAATGGCCGAAACCTTTGGTTCATCGGCGCCTGATGCGCCGGGAGCGAAAGCTAACGTAAGCTGCCCATCGGTGACGTTGACCGTGAAGGTCTCAGTGGTAGCCGTGTTCTGGCCCACTTTCTTGAGGATGTCATAAGCGCTGAGCACTTTCGTGCCCTCAGCCGATACGTCGAAGACACGTTGCCCCGGCGCACTCCAATAGATTTCGGCAAAGTGGAGCTTGACGGTGTAGGTACCGTTGCTGACGGGCAAGTTATAGGTCATCGAACCCCACCGTTCCGTTTGATACAAAGCGTCATCGTTGGTGCCAGCGATAGGGCTAGAAGTGTCCGACGCATTGCCACCCGAGAAATACTGGTCAGCCGCAAATGCACCTGCCGAGGTGTTTACCGCGCCACCACCCGCGTTGAGGCGATACACCGCATTGCCTCCGCCCGTAGAAGCCGGATTAACGGTTACTGCTACTTGATCAGCAGCACTGGCCAGGCCGGCATTGTCCGTTACGATCAGGCTGAACACATACGATCCAGCCACCAAGCCACTGACTGTAGGTTGAGCTGTAGTAGCGTTGGAGAAAGTAGCCGGACTTGGGCCGCTCACCTGGGTCCAGGCGTAACCGGCGACTGTACCGTCGGAGTCAGTGCCCGAGCCGCTTAGTGTCGTACTATTCATTGGTAACGTAATGGTCTTGTCAGGGCCAGCGTTGGCCACGGGGGCTGGTTGCTGCCCTGGCTGAGCCGATACACCTCGATGGCCGACACCTTGGCGTTGTCCACCCCGCCGTCAGCGGCCAGCGAGCTGAAGTTGAGGTTGAGCACGTCATCGGCCACGGTGGTGGTGAAGGTCTCGGTGGTGGCCACGTTGGTGCCCACCTTCTTGAAGATGTCGTAGTTGTCGAGCACCTTGTTGCCTTCGAGCGAGACGTCGAAGACGCGCTGGCCGACGGTGGTGGCGTAGATTTCGGCGAAGTGGAGCACGACGCGGTACTGTTGGCCGCTGCTGACGGGGAAGGCGTAGCCGAAGGCCGTGCCGTAGCGTTCAGCTTGGTAGAGCGCGTCGTCCTCCGTGCCTCCAATCGGGTTAGTGTTGCCGTAGGTCTGACTATTACCGTTGTAGTATTGGTCGGCGGCAAAAGCTCCTGTGGAGGTATTGAGTGCCCCCCCGGCTGCATGAATCCGGTAGAGCGGCGTTCCGCCTACCCCGGCTGGGTTTACGGTGACAGTGGTTTGGCTAGCAGCGCTGCTCTGGCCACTGTTGTCGGTGACCACGAGGCTGAATACGTAAACGCCGGCCACTAGTCCGCTGACGGTAGGTTGCGCTACCGTTTTGCTGGAGAAGGTAGCGTTGTTCGGCCCGCTTACTTGCGTCCAAGTGTAGCTGGCAATTGGGCCATCATCGAAGCCAGACCCATTGAGCGTAGTGCTGTTGGTCGGCAAGGTAATGGCTTTGTTAGGACCCGCGTTGGCGGTCGGCGTGGTTGAATCATCAACGCCCGAAGCCCACAGCACCAACCGTTGGGCAAAAATCCGGTTTTCGGCGCGGCTCAAGAAAGTGCCTTCCCCGTTGTTCCAGAAAGCGTTGCGGTCGAAACAGCCCAGTACCCGGCCCTGGCCAACTTTAGCTACAGCCAAAGCGGCATCAGCCGAGGTAATGTTTCCGTCCTGCGAATTAAGATACGCCTGAGCGGCAGGCAAATACGCTAGAATAGTAGCTGGTGCACTGGTCCGAATCGGGCTTGCGCCTTCCGCCTCTATCGTGACGCCCGCGTTCTTGTTGAACTTGTTGAGGTAGTGGTTAACCGCCCACTGGTTGAGGGTGAAGACGGGAGCCCCGTTGTCGTGCAGGAACTGCATGCCAAACTGTTGGGTCAAGTCGTTGTCACTTACCGACCCTTCCGAACTGTTCAGTCCTCCGTTTTCCCAGCCAAAGGCGGCATCCGACCAAGCAATCAAGCCGCCACCTGCATTCACCCAGTTGGCTACGGCGGTGCGCTCCGCGGCCGTGAACCGACGGTTGTTGGAGCTCAGAATCAGAACCTTGTATTTGTTGAGCGTGGCTGCATCAAGGGTGACGCTGGCGTCCAAGTTTTGAGTCGTGCTGAACCCGGCGTCGAGCAGTACTTGATTGAACTGCGACATGCCTCGGTCCCCAGTATCACTCAGCTTCATATCGTGAATAGACGGCGGAATGCTGCCGTACAGATACAGCACCTGAGGCTTGGAGGCCGTGACGTTGAAGTTAACCGTAAGGGTAGCATCGGGGTAACCAGCGGCCTTGGCCGTAACCGTAGCCGAGTAAGAACCGACGGTAGTGGCGGTAGCCGTGACTTTGATTTCCGTGCCTCCTAGCAAATCGACGGTGCCTGAGGTTGGGCTTACGCTTAGCCAAGCCGGTAAAGTGCTAGGGTCGATGGTGTAAGAAGGCGTGCCGCTCAGGGTCCAAAGCAGTGCTTCTTTAGTAGCCGTGGCCCCAACGGCTGCCGACAGATTCAGGGTGCTTGGCAAGAAACCGATTCTGTTAATTGGCGTGCTGGTCCAGCCGATCTTGCGGGCAGTTGTCTGAGGGTTGGTGGATTGATTGAGGCCGCCATCCGCAACAAACAACTCACTACCGATAACCTCGGCGGCGGGGCCGAATAGGTTGACGGGCAGTGGCGTTTTCTCGGTCCAGCTGTCGGTTGCTGGGTCGTAGGTGGTTACTCTATTCAAAACCACATCCGTTCCGTTGATACGTCCGCTGCGGCCGCCTACCAAGGTCACTTTACCATCCAGCACAAAAGTGCCTGGCTCGCTGTGCGAGCGGACGTAGGGCATGTTCTTGAGCTGCGTCCAGGTGTCGGTAGAGGGGTCGTACATCTGCACGACATCCACATCCTCGATTGGGCCGTCGTGACCAGTCTGACCACCAAACGTGTAGATTTTGCCGCCTACGTTGGCCGAAGCAAAGTGGCAACGGGGAACCGGCATGCTCGCCGCAGTGGTCCAACCAGCGGCGGTGTTGCTTAAGTCAAGTACATAATGCGCCGTAGCACCAGTCTGCCGGTCGTCCAGCATCCCGCCAAACGAGTGCAGCTTCCGCCCGACCCGTACCAGCTGGTTACCGCCGCTGCGGGTCGGCAGCTTCGGCCCGAAACTCCAGGAATTGGTGTTGACGTCGTAAATCTGCAGCAGGTCGGAGTTAGGGTCGCCACCCAGGCCACCCAAAAATCCGCCAGCCACATACACCTTCGTGCCGTCCACAGTAATACCCGCGTGGGTGACGGGATACGGCATATCGGCTATGTACGACCAGGTATTGGTTGTTGGGGTGTATACTTCACACTTGGCCGTGGTATGCACCTCGGGGTTGTCGAAGCCCGAAAACACATACATTTTGTTGTTAATCATCACACTAAACCCCACCCAGCGGGGGGTGCCAGTTGGGGCTATTGTAGTCCAGGTTTGTGCCCACGCGGCGGCGGGTAGCCACGTCAGCAACAGGGCGCTTAGCAGATGCACCAATGCCCATGATGTAAATAGTTTTCTCATTGCTTGTGTTGTAGTGGAAAGTAGGTTGCCTCAATCAAGATCCATAAGCAGGCCCTTTGTCCCACCTGATTGGTGGTTGAATAAGTGGTTAGGGGCACATCCAATGTTGGTTCGGTGCGGGTCGTAATAGTTTGGTGAGTGGCCTTACTGCATAACGGCAGGTAGTTTAGTGATTAGTTGAGAGCCAACCACTAATCTACCTGCCGTAGCGCAGCCTACTGCCGGGGATTAGTGGCGCAGGAGTTTGACTTTTGCGTGTGCTTTATCAGTAGTCAGTTGCAGATGGTAGATACCTTCGGCTGGCATCTGCTGCGAGAAGTCGAGCACGAGCGTGCTGCCAGTAGGCGTTACTTTGCCTTGGCGGACGAGCTGACCTTGCGCAGAGATAAGCGAATAGCTAATCTCCCCTTGGAAAGCGGCGGGCAACTGCACTTGGTAGCGCCCATCGGTTGACGGATTAGGATACACTTCTACCAGTTCACTTAGGTTGGCTACCGTCGTGCCCTGCACCGTTGCCGCTTGCGCGGTCGATGCATTGGCCAACGTGCCTGAGCTAGTACCTGCGCTGGTACGAGCAGCCGTGCTAGTAGTAGTCAGTACTTCGATAGCAGAGACCTTCGGCTCGTCGGCGCCGGTGGCGCCCTTGGCAAAGGCAATGTTCAAGGTGCCGTCGGTGACGGTGACGGTCAGCGTCTCGATGGTGGCCGTGTTCTGGCCCACCTTCTTGAAGATGTCATACGCTGTCAGCACCTTCGTGCCCTCGGCCGAGACGTCGAACACGCGCTGGCCCGCCCCGCCCCAGTACACTTCGGCAAAGTGGAGCTTGACGGTGTAGGTGCCGTTGGTCACGGGCAGGTTGTAGCTCATCGTGCCCCAGCGCTCGGTCTGGTAGAGCACGTCGTCCACAGTGCCAGCAATGGCCGAGCCACCGCCGGAGGGGAAGCCACCGCTCACGTACTGGTTGTCGGCCGCGAAGGCCATGCCCGAGGTGGTGACGGCCGGGCCGCCGGCGTTGATGCGGTAGACCGGCGTGCCGCCCCCGGTGGGGGCCGGGCTCACCGTCACGTTCACTTGGTCGGCGGCGCTAGCCAGGCCGGCGTTGTCGGTGACGACGAGGCTGAAGACGTAGTTGCCAGCTACCAGGCCGCTCACGGTTGGGGCGGCTGTGGCTTTGCTGGTGAAGACGGCCGTGTTTGGCCCACTTACCTGCGTCCAGGCATACGTAGTAACGGAACCATCCGAGTCCGTACCCGAACCATTTAGCACAGTGCTGCTAGTAGGTAAGGTAATCACCTTGTCCGGTCCGGCGTTGGCTACTGGCATAACGTTGGCCGCCGCATTAACAGTTACCGTTACCTGGTCGGCAGGACTGGCCAAACCAGCATTGTCCGTCACAATTAGGCTGAACACATAGGCGCCAGCTACTAAGTTGCTAACCGCGGGCTGAGCAACCGTCTTGCTAGTAAAGACGGCCGTGCTCGGTCCGCTCACTTGCGTCCAGGCGTAGGTAATAGGGTTGCCCTCGGCGTCCGTACCTGAACCCGTCAGCGTGACATTGCTCGTCGGTAGAGTGATGGTTTTGTCGGGACCGGCATTGGCTACTGGCGCCGTGTTGGCGGGACCAGTAGTAGTCAATACTTCAATAGCAGAGACCTTGGGCTCGTCAGCGCCGGTGGCGCCCTTGGCAAAGGCAATGTTCAAGGTGCCGTCGGTGACGGTGACGGTCAGCGTCTCGATGGTGGCCGTGTTCTGGCCCACCTTCTTGAAGATGTCATACGCCGTCAGCACTTTCGTGCCCTCGGCCGAGACGTCGAACACGCGCTGGCCCGCCCCGCCCCAGTACACTTCGGCAAAGTGGAGCTTGACGGTGTAGGTGCCGTTGGTCACGGGCAGGTTGTAGCTCATCGTGCCCCAACGCTCGGTCTGGTAGAGCACGTCGTCCACAGTGCCAGCAATGGCCGAGCCACCGCCGGAGGGGAAGCCGCCGCTCACGTACTGGTTGTCGGCCGCGAAGGCCATGCCCGAGGTGGTGACGGCCGGGCCGCCGGCGTTGATGCGGTAAACCGGCGTGCCACCCCCGGTGGGGGCCGGGCTCACCGTCACGTTCACTTGGTCGGCGGCGCTAGCCAGGCCGGCGTTGTCGGTGACGACGAGGCTGAAGACGTAATTGCCGGCTATCAGGCCGCTCACGGTTGGGGCGGCTGTGGCTTTGCTGGTGAAGACGGCCGTGTTTGGCCCACTTACCTGCGTCCAGGCATACGTGGTGATGGTGCCGTCATCAGTGCCCGAGCCATTTAACGTTGTGCTATTGGTTGGCAGTGTAATAGCTTTATCAGGCCCAGCATTGGCTACAGGCGTAGCATTAGCTACGGAATTCACCGTCACCGTTACTTGGTCGGCAGTGCTGGCTAAACCGGCATTGTCCGTCACCACTAAGCTGAAAATGTAAGCACCAGCCACCAGGCCGCTAACACTAGGAGCCGCTACGCTTGTGCTAGAGAAAACAGCTGTATTCGGGCCGCTCACTTGCGTCCAAGCATACGTGGTAATGCTGCCATCCGAATCAGTACCCGAGCCATTGAGCGTCGTGGTGTTGGTCGGCAAAGTAATCGTCTTGTCTGCTCCAGCGTTGGCCACTGGGGCGGCGTTAGCTACAGAGTTAACCGTGACTGTCACCTGATCAGCAGTACTGGCGAGGCCAGCATTATCGGTCACGATGAGGCTAAACACATACGGGCCAGCCACTAAGCCACTGACTGTAGGTTGAGCCACGGTCTTGCTAGTGAAGACCGCTGTATTTGGGCCGCTCACCTGAGTCCAAGCGTAGGTAGCTACCGAACCGTCGGCATCTGTGCCCGAGCCTGTTAGCAATACACTGTTGGTAGGTAGCGTAATCGTTTTGTCGGGACCAGCATTGGCCACCGGTGCCGCGTTAGCAACCGAATTCACGGTTATCGTCACTTGGTCGGCGGTGCTGGCGAGGCCGGCATTGTCGGTCACAATCAAACTGAACACATATGCACCAGCTACAAGCCCACTGACCGTAGGCGCCGCTATAGTTGTGCTAGAGAAAGTAGCGGTATTTGGGCCGCTCACCTGCGTCCAGGCATACGTAGTAATGCTACCGTCGGTATCAGTGCCTGAACCTGCCAGAGTAGTCGTGTTGGTCGGCAGCGTTACGGTTTTGTCGGGGCCTGCATTGGCTACCGGTGCCGCGTTAGCCGCCGCGCTGACGGTCACAGCTACTTGATCAGCTGTACTAGCAAGACCGGCGTTGTCGGTTACAATTAAGCTAAAGACGTAATTGCCAGCTATGAGCCCACTAACCGTAGGGACTGCTACGGTTTTGCTGGAGAAGACGGCCGTGTTCGGGCCACTTACCTGCGTCCACGCATAGCTAGCTACCGTGCCATCCGAGTCGGTGCCCGAGCCGTTGAGAATAACGCTGTTTGTCGGCAGCATAGTACTCTTATCGGGACCAGCATTTGCTACAGGGGCGGCGTTGGCCGTACCCGTAGTCAGTACTTCGATGGCCGATACTTTGGGTTCATCGGCACCCGTGGCTCCTTTGGCGAAGACCAGGGTCAGAGCGCCATCGGTCACAGTAGCAGTGAAGGTTTCGGTCGTGGCTGTGTTCTGGCCGACTTTCTTCACGATGTCATAAGCGCTAAGCACCTTCGTGCCTTCAGCCGTCACGTCAAACACGCGCTGACCTGGCGCACTCCAGTACACTTCGGCAAAGTGGAGCTTGACGGTATAGGTACCGTTGCTTACGGGGAGGGCGTAAGTCATTGCGCCCCAGCGCTCGGTTTGGTACAGCGCATCATCGGTAGTACCCGCAATTGGGTTGCCGGTGTCGGCTGCTGTGCCGCCGCTGAAATACTGGTCGCTGTCGAAGGCGCCAATAGACGTGGAGACGGCCGGGCCGCCCGCATGAATGCGGTAGATAGCTGCCACCCCTGCTGGGGCCGGATTCACCTTAACTGTTATTTGGTCGGCGGTGCTGGCTTGGTTTTCGTTGTCGGTGACAATGAGGCTGAAGACATAGGAGCCGGCTACCAAGTTGTTCAGGGTTGGGGCCGCCGCGTTTTTGCTGGAGAAAATAGCGGTGTTCGGGCCGCTCACCTGGGTCCAGGCATAGGTGGTGATGGTGCCGTCGGAGTCAGTGCCTGAGCCGCTTAAGCTCGTGCTGGTGGCCGGCAACGAGACAGTCTTGTCAGGGCCAGCGTTGGCCACGGGGGGCTGGTTGCTGCCCTGGCTGAGCCGATACACCTCGATGGCCGACACCTTGGCGTTGTCCACTCCGCCATCAGCGGCCAGCGAGCTGAAGTTGAGATTGAGCACATCATCGGCCACGGTGGTGGTGAAGGTCTCGGTGGTGGCCACGTTGGTGCCCACCTTCTTGAAGATGTCGTAGTTGTCGAGCACCTTGTTGCCTTCGAGCGAGACGTCGAAGACGCGCTGGCCGATGGTGGTGGCGTAGATTTCGGCGAAGTGGAGCACGACGCGGTACTGTTGGCCGCTGCTGACGGGGAAGGCGTAGCCGAAGGCCGTGCCGTAGCGTTCAGCTTGGTAGAGTGCATCGTCCTCTGTGCCCCCAATTTGATTGCCAGCGTAATACGTATTGCCGTTGCCGTTGAAGTTCTGGTCGGCCGAGAAAGCCCCAATCGAGGTAGTTAAAGCATCACCACCCGCGCGAACACGGAACAGCGGAGATGTTCTTCCACCTCCTTTAATAGCAGTAACAGTCGTGTCGCCTACACCCGAGTGGGATACGACGAGCTTGGCCGTTTGAGTGCCCCCAACAGCTGTGTTGAATTTCACGGGCACATCAAGGGTCTTGCCGACTGGAACAACAACAGGCAGTATTGAAGGCGTCGTGTAAGAGAAAGACGACGATCCGCTGAGCGTAACAGCCGATACCAGAATGGCTTGGTTGCCATCGGTGTTCGTTAGCTTAACTACCCGGGTGCTATCGGTATTCGGAGCCGGAAAACCGTAGTCCAAAGTGGCAACTGCCGTCAGCTTGCTTGGCGCTAGGGCAGTACCGCCAGGAGTGGTAGGAGCAAAGAAGTAGAATGCTTCTTGCGTGGAAGCCAACGAGGTGCCTCCTTGCGTAGTAGCCCCGGCAGCAAGATAAACGCCGCTGTTGTTGACAATGGCTTGTGTGCTGTGACGGCCCGTTTGAAGGTCGGCCACCCGGCGCCACGTGTTGGTCGTTACATCAAGGGAGTGCGTCTCTTTGTGCGCAGCAGCCAGACTGCTTTCGCCCCCAATCACGAGAAGTTCAGTGCCTAATACGGCCGTAGCAGCGCCAGCCCGAGGGGTAGGCAAGTTGCTCGCGCTTGGTAGCGTCGCCCACTGACCGGTCGTGAAGTCGTACACGTCTACCTCGGGAACAGTTAGTTCTACGGGCTGGTTGGTTGACACAGACGAGCGACGGCCACCAACTAAATACAGCTTGTCGTCGATGATAGTGGCATTGAAGTGGTCACGGGAGCGAGGCGCATTTGGAAGTGCCTTCCAGGTGTTCGTGGCGGGGTCGTACTCGTCAAACCACGGCACCCAACCGGCCCAGTGCCCATCGATAATGCCACCTACCATGTAGATTTTGTTTTTGTAGGTCACAGTACCCGCCGATCCACGCCGGCGTGCTTGCGGGATGGTGCCGCCCACTTTCCATTTGTCGGAAGTAGGGTTATAGATGTACACATTCGGAACGGGGACTTCGCGCGGATACGTCCCGTTCATAGCTCCCATTGCGTAAATGAGGCCATCCAACGTTACGGCTTGGAAGTGGCTGAGTTCAACGGGTGGTGCCGCTTTCGTAGCCCAGGCCTTTGCGGCTGGGTTGTACTCTTGCACTGGCAACGTACCCCGGCCACCAAGCAAGTAGAACTTGTTGCCCGCGCCCACATAAGCGTTTTCCTGACGGTTCGTGAAAGCGCCAGTGGTTGGAGTTACTGGGCTCCAGGTACCTAAAGCGGTTACCTGATCCGCAGTGACGTAGATAAAGTCCCATCCAGCCCCAAAAATGGATGCGCCACGCGAGGTAGCAATCAAGCCCACAGCATATGCCTTGCCGCTTTGCACCGTTGCTAGCAGAGCCCCGCTTAGTTGTATGGGGCTACCTAGGTTGGTTACGGTGTTGCTACCGTTAATTGCATACTTGGGTTGTACTGTTCCTGCGGCAGGGTTTACTGAGAAGAAGAAGTCAATCGATGTGCTTGGCACTCCGCCAGGCAAAACAAAGTTGGTGGTAACCGGTACGCCAGCATTCTCGTGCACTATCTGCAAGCCCCCTGTGCCGCCGTTAGCTGCCAAGGCAATCTTGAGGTAGTTGTCTTGGTCGCCAGTTCCCAGGTAAATGCCTTGGGATTGGAAGCCCTGCGGCACTTTGTCGTTGAAGAAAGGTCCAAGCATTCGCCCCTGCACAGTAAAGGGCGAGCCAGTGGACTTGATACCCACCTGAAAACCGTTCTCTTGCGTGTTTAAATTCCCTAACGCATCGCCTGCCGTCACCTTTACGACAGTGAAAATACCTGCCGTTCCGCCTCCGATAATGTCACCATATGTGTACAAATCAGAGTAGGTGCTGTCGCCGTTGCTCATCAAGCCTGTGAAGCCAACAGTAAATAACCCTCCTGGGCCATTATTGAGCAGCTCGTACTTGATAGGCAAGTTCGTGCTTAGGCCGTTGTCTTTGTCAAGGGCAAAGAAGTCCTTGTTGTCGGCTAGTCCGTCGCTGTCGTCGTCGTTGTCGTTGAGGTCCGAGATGTTGTTGTTGTTGGAGTCCGTGGGCCTGCTGGCAGCCGAGCAGGGCTGGGTACCGTTGTCAATCTCGTCGGCGTTGGTGTAGCCGTCCTGGTCGTCGTCGTTGCTGTTGTAAGCCCCCGAGCAGGTCAAGAAGTCCTGAGGTTCGAAGATAGTGATGGCGCTAGCCCCGTAGGTAGCCGCCCATACTGAGCCGGCAAAGATCTCGCCGTCGCCTTGGGCCGTTATATCGAGAGGGGTGGAGCCAAAGCCCGAAGCGAATGGAAGGTCGGAGTTAACCTTGTTAGCTGGGTTGTAGGGGTTGGTTACGTTCGTGCCGTCGGCCGTGAGCGAGATCTTCACGATGTCGCCATTGAAGCTACAAGCCAGCAGGGAGCCTTGTAAAGCGCCACCGAAGTTAGAGGCCGTGTATTCGCACAACCCGTTGGTGGAAGACTCGAAAGTGAGCAACGATTTGCTAGCAGCGCTTCCAGGCGCCTGATAGTCGCCTTCAATAGGATTGGCCTTGCTTACTGGTGGCCAGTCGGCGGGCAAGGGGTTAGGACCAATTTTGCTAATGCGGAACACGCCGCTGGTGCCATCGTGGGTGTAGAGGCCCGCATTGGTTGGGTTAGCGCGAGTAGGAGCGGGGTGACCACCATAATAACTGCCAGCCGTGTAGGTGGCGAGGTCGCCGATGTAGTGCAGGTTGTCGAGGTTGTTGACTATATCCTCCGTGGCCGTAGGGCCACTGGAACCCGGCTCGCCGTTGACATAGTTGTTGGTAGCGTTGCCACCCCCTTCATTCTCGGGATAGCCACCCCAATACTGGTTGGCACCGTTGTCGATGGTGTACATGCGCCGGGCGCGCGTGATGACGATGTCGTAGGGGTTGCGGTAGCCAGGCGAGAAGATCTGCACTGGACCACCGACCACGATCTTGGCTTGGTTCAAGCCGTCGTTGCCACCGAACGGGTCGAACGGGTCGCTGCCATCGGCTAGATTCGCCCGGTCAGGGTCGTCAAGCGTAGGCAGATCGTATATGTAAGAGTTGTTGCCAGTGCCTTTAACGGGCAATTTACTTATGGCATCGAGGTCAATAGAGAGAATAGCGGCCGAAAGAGCATACTCAGGCGTGAAGGCAAAGTTGACTGAAGGCGAGCCGGCATTGGTGTGGCCGCCAACCGCTAGGTACAACTTATTATTGTCGAGCTGCATGCCATTGACTGCGTGGTTCTCTTCCGAGCGCGGCAGGCCACGCACCAGATCCACCTTGCTCCAAGTAGTACCCGAGCGAGTTAATTTCGAGACAATACCTGAGTTGGTGTCCAGGTTGAGGTCGCCGCCGGGACCCCCAACGCGACTGTCGCTAGACGACACGTAGATGATGGGGCTGCTAGCTGTGCCCTTAACCAAAATGCCCGTTACTTGGCGGACAGTCACGCCTGGGTTGGCCTGTCCGTTGTCGTCATGGTTGGGAATTAGGTTAATTAAGTCGATGTCTTTTGAACTCGTTACGGTATAATCATTAGCCGCATTGCGCCTAATAGTTAAGTCCTTGATGAGTCCGTTCTGTTGCGAGACGTACAGGTGGCCGTCAGGTCCAAACTGCAGAGAGGTGGGGTTCTCGAGCGTAACGCCCTTCAGCGCGCTAGGCGAAAACGAGAAGTTGTATTGTGCATTGGCCAGGCGCGCTCCGATTAGCGGTGCAGCTGGCAGCTTCGCATTTTTTTTCGGTTTGTCGTTAGCTGCCGCTTTATTCTGTTGCGCTTGGCTGGCAGCCTGGGCTATACCTTTGTTTCCTGAAGACTGCGCTAGCACTTCCCCGGAAGGGCAATGCCAAAGCAGACGTAAAGAAAAGAAGTCAGCCAAAGGCTCCCCTGGTAAAGACTTCTTTTGCCGTAGTAAAGTTTTCTATTCATGGTAGCAGATTTACAAGAGGCTTTTGCTTTTGAGGCAGCTAAGGATTTGTTTTCTGGTGGTGGAGTTTGGAGGCGACTGAGCACTAGTAGAAACTAGTTGTGATAAGGCAGTAGGTTGTGCTTGCGTAGGCAGACAAACACTTGATGAGCGGCCGAGAATCGGCTAGCGGCATCTGCACAGATAACACATCCAAGCACGAGCTTGGATGCGCCAACCGCATAGCAGCAGCAGTTTGGGTTGGCGAATGAAATGCAAGTGGAAGGGCAGGCTTCACGACTTAGGTAGGCTTGCTTGAACACGGAACGGTCGTTAGCAGATGGGCGTGCTTAGCCGGTAGTTATCATGCTACTATCCAGGGCAAAATTGAGGTGGATAGCCGAACGTTGACAGTTACAATTTAAATGGCTCGAGCAAGCCGAACCTTAAGGTTGCAAGCGGAATAATTCAATTCTTCGGATAGAAAGTAGCTGTAATTCATATTGTCTTTCCTTACTAGTTGATGCGCGTGTATCCTTTATTCTCTATTGATGTATCAAGCGATACATTTACCTTTTCACTCTATAATTTCAGATGTAAATTTTCTGATATTTTTTGTAAATACCTCAATAGAGACGTAAATATTTCGATGTTTTTTTAAACTTAATGATAGAATTAGTACATTTTTTAGGTGCTAATTTTTCTTGTTTAAGCCAAAATCCTTCTGTAGACGCCTCCTTGGAAGCAAGACAGCGCTATAGTCAATTACCTATATAACTGCATAAATTGGACGATGCATCTGCAGCAGCTTACCGCCGTTGAGCGTTGAAACTTTCAATAGCACATGCTTGCAAATGGCCTGCTTTTCTGGCTAAGGAAACCGTCTTGGTTTAGCAACAGTAGCAGGCGGCAGAGAGAAGGAATTAGCAGCGTACAGATTAGTACATCTGATGCAGAACATAGCCGAGTCGCACGGCCAATAGAGGAGAAATAAATCGAGGTTTGCGCGGCTGAAAAGCCTTCCGGAAACAGCTGCCACGTCGAGTAAGTGGCTAGCTATATAGCACCATACCTTATGCAAGGCTACTGTTCAGCTGACAGTAGAATGCCGAGAAATAGTTGTATCCTAAGTAAGGGGTATCAGAACCGAGTTCTTACCTTCGAGCCTCACGTATAGATAGAACTGGTTATGTTTGGGAGGGCTCATTCTCGAAAGCGCCGCCGGCCTGTATATCAAGAGCTACGCACAAGTGACAAAATTGGCTGGGCTCTCTTAATCCTCGTTTTTCTGTTTTTGACTTGCGCCGTGTGGCGTTACGGCTGGTAGCAGCGCACAAAAGGCTGCTCAACACTAAGTTAGAAATCGTGCTTTTTGTAAGAGGTTAGTGCAGCTTTCGGAGGCACAAGTCACTGAACGGCGCACAGCACTCATTCTCTAGACTCACCGAATAGCCACCAAGCTCGGGCAGCAAGTGAATGTGGGGCCGGGTGCCGTGGGCTGTGCATTGCACATCCTGCAGCTTCTTCTTGATTTGAGCCACGTAAAACGCCTCAGCTTTTTTATCAGGCTTAAGCAGACCTGTGTTGATACCTATAGTCCGCTTGACAATAACCCGGAGCATAAAGAACAGAGATAGTAGAAGCCACTAAACTAGCACTATTACTTCGCACTCCCTACTTGATTGCCGCTATTCCTATGCTACAGCATAACTATTCTTAGCTCTATCCCATTGTCGCTACTATTCCTTGCTATGCCTATTCATAAGTAGGTGTTTCCTGCACCCATCATACCGATACAATAAAAGGAAAGGCTGCTGTTATAGGTAGACCAACCTGAGGCGTTGATCGTGCCACAGCTTGCATCTGCGAGGGGCCAGCCGTGACTGATATTGACATAGCTGCGCCTATCAGTACTAAAACTGACTACCAAGTGTCACCCCCAATCTAACGGTCCGTTGGGTTAGCAAGCTGAACTGCGAAAAGTTTACTCGGGCATTGTTGCAGCAGTCTATTTCACTACTAAGCGGCCCCGCAGCATTCCCATGCCGCAGGTGAACTCGAAGGTGCCGGCTTGCTGCGGCAGCAATTCTACCAGTGTAGTTTTGAAGGCCGGTAGGTCGCGGCGAACGCTGAAGTCAGGCATTAGCAGTTCCTCCGAGCAACTGTTTTCTTCGTCGCGGTAAAAGCTTAACTGCACGGGCTTGCCGCGCTCTACTTCAATTACGGCCGGCGAGTAGCCACCCTTCACCGTAACCGCCACTTCCTGCACGCCGCCAGAAGAGGAAACCGCTGCTGCCGTTTGGCGCTCCGAAAAGAAAAAGTACCACACGAACAACACAGCCAGCACCAAGCCGCCAATCGTCACCATGATTTCAGTTGTATCCATGAGGCAGAACAATTAACGATTGGCGAACGCGCGTAGGCGCAACGAATTAGTTAGCACCGACACCGAGCTTAGCGCCATAGCGCCAGCCGCCAGCATGGGTGAGAGCAGCCAGCCAAACACGGGGTACAGTAGCCCCGCCGCAATGGGAATGCCGAGGATATTATAGATGAAGGCGAAGAATAGATTCTGCTTGATGGTGCGAATGGTTTGGCGCGACAATTCGATGGCCGTCACCACTCCGTTCAGGTCGGAGCGCATCAACGTGATGCCAGCAGCTTCCATCGCTACATCAGTACCCGAGCCAATAGCAAGTCCAATATCAGCTTGCGCCAATGCGGGCGCGTCGTTGATACCGTCGCCAACCATTGCTACCACGCGGCCTTCGGCTTGCAGTTCCTTTACCTTGCCGGCTTTGTCGCCGGGCAGCACTTCC